>CANIHR010000044.1 GCA_947467185.1 Bryobacterales bacterium
AAAAGAACTGCTCGCCGGGTGGGGCGCCGCCGTAAGAAAGCTGATATCGGCAGGGTGCCCCCCGTCCACATTCGGGTGGGATACTCCCGAAATGACCGTGAAATCATTACGCCACGGCTCCAGAATCTTCAGGTAGGGTGACGGCGTGTAATCCCGCCCCGTGCTGGTCGGAAAAAACTCGCTCGCCAGAACCCCCAGGTTGTTGCAAATTCCGAACATGCGTCTCGGCGTCGCCACCTTCTGCGCACGGGCCAAAGGCGTCATCACGTTCAGCAAAGGCAGTGACAGGCTCACTCCCGCTCCCCGCAGCAGCGTGCGCCGCGAGAGCCGGCGACCCGGTACGCTTCGATTGTTTTCCGCTGGTCCAGCCATCATGTTCTCCGTTCGAACCCTATCTCGTTTGAAACAATTCGCTCTCAACAATGCCATGAATCATGCTGCGGACTCCATGGCCTGAGCTGGCTGTCTTATCCAGAATCTTCTGCACCTGCGGGCGATCGCTGAAGCCGACCGGAGCGCCGGTGGCAAATGTGATCAGCTGTCCCGCCAGATTTCGCGCCACCGTTTCGGCGTCGTTCTTCAACAGGAGTTGTTTGAATTCCCGGATGTTTCGGAACGACCTGCCATCCGTCAAAGTCCCCGCCGAATCCACATCCAGCCCGTAGCGGAACGCGAACGGCTGCCCCGAAAGCCCCAGTCCCGCTTCCGGCTTCGCCCCGTCGGCAAACACGCGGTATTTATCCCGGAAGCCCCCCATCACGTCAAAGCTCTCCAGCGCAAATCCCGGAGGATCGATCTTCCGATGGCAGGCCGCGCACATCGTATCGGCGCGGTGCTTATCCAGTTGCTGCCGAATCGTGACCGCACCGCGGATATCCGGTTCAATCGCGGGAACCCCGGGCGGCGGAGCGGTTCGATACCCAAGGATCCGCTCCATCACCCATACGCCGCGAAGTACCGGTGACGTGGTCGTGCCATTCGCCGTTACTTTCAGCACGCTCGCCTGCGTCATCAGGCCGCCGCGCACCGAATCCTTCGGCAGCGTCACCTTTCGCATCGCCACTCCGGCAACTCCGGGTATGCCGTAATGCTGCGCCAGTCGCTCGTTCAGAAAAGTGAAATCGGAATCGATCACGTTCCGTGCCGGAAGATTCCGGTTCACCAGTTCCTGCACAAAGAGCCGCGTCTCTTCCACCGCCGCAAGTTTCAGAGGGTCGTCCAGCTCGTAATCGTTGTACAGCGTGGTGGAGGGAGACGTGTCATCAATCTTCCGCAGATCCAGCCAGTAGTCCGTAAATGCATCAATGAAGCGCCTGGCCTTCCCGTCGCTCAGGAGCCTGTCCGTCTGCGCTCGCAGAGTGGCGGGATTGTGCAACTGTCCCGCCGCCGCCAGCTTTCGCAGCTCCGCATCCGGCTCCGAGTTCCACAGAAACAGCGCCAGCCGGGTCGCCAGCGCGTAGTCGTCCAGCTTGCCCGGCTTTCCCTCCACATAGAGCCAGCCCGGCGAGGTAAGAACCGCCGTGTACGCGGAAAGCAGGGCCGGCGTGAAACCGTGCCCCAGTTCGTATTGCTGGTTGTAAAGGTCTACAAAGCGTTTCATCTGTGCTTCGTCGGCGGGATGGCGGTAAACCCTCGCGACGAACGAACGGAGCAGCCGTTCCGCGTCTTCCCGCGGATGCTCGGTCTTCACTTCAACGGCGACATCCTGCGTTCGCGGACCCCGCCCCCGGAATCCCGCCGGTGCCCCGCCGCCCTCGTTCGCCGCCGGCGGTGGTGCCACTACCTGTAGCGTCACGCCGCCCGTTTCGTCTTTCCCCAGTCGACGCATCGGCAACTCGCCAAACATCAGGCGGTACCCGGAATCAGCGGCCTCGTTGTACAGCGGCCCCTCCACCTCCAGCCACTGGAATGCCACTCCAGGCATGCCATCCGCCTTCGCCAGCGGGTTCATATATTGCTCTTCTGTGCCATTCACACGAGTCCGAAACAGGCGCATCGCATCCGTCTGGATCACTTCGTTGGCGCCCAGCAGGACCTCCACTTCACTCACGGAAGGCTGCGGCGTCAAATCGAACTCGGCCAGCGGACGCGACTGTCCCGAACTCTGCGCGTAAACACCGATTGGTTCATTCCGCCGCCCCGGCCACACCTCATCGCTGTTGGGCCGGTGATAAGTGGGCGCATACAGGTACGCCGTCTTCTCCGCACCGAAGCCTTCATAATTCCAATGGTCAACGCCACCGCCGCTCACGTGGATCGTGTAACCCTTCACCCGGATCCGATAGCGACCCGCCGCCGGGACCCGGAAGCTGCTCCAGCTGAACCCGCCCGCATCCGAGAAAATACTGGACACTCTGCCCACCGCTTCCCGTTCTTTCAATTCCGGACTCGTGATCGGCGCGCGCCCTGCACGCACCTCCGGCTGCGCATGCGAATCGAGCACCGGAAAATTCAGCCGGTCGTAGCGTGTATTGCCCTCGCGCGCCCGGAAGGCACGCAGGGTGGGCTCCTGCCGCGCGTAAATGCGCGTGGTGGTTGTGGGTGGCTGCACCAGTTTCGCAGCCATCGCCTCCCGCATGGCGTAATTCGCCGAACTCATATAGCGGGAAAGCTGGACATGCGAAACATCCAGCGCGGAGCCGATCTTGTTGAAGCGGTAGGCCTCGCTGTCCTGGGGTAGTTTCCCCTTGATCTGCGCCCAGGCTACGTTGAACAGATCACGAATGGAGTTTTCATATTCATAGGCGTTCAGCCGACGCAATCCCGCTCTGCCGCGCACTGCGGCCACACCGCGTTCGTGCGACGTGAGAGCTCCGGCAAGGCCGTTCTCGAACTGAGCCAGGGCCGCAGCCCGGGGGCGGGGAACTCCGGCCGGGGGCATGTCGCCAGCCGATACCCGATCAAAAATCTTGATCCACGTGTTGAAATTGTCCGCGTTCGTCGGCTCGTATTTCAGCCCGGCCAGATCCAAACGTCCGGCCGCTTTCGCGATGCCATTCGCCGAGTTATGGCACGCTACGCAGTTCTGTTGTATAAACTCGGCACCGCCCGCAAACGGCGCGGCCCCCGACCCGCTTTGAGCGAAACTGAGGACCGTCAGAAAAAGTCCCGTCAGCAGCAACACCGCCGCCGGAATGGCCTGCCTGACCGTGAAACTAATCCCGCAGCAATGGCAATTTCGGAATACGCAACGCACCCCCATAGTCTACATGGATGATTCCAGTGAAAAACCTCAAATCGCCCTCATTCCCCTTCGTAACCGCACAGTAGCGCCCCGTCGGAATCGCACCGCCAGCCCCCATTCCCACATCGTGATGCAGTTGTCCCGCAGTGTGCCGTCACCCTTCGCCGATTTCAGTTTCCGAAGCCACGCCACCCGGCTAATATCGAAATGGCCTCCCCGCTGGACCGGAGGAAGCCGCAAGGTGACGCAACCATGAACAGAAAATCCACCCCCTGCCTCCTCGCCCTCGGCCTCCTCACGCTAGTCAGTCTGGCCCTGCCCGCCGCCGACCACCCCGTTCAGCCCGTCGTCGCCGCCCACACCCGCCAGATCCTCCAGGTCGATGGCTACAAATTCCGCGACTCCAACGGCAACGCCCAACTCGACCCTTACGAAGACTGGCGTCTCCCCGTCGCCCGGCGAATCGACGATCTCCTCGCCCGCATGACCGTCGACGAGAAGGCCGGCATGATGCTCATCGACTCCCTCAACGCCGGTTGCAAAGGCGCCCTCGCCCCCGAATCCGCCACCGAGATCGCAACGCAGAACATGACCCGCGCCATCCTGCGGAACACCGTCACCCTCACCCCGGTATGCAGCGGTCAGCCCCGTCCCGGCGGCTTCGGCGGCGGCCAGGTATCTCCCCTCGAACTCGCGACCTTCGCCAACTCCGTCCAGGAACTCCGCGAACGTTCGCGCCTCGGTATTCCGATGGTGTTCAAGTCCAACGCCCGTAATCACATTGACCCCGACACCCGCTTCGGCATCAGCGAAGCGGCCGGTGCCTTCACCGCCTTCCCCAAAGAAGCCGGCCTCGCCGCAGCCGCCCTCGGAGAAGAGGCCGCCCGAACCGGTAAGCGCCCCGCCGCAGGGGACATGTCCGTCATCCGCAACTTCGCCGACGTCATGGGCGCGGAGTGGCAGTCCGTCGGCCTTCGCGGCATGTACGGCTACATGGCCGACCTCACCACCGAACCCCGCTGGTTCCGCGGCCACGAAACCTTCACCGAAAGCGCCGACCTCTCCGCCAACATCATCCGCACCCTCGTCCAGCGTCTCCAGGGCGACGTGGTTCGCGACGGCACCTCCGTCACGCCCGCCTCGGCCGTCGCTCTCACCGTCAAACATTTCCCCGGCGGCGGCCCCCAGGAAGACGGCCTCGATCCCCACTACACCTTCGGCAAGCAGCAGGTCTATCAATCCCAGGCCAGCTTCGCGTATCACCTCAAGCCGTTCCGTGCCGCCATCAATGCCGGTGTCTCGGCCATCATGCCCTACTACGGCGTCCCCACCGCCGGCCGCGGCCCGAACGGTGATCCGAAAAACCTCACTTACCAGGGCGTCGTCTACCAGCAGACCGGCTTCGCCTTTTCGAAACAAATCGTCTCCGACCTCCTTCGCGGCAAGCTCGGTTTTCAGGGCTACGTCAACTCCGATACCGGTATCGTCAACGACCGTGCCTGGGGTCTCGAAAAGAAGTCCGTTCCCGAGCGTGTCGCTGCCGCCGTGAATGGTGGCGTGGACGTCCTCTCCGGCTTTCACGACAAGCGGGTCATCCTCGACCTCGTGCAGAACGGCCTCCTGCGCGAAACTCGCCTGGACGAAGCCGTTCGCAGACTCCTCAAAGAGCAGTTCCAGTTGGGCCTATTCGAGAACCCTTATGTCGATACCGCGCGCGTCGCCGGCATCTTCGACAGTGAGCGCAGCCGCGCCGTTGCTCTCGATATTCAGCGCAAATCGCTGGTCCTGCTGCGCAACGCGGGCGAGCTTGCCGCGCCGAAACCTCTGCCCCTGAAAGCGAACGCGAAGGTTTACATCGCCGGCAACCTCACCAAAGCGGGCCTCGAAAAATACGGGTTTACCGTCACCGACGGCAACGTCGCAGGTGGTGCGCCTCGGCCTTCCGCCGCCGGACACGATTACGCCATAATCTCGGTTACCGCGTTGGCCGACCAGAAAGTCGGCGGAACGTACCGGAGTGATGACCCCGCCACCGGCCTCAATCCCGCCCACCGGAACCCGCTCACGAACAAGCCATGGGGTTCGGAGGATCGCTGCGTGGACCCCGCTGCTTATGCCGAAGGCTCCGCATCAACCAAACCCGCCTGCATCGACGCGGGCATGCGCTTCGGCGGCGTTTTCCCCTGGGAGACCGGCAACCTGTCATTCACCGCGATGGCCGCCTCCGCGTCCTGGTCCATCCAGCCCAGCCTCGCGACCATTCAGGCGATCATGCGCGAGGTCGGCCCGAAGAACACCATTCTCGTCATCTACTTCCGCCACCCCTACGTGCTCGATAAGGCCAGCGGCCTGCTCGATGCCGGTGCCATCGTGGCCAGCTTCGGCGTCAGCGAACCCGCACTGATGGATGTCCTGTCCGGCAAAGTGAAACCGCAGGGACGCCTCCCGTTCTCGCTAGCCAACAACCTCGAAGCCATCGCCAAAAAGCGACCCGACAAAGCCGGATACCCGAAGGCCGACACCCTCTACGGTTTCGGCTTCGGCCTCAGCTATTGAAGCGCGTGGTAAGGCAACCCTTGGCGCGAGCTGCGCTCGGCCTTGACTGCCGCAGTCCCGCCCCTGCCTCCGAAGTAATCGAGGCTACGTTCTGAGTCCTGCTGTTGATCCGGTACAATTCACAGCCGACTGCAATCAGCGAGCGACAGGAGGGACCGTCGCCTCATCCGCCGCTCCGCCGTGTCATAAACGAACGTCGTCGTTGCGCTGCCCGTTCGCTTCATCACCCGCCGCCCGTCCGCGTCCCAGACATAAGTCGTCACGGCCCCGTTCAGCGTGCTCGTCTGCATCCGTCCCTCAGCGAACTCCAGGTTCATCGCTGTCGGTTCGACCGAACATGGCCTGTCCTTGATGCCAGTATGAAAGCGATTTCATGGAAGTGCTCCATTCTGCGAAGGATAGTCACGGACCGTCCGCCTGTAGCGTTCAATATGACTCGGTCCCCCCCTTCCTTCATCTCAGTAACGTCCCGATAATAGATCATGGCTTGACACCAGAGGAGGTTCCGGTAAACGATGTGGTCGTTCAGCAGCCAAATTCGCCTATTGAAAGCGTCGAGTAAAGCGCACGCCCATACGGTCACAATGGCAACAGCGAGCAGTACCGTAGAGGAGTTGACCCTGTCCGGGTAGTTCACAAATCCGGCCCCAAGAAGCGAGGTGCCCACCACACCGATTGTGACAAATGCAGCCTTCGTGCCTGCTGAATAACCGGAAGAGAGCATGGGGTCGTTGGGGCCCGCGCCACGATTCCTCATTGCTGAGTTTCCAATCTCTTTCGCTTGAGTTCCTCCTGCCGTAGCACCGAGATGATCTCTGACGCCGTCTCCTGCTTTATCGTAAGAGGAGTCGACGCCGGGTCGCCAACCCGCTTGCGCACCGCTGACTTGGCTGCGTCTATGATCGCTTGCCCTTTCCTCACCTTCGCCGCGTCGGTTGCAGCACGACCAGCGTCCCGCAGGCTTTCCCCTCGCGTGATCTTCTGGGTGAATTCCCCAGTCTTCTCGAGGGCCTGAGCGGCCATTTGCCGCCCATATTGTGACGCCGCGCCGAATCCCGCTCCAAGAACCGCGTCTGCCGTCATCAGTTTTGGATCAAGTGCTGCCGTTCCGCTGTCTCCATCGAGTGAGCGCTCAATTGCGCCACCCGTCATACTCGCAAAGCCCATCGCACCGGCGGCACCTATAATGGAGAGTCCCCCTGTCGCTGCGGCAGTTCCCCCTACGACTGCACCATTCACGCCCTTCGCATTGATCCTTTGAAAATCGATCAATTCCCCTTTGATCAGCTGCTTCCCGAGTTCGATACCCCCGCCGATGAGATATCCACTCACTGCCCCACCGACAATGTGCCAGGCGTGACCGTCGTCGTCTCTCCCGACGAGCGGGTTGTTACGGCCGTAAGCATACAAGTTCCATGTTTGCGGGCTTTCGGGATCCTGATCTGCAAATGGAGTATCCGGGCTGGTGAAGCGTCCCTGCGCCCCCGAGAAATACCGAACCCCGAAATAATCGAGGCCCGTCTCGGCATCCCGTTCCTTGCCGGTAAACTTAACTTTCACCCCGCCATCAGTCGAATACCCAACCACCCCACTGCGCGCATTCCGCACCGTCCCCGAAATCTCTTCCCCAAACGGAAGGTAATCCAGCCTGCTGACAACACTCCCGCCCGCATCCGTCACCACTCGCGTTGACCCCAGTTGATCGTCCGTCAGCCACGTCGTTCCCGTGGCCGCTCCAGCCCCTCCATAAGCCACCGCCAACTGCCCATCGGCGTCGTAAACGAACGTCGTCGTGCCCGCCGAATCCCCTGCGGGACGAGTTCCTGAACACAATGAGCTTCCGGAACCTGTTCGAAGCCCGACGGGAGGCCGCCGACTGGCGGCGCGACTACAACGAAGTACGACCGCATTCGGGCCTGGGATACCAGGCCCCACTGGCTTTTGCGAAAAACTGGAACAGCGTCACTTCGCCCTCCACCGCTGCCTGTATGCGGGAAGAGCGAACGGCGTCAAGGCAACCCTTCGGGTTCGCTCCGCGAAACCTTGACCCCGCTCACCTTCCCGCGACCACTCCGTTGAGGAGGGCGAATTGACTTACTAAATTACCCGACTCTGTTGTACTCTGCGGTATGCGGATTTAGGGGGCAGGTCACCCGCTCGGCCCATCATTCACGGCCGTTTCACTAACAAAACCAAAATCCTCTGATCTCTCGGAAGAGGCTATCACGATAGATCCGCTTCCACCGTCACCTTGTCTTAATATCGGTGCGCCCCTTCATAACTCACCGTGGTTACTAAGTGACGTCTTTGACCGAAATGATGACGGCCTCCAGTGAGCGTGAGTTGCACGGCTCAAGAGATAACGTATGCGTGCCACTCAGGCTGTCACCTATCGGTATTGCTGGCCATTCGCGTGAGATCCACATCTCGGGAGCTTTTGACTTCGAGTGCCGTTGGCCTTTCGCGATCTTCCAACTCCGCTGGCGGGTGAACTGGACACCGCAAATCAGGTCTCCGTGCATGAAAGCCACTCCGTCACACTCTATCCAAACCGTGATCCCTCTGTCCTTCCAGTTCAGGACGACTGGAACAGAGATAGAGATCGGAGATGTCGGAACCTGCTCGATGGGCAGATCCGCAGCTGGACCCAAGACAAAGCCCCGAACCATCCGTCCGATGTCGATACCTTTCAACAGCAGTGCTTCGAGAAACCAAGCGCTTCTCACAAATTCTTCGTCCTTGAGATCAGGGAGCGCGCACCGCGAGAGGCTCAGGCCCAGTGCCTTGCAAAGATGAGGAATTGGGCCCATGGCTTCTCCCAAATGTTCGAGGCTGTCGCCGAAGGACGCAAGTGGCAGGCTCAGGTCGGGCCGAAGTGACAATATGGCGCCTGGCCTAAATAGACCGAAAAAGACTAGCACTTTCCCCTTAAGCGGAACTCGATGGAGCGGCTCGAAGATCTCGCATTCCAACCTGTGAACATAAGCTTCATCTATCCGCGTAGGCTGCGTATCGTATGTGAGGCGGAGCCCAGCGCGATGTACATACGCAATCTCACTTTCGTACCGGTAACGTGAAAAACGCTCAGTCGCTGTTACTCCCTGATACTGAATACCAACGTTAACTATCTCCTCCGCGACCGAGGTCACATTCAACGAAGCACCGCCCATGTCATTTAGTGCCTCCATAATGACGGGATGAAGTTGGACACCCGCAACGTCGGAGCTTATCCCTCCTCCACGAAGGACCCTCAAACGTACGCTGTCACGGAGAGACGACTCAACAGTGAATGCGGATGCCTCCCATGGCACAAACACCTGCAGGACAGTGCCTTCTTCGTAGGATTGAACGCTTAGCTTCGCACCTACAATCGCGTTTCTTACACGTCGTGTTACGAGATGAATTCTCAACTGTAGTTGTTCGTAGGGGTTCGAGTACTTGCCTAAGAGCTTGGCAAAGTGTGCGCCATCACTCGACATCTGCCGATAAGGGATGGTTAGCTCTTTTCGTTCCCCTTCTAGAAACTCAGTCAAGAGATCGATGAAATTCTTAGTTAAGAATTGAAAGTGAACGCTACCGTCTGCAAGGCACAGACCGAATAAACATGTTGTTTGCGTTTGTCGCAAAAGATCAGTTGCATCAATACGGTTGAGTACGAGTCTTGGCCTCTCAGAATCTTCCACCGTCTTAACCTGAGCTGCCAGGATGGAACCTGCACCCTCCAGCGATTTGGACCCCGATACTGCCCGCATGATCTGACAGAAGTAGTCCACCCCCAAATCCGTGTCGGCCTTATTCGGCGAAAGTTGATTATCAAGGGCCCATTGTTCGAAGGCCATTTCCCCTTTCTTGCCGATAATATTGCCCCGCGATAGCCGCTTGCCTCGATCCATTGGTACGATTATCTCAGTTGGCAGAACGCGACGTATGGTCGACTACCGTGAATATGCCAGCTACCTTTCGCCCTTAAAACTCCATTCATGGGACGGCCCCTGCACTCAGTCGCAGTAGTTGATGATCGCATTGATCCGCCACCTTCCTTTGCTCAAATGCAGGTCGATACTGTAGCCGGTAGGCCTGTTGAGATCAGCAGAAAGCACATACCCAACTTCGCCTGGTCGATACTCGACTTTCTGCCATTTCGAGCCCTCGCCAATCGCCGCCACAATTTGATAGTCCAGTCTGGTCAAGACTGAGGATGTCAGCTCAGGCTTCTCATGAACCGCCGCATCGGGCTTGGTCGCGACCAGATAGCTGGTCATATCCGCATCCTCCGGGAAAGTAGCCATCACGTAATTTGACATAAATAGGGATGGCGAGCGCATGATCCCCCCCAGTTCAAGCGACCTTTGAATGCCCTCCCACCTGGCATAAATTGAAGCGCGTCCGACCGAACCGGCAGGGCAGGTTGTATCGCTAAAAGGATAGGGCGTGAAGCCCCGGTTTTTCCAGGCCCCGTCGCTGGCGTTGTCACCCAACGCGCTGGCCCGGGCGCGGCAAGTCTCTCGCTTCAATGCCACGGAACGCATCGCCCTCGAAGTTATGCCACGCGCCAGATAAATTCTGTTCGCCCGATATGTTCCGTCTAACTACGCGCCGTATCACACGTATAACCACTTTGCCTTACATACAAAACTTTGTATACTATGGGGCGTGGCTGATTCCAAACCGGTCGAGTTTTGCGGCAGTTCGCTGGAAGACCTGCGGGCCTTCCCGCTGACAGCGAGGCGTGAGGCCGGCCACCAATTGGACCGTGTGCAAAATGGTCGGGAACCGGACGACTGGAAGCCCATGACCTCAGTGGGCCGGGGTGTCACGGAGATTCGAATTCGGGATGAGGCCGGCGCATTTCGCATCCTTTATGTGGCGAAATTCGCTGATGCAATCTACGTTTTGCACTGCTTTCCGAAGAAGACCGAGAAAACCAGCCAGGCGGATCTGGAGCTTGCCGCCCGGCGTTACCGTGAGTTATTGAAGGAGTCTGGGCAATGAACAAACAGCGTTTTACCAGCGTGTGGGATGCCATCGAAGATACCCCCGAGCAGGCCGTCAACATGAAGCTGCGCTCGGAGCTGATGCTCGCCTTGAAGGATCACATCGCGCGCACCGGAATGAGTCAGGCCCAGGCGGCCGGGCTTTTCGGCGTAACGCAGCCGCGCGTCTCTGACTTGATTCGCGGCAAGATCAACTTGTTTGCCCTCGACGCGCTTGTCAACATGGCCACAGCCGCAGGCCTGCGCATCGAAATGCGCGTGCTGGAAGCCGCCTGACAGGAACGGTCGCAGCCGGGGGCTGAAGCGGAGGCGCGGCTTCCATTCCTTGCGTCCCCCAGGTTCCAGTACCCCACCCCTTGGCCCCACTCAAGCCCGATGCTATAACCAAACCACCACCGCAAATCCCGGCACGCCGCCCCCAGGCCCGTGCCAGCCGCAGTGCCAAAGGAGGCCGGTCCACATGGAACGCCGCGCCGCAAAACGCCTCAACCTCGAACTCCGCGTCGACATCCTCGAAGTCGACGGCCACCCCGTCCACCTCACCGGCACCACCCGCGACATCAGCTCACTCGGCGTCCGCCTCCTCACCGCCGCCACGCTCAAACCCGGAGCCACCATCGCCTACGCCGTCGAGGTCTCCCAAAGCGCCGAACCCCTGCAAATGAGCTGTTCCGGCACCGTCATCCGAACCGATCCCCACCCCAAAACCGGCCTCCACGAGGTCGCCCTCAACATGCAAAGCTACGAACTTTGCAGGGCACCCGCCAAACCTCGTCACACGCGGCACGACGATATTTTCCCCGGCGATTCAGCAACTTAGCGCCCACCCCGCCACATCCTGCGCACTCCGCCTGCTCCAATCACAATCGAGAGCGGCCTATGTGCATCCGAAACGAAAATTCGATACTCCCCCGGCCCTGCGCCATCCCTGGGTTTCCCCGCGCAAAATATTTTTGTCCAAACGAACCCAGCGATCTCACTGATTCCAAAGCGAAATCGCCAAACGGAACCATCCCAAACACCCCCCGTTTGAACCCATTTCGAACCCAGTTTGAACCCATTTACCCCCCGTTTACCCCCCCGAACGAACCCCAAAATCCCCTAAATTTCGTCCGCCGCCCGGAACTTCCCAAACCGCAGCGCCAGCGCCGGCAGCACCAGCAGATTCAGCACGGTCGACGTCGCCAGGCCCCCCAGAATCACCATCGCCATCGGCCCCTCAATTTCACGCCCCGCCCCGCGTCCCACCGCCAGCGGCAGCAGCCCCAGCGCCGTCACAATCGCCGTCATCAGCACCGGCGTCAGCCGCTCGCTCGACCCGCGAATCACCGCCTGCAGGTTCCACGTCTCGCCCTCCTGCCGCACCAGATGCTCGAAGTGCGAAATCATCATGATCGAGTTCCGCATCGTGATCCCGAACAGCGTCACAAATCCCACCAGCGACCCCACCGAAACCTTGTTCCCCGACAGCGCCACCGCCGCCACCCCGCCCACCAGCGCAAACGGCAGATTCGCCAGCACCAGCAGCATGTTTCGCGTGCTCCGAAACACCATGTACAGCAGCATCACAATCCCCACCGCCGCCACCAGGGACCACACCAGAATCTCGCGCCGCGCCGCGTCCCTCGCCTCCGTCGCCCCGCCCACCGTGATGTACGTCGCCCCCGGCAACTGCACCTTCTTCGCAATCGCCTCCCGGGCCTCCTGCACAAATCCCTCCAGGTCGCGCCCGCTGATGTCCGACCCCACCGTCTGCCGCCGCCGCGCCCCGGTATGCGGAATGTTGTACCGCCCCGCGCTCAGCTGAATGTCGGCCAGTTCCCGCAGCGGAACCTTCAAACCCTCGCTGTTCCGCAGCATCACCGTCCCAATCCGGCTCACGTCGTTCCGCGTCGCGTCATCCAGAATCACCGCCACCTGGAACACCCGCTCTTTCTCGTGAACCTCGCCCACTTCCGTACCCTGCCAGGCCGTCTGGATCTCCTCCAGAACCTGCCCCGGCTGGAACCCGAACTGTCGCAGCTTGTCCGGCCGCAGCCGGATCGTCACCTGCGGCGTCCCCGGCGGCGACTCAATCCGCACATCGGCCGAACCTTTCACGCCCGAAAGCACCTTCGCAATCTCCGCCGCCTTCTGGTCCAGCACGTCCAGATCGTCGCCGAACACGTTCACCACCACCTGCGCAGTGCTCCCCGCAATGATCTCGTCCAGCCTCTCCGTCAGGAACGGGTTAATCGAAACAGCCGGTCCCGGCACCGCCGCCACACGCTTCCGCAGGCCGTCTTCAATCTCTTCCGGATCACCCTTCACACCCGGTTTCAGGTCGATGTGGATCTCGCTCGAATGAACACCCTCGGTGTCATCACCCAGTTCCGCTCGGCCAATCTGCTGCGACACAATCCGCACTCCGGGGTCCTTCGTCAGTTCCCCCGTCACAATGCGGCCCACCCGCACCGTCTCCGCCAGCGAACTCCCCGGCAGCAGGTTCATGTGGACAATGAAATGCCCCTCCCTCATCTCCGGCAGGAACTCGCCACCCATCAGCGGCACCAGCGCGGCGGCTCCAATGCAGAGCACCGTCACAGCTGCCAGAATCCAGCCAACATGGACCGCCAGCCGGCCCACCAGCCGTCCGTAAGCCGCCTTCATGCGGATCACGAATCCCGGCTCCCGCACCGTATCCAGAACCTTTGGCAGCATCGCGTAACACATCGCCGGAGTCAGCGTCAGCGCCACCACCAGCGACGCCATGATGGCCAAAATGTAGCTCCATGCCAGCGGCGCGAACAGCCGCCCCTGTACGCCCGAAAGCGCCATCACCGGCAGAAACACCAGCGCCACCACGAACGTCGCGTAAACCACCGCGCTGCGGACTTCTACCGACGCTTCCCGCACAATCCGGAATACATCCAGAGCAGCCAGCGGACGAGGCGCTTCACGCAATCGCCGGAAGATATTCTCGGCATCGATGATCGCGTCGTCCACCACTTCACCGATCGCGATAGCCAGGCCCCCCAGCGTCAGCGTATTCAGGCTGATTCCCCAGTGGTCCAGCAGGATTACCGCAATAAACAGCGAGATCGGAATCGCCGTCAGCGAAATGAACGCCACGCGAATGTTGAACAGGAATGCCACCAGCACCACGCCCACCAGCAACGCGCCCAGCAGCAGCGAATTACCGATATTGCGAATCGCTTCTGTGATGAAGTTCGCGGGCCGGAACAGGTCGCCATCCAGCTTGATCTTCTGCTCCGCGATCGCCGGTTTCAGTTCATCCAGCGCCGCCTCAATCCCGCGCGTCACCTCCACCGTGTTCGCCCCGTACTGGCCGCTGATGTGGATCATCACGCCCTGCTTGCCCATGATGGTCGCGTCGCCAATCTTCGGTTCACCCGCCTCGGTCACCAGCGCCACGTCCTTCAGCCGGACACTCTGCCCACCATGCGCCGTCAGCACCACCTCGCCCAGTTGCTCCGCCGTCACCGACTGCCCCTCGGTCTGCAGCACAATACGTTGCGCCGAAGTCTCAATGAACCCGGCCCCGCGAACTGCGGTCGAATTCTTCGCCGCCGCCACCACATCGCTGATCGAAAGCCCCAGCGCTGCCAGTCGCTCCGGGTGCATCTGGATCTGCAGTTGCCGCACCTCGCCGCCGAAGATCGCGACGCGTGCCACGCCCTTCACGCCCAGCAGTCGCGGCCGCATCGTCCAGTCGGCAAACGTCCGCAGTTCCATCCCGCTTCTCACGTCGGACGTCAGGCCCACAATCAGCGTCAGGCTCGTCGCGCCCACCAGCGGAGCCAGCGACGGAGCACGCACTCCCTGCGGCAAACGTGCCGCCGCTTCCGTCATGCGCTCAGAAACCATCTGCCGTGCCCGGTAGATATCGATCTTGTCCTCGAACGTGGCCACCACAACCGACAGTCCCTGCACCGAGTTCGACCGCAGCGCCTCCAGGTTCGGAGTGCCGTTCAGCGTGGCTTCAATCGGAGTCGTCACCAGCGTCTCCACGTCCAGCGACGAGAAGCCCGGAGCCTCGGTTTGCACAATCACCTGGGGCGGGGAAAACTCGGGATACACGTCGAACTTCGCGTTGCGGATCGTGTAATATCCGTACGCCGCCACCAGGCACGCCAGCGCCATCACCACGCCGCGAAACCGAATCGAAACCTCTACCAGTCGGGCGAGCATGCTTTAATTCGAGTCCGCCTCGTTCTTCGACTTGAACTCTTCCGACAGCAGCGTCTGCGCCCCTGTCACCACAATCTTGTCGCCATCGTCGAACCCGCGCGTCACAATGTACCCGCTGCCTGCCGGGCGATCCAGCGGCACCGGACGCCGCTCAAACCGCTCGTCGCCCGTCTGGACGTAGACCCACGCCCGGCCTTCAACCTGCACCACCGCCACTCGCGGAATCACCAGCTGTTTCGCCGCACCACCAGCCTGCGGCAGATACGCCGTCACCGCGTTCCCGGCCCGCAAATCGGGCGAGGAGTGCGCCAGCTTGTACAGCAGCGCGACACCCTGCGTCGCGGCATTCGATCCCGCCACGCCTACATACTGCCCGGCGATCGCGGGCTGCGCTTCGCGTCCCGCCGGGACAATCCGAATCCCGCCCTGGCCAGGCACCTTTTCGCCAACTGGGATCTCGACCCGTGCCAGCAGATGCTCCGGTTGCCCCAGCCGAACCAGGGGCGTACCCTGTTCCACGCTCTCTCCGGGCTGCGCCAGCACTTCCAGCACCTGTCCGCCACGTTCCAGCGTGATCGAGCGTGCCGCCGGTGCCGACGACTGTCCAACAGTCGATTCCAGCGTCTGAATCAGAGCCTGCGCCCCAGCCATCCGGACCCGCTCTGCCGCCACTTTCGCCGCCGCTTCTTCCACCACGCGGTCCGACACGTTCTTGTTGTCGGCATTCAAAGCCGTCGCCCGATTCAGCGCCGTTTGTGCCGCCTTCTGCGCTTCCGTAGCCGCGTTCAGTTCCGCCCGAGCCGTTGCCAGTTGTGTATTCACGGCAAGTCGGTCCGCCAGCGGCAACCGTGGCTCCAGCGTCGCCAATACAGTGCCCGCCGTCAGCGTCTGCCCCAGCGTCGCCCAGTTCGTCGAGCGCAGCGTCCCGGAATACGGCGCACGCACCACAAACGCGAACGCCGGATCTTCTTCGAGGCGCCCATACGCCACTGTCTCCGAAGCGACCGCTTCCATTTCGAGTTCGTCGGTCTTGATGCCAGCCCGCGCCTGTTCGGCCTTCTTCAGCGTGACGCCCGGCGAGCCAGCAGCCGGCCCGTCGTCATCGGCCTTCGCAGCCGCAGCTGCCGGTTTATCATCCGCCTTCTTCGCGTCCTCTTTGCCGCCGCAGGCCGCAAGCCCAAACGCAACCAGCACCACCAGCCATCGCTGCCTCATTTCGTTTTCTCCGCCCTGGTTTCCAGCCGGGGAGGAGCCGGAATCGCCGCCCACACCGGTGTCTGCATCGCGTCTTCCACCGCGCCTAGCGCCGCCTGCAGCTTTTCAAAAGCGTCGTCCTCGGTTCGGCGTAAGCTGGTTGTTTCCAGCCGGGCCAGCGTCACATCCAGTCGACTTCCGTCGCCCTTCTGCAGCGCGGTTGCCGCCGCCGCTTCCTTTGCCTGGCTTACTGCCTGTCGCGTCTCCGCCGCAGACTTCCACTCCGTAAGCGCCGTCTGGTACCGCACCGTCGCGCTCGCCGCTTCCGCCAAAACCCGCGCCTGTAGCGCCACAAATTCGGCTTCCGCCTGCTTTCGAGCCGCTACCTGTTCCGCGATGGGCCCCTGATTCCGGTTCAACACCGGTATCCCCTCCAGCAGCGTACCCAGCGTGTACTGCGCGAAGCCCTCCTGATACTGATACCCCGGTGTCAGGGTGATGTTCGGATACTGGTTCGCAATCGCCATCCGCAGCCGTGTATCCACGGCCTCGTAAGCCACCAGCGAACGACGGATATCAGCCCGATGCTGCAACCCGGCCTTCTGCGCTGTCGCGCTGTCGAACGTCGTGAGGCTGCCTGCCTCAATCGGCAGTTCAATCGGCAGGCCCACAGCCGCCGAAACCTCCGCCAGAGCCCGGGCGACTTCACCTTCCGCCCCGCGCAGCGCCGTCGAGGCTACCGCATGTTCGCTTGTTGCCTGGGTCAGTTCCGGACGGGAGCCTTCGCCCAGTTCGAGTCGTTTCCGGAAAATGTCTTCCACCTCGGTCCGCAGCGCTTCTTCCTGCTGCGCCGCCCCCAGCCGCCGCTGGGCTACCAGATAAGCCGAAAGGGCGCTCCGGACGCGTGTTCGAACAGCCCACGCTGCTTCATAGACACCAATCCGGGCCGCTTCCGCGTTTTTCTCGGCCTCCAGAATCCGCAACCCGCGCTTACCCGCCGTCTCAATCGTGAAAGCCGGGGAGAACGAGTAGGTGGAGATGGAATCCGGGGTCTTGTTCCGGCCGCCGTCACCGGCGAGAGAGGGGTTGATGCGTTGGCGCGCGGTAATGATCGCGGCCGCCGCGGTCTCGGCTTTCGCCCGGGCTACTTCCAGGTCCGAACTGAAGAACCACGCAATCGCGGTCAGGGTCTCGGGCTCAAACTTCGAAGGAGGCCACGCCAGATCCGGTTTCCCGGTCTGGACCCGGACAAACTCCGCCAGACCCTCGGCGTTCAGGCTTCGGGCGCGCAGTTTGGCTTCAATTTGGGCAGGTTGCAGGACACGCGCCTGATACTTCACGCACGCCGTGTTGGTCAGGAGACAGGCAGCCGCACAGGCTGCTGCCAGGGGAGCTTTCACTCGTACGAGTATATTGTGTGCGCTACGTTACTGGGCGATGGCAATGGTCACCTGACGGCTGCGAACGCCGCCTACGGTAATCACCACAGGAATCGCACTGCCGCCGGCAATACCGGTCGGGACCTGCGCATTGATCTGCATAACGCCTGCCACCAGCGTCGGAGCCGCACCCGCATAGTTGACCACGGCATCGAAGCCGCCGATCGTTACCGAAACGGGCTGCACCGGAGCCGGGTACGGAGCGGCACTGGCCGTCTTGCCGTCCACGCCGCCGGGGCTGGTCTGGCCTTCGCCGGTCGCAAACAAAGTGACGACGGTGCCGATCTGCGCCGGGTTATTGGCGTTATTCAGAGTGCCGTTCTGGTTCAGGGCCGCCGCCTGGCCACCACCGGTGGAATCGGCGGTGAAGATGCCAGGTGCCGTCGGGAAGACCGGAACCGTGTTGATCGGCGTGTTCCTGCCGTTGTAGTTCACACGGACATCGGCCGAAACCTGGCCGTTCATGCTGTAGGGCACGATCGCTGCAACCGCGTTCGCCGAAACATAGATCAGCGGAGCCACCGTCCGGCTAAACGTCACCGTGGTGCCGGCGAGCGTCGTGGGGAACTGCCCGTTGGTCGGAGAAGCGACCGTCAGGGTATCCGGCCCGATGCCGTTGCCGTAAAGAACCACGATTTCGCCGGGAGAGACCGACTGCGCCGCGTCGCCGAGGCCGCTCAAAGGCGGAGCAAAGCCGGTCAGGCTGGCTGCATTGGCAACCGCGCCGATCGAGAAAGTGATGGGGGTCAGCTTGCGGACCACCGAGTTGCCCGAATCGGCAACATAAACTGCGCCCGCCGCATCCACGGCCACGCCATAGGGCTTGTCGAACTGAGCCGAGGTACCGATACCGCCGTCACCGGCGTAACCGGACGTACCGTTGCCTCCGATCCAGAGGCGGGTGCCGCCGGGCAGAATCTTCTGCACCGTGTTTGTCCGGTATTCGGCCACGTAAATCGTGCCGCCCGCGTCCACCGCGAAGTTCTGGGCTACGAAGTTGTCGATGTAGGTCTTGATGATGCCGTCGGTGCCAACCCGGCGAATGGTGCTGGTGCCGGTGTCGCCGATGTAGAGATTGCCTGCGCCGTCAAAACCGAGTGAGAAGGGCAGGGAAAGGAATGCCTTGGTGGCCGGGCCGCCATCGCCGGGGGCCACACCGTAGATCGAGTAACCCACGCCCGCGACGGTCGTGATGACCTTCGTCTGGCGGTTGACCTTGCGGACCGTTGCGTTGCCGTAATCGGCAATGTAGAGGTTGCCCTGGGCGTCGAGCGCCACAGCGGAGGGGAAATAAAGAGCGGCCGAAGTCGCCGCGCCACCGTCGCCCGAGTAACCGCGGGAGCCGTTGCCTGCGAAAGTGCTGATACCGCCCGAAGGCGTCACCCAGCGAACCCGGCTGTTCAGGGAGTCGGCAATAAAGACGTCGCCGGTGTTCTGATCCACCACCACATCCAGGATGTTGGAAAGTCCCGCGCCCTTGGCGTTGTCGCCGTCACCGGTGAAGCCAAAGCTGCCGCGTCCGGCAAGGGTATCAATAGCACCCGTGGCCTTATTCACCTTGCGAACCGAGTAGTTCGCGTAGTCGGTGATGTAAACGTTGCCGGCCTTGTCGAGCGTCACGCGGATCGGGTTGTTGAGCTGCGCCTGGGTGGCGGGGCCAAAGTCACCCGACCAGCCAGCGGAACCGCCAGTACCCGCCACGGTGGACACGAGATACTGCTGCGCGGAGGCTGCCAGGCAGGCAAGCAGGAATGCGGAAACGATTCGAAGGCTCTTCATGAAGTCCAGTTATGTACAGACGGCTGACTGCCGGTTCAGGTTTCGGACCGGTTTTCGGACGAGACACCGCCCAATTTGCGATGATACCAATGCTGCTATGCCTAAGTTGTTCGCCGGAACCTCCGGCTTCTCCTACCCGGCCTGGAAACCGGCCTTTTATCCGAAGTCGGTCCCTTCGGCGAAGTTCCTCGAACACTACGCCACGCGCCTCAATAGTGTGGAGGTCAACTACACGTATCGCCAGTTGCCGTCGGCGAAAACGCTGGAGAACTGGCTCGCCCAGACCCCTCCGGAGTTCGCCTTCAGCTGTAAGGCGCACATGAAGCTGACCCACATTATGAAGCTGAAGGATGCTGGCAGCTTCACTGAAATCTTCCTTCGGGCGCTCGAACCCCTCCGGGCGGCGAGGCGGCTGGGGCCGGTCCTTTATCAGTTCGCGCCGACGTTCAAGCTGGACGTCGCCCGACTCGACGAGTACCTGCCACTGCTGCCGAACGATATCCGGTTCGCCTTCGAGTTCCGCCACGCCTCCTGGTTATGCGACGAAGTCTACGAACGTCTGGCCGCCCGGAATATCGCCTTGTGTCTGGCGGAATCGGAAAAACTGGAGGTCCCGAAGGTCTTCACGGCCGATTTCGGCTACTTCCGCCTCCGCAAAGCCGATTACACCTCGGAGATGCGTGCCGACCTCCACCAGCAGGTCGCGGCGCTACTCGCCACTGGACGGGACGCGTATGTTTATTTCAAACACGAGGAAGACCCGAACGGAGCGCTCTGGGCTGAGGAATTATTGAAGGGGTAAAAAAGGCGCCAGGGTCCACGGTACGATTCAGCTGGCCGCCCGCATGCAGAGCGCCGCTGCGCGACAGAGTTTCCGCCGGGGCCGTCACTTCGATCTCGCCAGTTCCAGCCTTGCGACTTTCACCGGGCTATTGTCCGAAGCCCTTCGCCCAACTTTAACTCCACCGGAGTCGGAATTTCGTCGACGGCCTTTCACTCTCTGACCAGCGGTGACTGTCGCCCCCACTGGTAGGTCATAGTTCCCTGACCTGCCGACTTCAATTCCACGCCGAGTTGTCTTCCGGACCCGTTCGATTCCCGGCTACTTCGCTCCGCTCCGGTTTCGAGGCCGTTGCAGGGCGTTATCCACACCCGAAATCCGTTGTCCGTTCCACTTCTCAGCGCTGCAGCGCCTGTTTTTCGCCCCTACTCCCCTTTGGGCTGTTGGCCCTCCGGATCAAAGCATTCGGCTCTTCATCTCGCTGCAGACTCGCCGCCGTTTCCGTTACCGGTCCCTTTGGCAATCGTTCCGTGAACCCTGGAACTGACTTGATCATGCGCCTGATTTGGTTTTCCGTCAATGGGGTTTCTGCCAGGTTTCCACAGGTTTGTTACTCCTTCAGAATCAATCAACGCCGGGGAATCTGGTGTGCAAATCCTGTTGATAAATCAGCGCCCCGGAAAACTGTTTGAGAAGAAGGCGAACTGGCCGAAATCCACCAGCGCGGTGGTTCGCCACCAACTTCACTCGGATTTGGAACACGTATTTTCAATGAGTTAGGCGCTGTTTTGGTTTGGCGCATGGCGTGCAAATAGGAGGGCATCATGAGAACTCGTAACGTGGTCTCCACAATCCTCCTTGGCACTCTCCCCTTCGTTGCCTGTGTTTCGGCGCTGGCACAGGACGCGAACCCCGGTCCTCCCCCTCCGCCACCTGAATATCCCTCCGCTGCGGATTCGAGGCAGGCGGCACAGCCTCCGCAACAACAGCAGGACCGTTTCCCGTCTCATGTCACCGTGAAGCGCGGCACCTGGCTGCCGGTCCGCATTGAACAGCAGCTTTCGTCCGACCGCAACCAGAGTGGAGAGAACTTCTACGCGACCCTGGCCGAGCCGATGGTCGTCAACGGCATCGTGATCGCACATCGCGGGCAGACCGTCGTCGGACGTATCACTGAGGCCCAGAAGGCGGGGCGAGTGGAAGGCGTCTCCAGACTGGGGCTGGAGATCACCGGCATCACGACGGCGGACGGCGAAAATATTAACGTCCACAGCCGGATTCTGCAGCACACGGGTTCCACTTCGGTGGGCCGGGATTTGGCGGCTATGGGGCAGGCGACCGCGATGGGTGCCGCGATTGGCGGCATGGCGGAAGGCGGTAAGGGTGCCGGAGTCGGCGCCGGTGTTGGCGCAGCGGCCGGTCTGGCCGGTATCCTGCTGACTCGCGGCAAGCCGACCGTTGTTTACCCGGAAACCTTACTCACATTCGAACTGGAATCGTCTTTCGACGTGAATACCCAGTCCGGGGCGTTCCGCTACGCTGATTCCCGCGATTATGAACGCGACCGCAACTACTCCGTCCGGCAGCCACGTCAGCAGCAGCCTCCGCCTCCGCCCTACTACGGTGGTTACGGCGGCTACGGCCCCGGTTGGGGTTATGGCTATCCCTACGGTGGTTACGGTGGAGTGGGCATCATCATTGGGCGTGGTTACGGTTACGGCGGACGCTACGGTCGCCGCCGTTAGGCAGCGAAGCTAAACAGCAGTAAATCGGGGTGTTAGAAAGGGGAGGCCACGGGGGCCTCCCCTTTCTTTTTCTTCCTGCCATAATCGGAGCGTGGACTTCGAATATACGCCCGAACAAGTGCAGCTTCGGCGGGCTGTCCGTGAGTTTGCCCAGGCCGAGATCGCCCCTCACGTCATGGAATGGGACGAGGCTCAGATCTTCCCGCAGCAGGTGATTCAGAAGCTGGGGCAACTGGGCTACATGGGCGTGATCTTCCCCGAAGAGTATGGCGGGGCGGGCCTGGGGTATGTGGAGTACTCGATCATCATCGAGGAACTATCGCGGGTGGATGGTTCAGTGGGCATCATTCTCGCCGCCCACACGTCACTTTGTTCGAACCATATTTACAAGGCCGGGACGGCTGAGCAGAAGCAGAAGTATCTGCCGAAGCTGACTTCGGGCGAATGGCTGGGTTGCTGGTCTCTGACGGAACCCGAAGCGGGTTCAGACGCGGCGGGAACCCGCACGACCGCGGTTCGCGAGGGTGAAAACTGGGTCCTGAATGGCTCCAAGACCTTCACAACCAACGCACACTACGCGGATGTCTGCGTTGGGATGGCGGTGACGGACCGGAGCGCTTCGCATCACGGTATTTCGGCCTTCATCCTGGAAAAAGGCACGCCGGGATTTCGGCCTGGCAAGAAGGAAAACAAGCTGGGTCTTCGGGCGTCGGACACGGGAGAGGTGATCTTCACGGATTGCCGCGTACCCGATGCGCAGATGGTGGGCAAACAGGGCGAAGGTTTTGTGGACAGCCTGCGGATTCTGGATGGTGGTCGGATTTCGATTGCCGCGCTCTCCATCGGCATGGCGCAGGGCGCTTACGATGCGGCTCTCAAATACGCCAAGCTGCGGAAGCAGTTTGGACGTCCGATCTCGGAGTTTCAGGCGATCCAGCACAAGCTGGTCGATATGGCGACGAAAATCGATGCCTCTCGTCTGCTGACATACCGGGCGGCGACGATGCTGGATCGTGGGCAGCGGGTGACGCGGGAATCGGCGATGGCGAAGCTTTTCGCCTCCGAATCCGCCGTCTGGATCGCCAATGAAGCGGTCCAGATTCATGGCGGCTACGGTTTCATCAAGGACTACCCGGTGGAAAAGTTCTATCGCGATGTGAAGCTTTGCACCATCGGGGAAGGGACGAGCGAAATCCAGCGGCTCGTGATTGCCCGCCAACTGCTGAAGGAAAAGTCTTGAGTCCTCGCGAACTCGCTCGCATGGCCACCGCGGTTGAAAACGGTGCGCCCGTCCCTTCGTCATTGCCGGAAGGCGACGGTCTGATTATTGGCATCACCGGGCCGCCCGGGGCGGGGAAGAGCACGCTGGTGGGTGCCCTGATTGATGACCTTCGTAATCGCCAGAAACGGGTCGCGATTATTGCCGTAGATCCTTCCAGCCGGGCGACGGGTGGCGCGGTGTTGGGGGACCGCATCCGCATGCAGCGGCATCACGCCGATCCGGGCGTTTTCATCCGCTCGATGGCAACACGCGGGGCGACCGGTGGCCTGGCGAAGACCAGTGCGGCACTGGCACGGTTGTTCCGGGGCGCGGGTTTTGACTTCGTGATTCTGGAAACGGTGGGCGTCGGGCAGGACGAGATTGATGTGACGGCGACGGCGGACGTGACGGTGGTGGTGCTGGTGCCGGGCATGGGCGATGAGGTGCAGGCCATCAAGGCGGGCATCATGGAGATCGCTGACGTATTCGCGATCAATAAAGCCGACCGCCCAGGTGTGGAGCAGACGCAGCGAGAGATTGAGAACATGCTGTCGCTGGGGCACGCGGTGGTGCCAATCTTCCGGACCGTTGCGACTGAAGGTACGGGTGTCCCGGAACTGGTGGAGCATTTGATTGCCAGACCCCGTATTGCAAGGTCCGAGCCGATAGCGGTGCGGGGCATCGACCATCTCGCGATCGCCGTTCGCTCGATTGACGATTCGCTCGGGTTCTATCGGGATCAGCTGGGACTACCGGTTGACCTGCGTGAGACGGTGGCGCAGGAGAGGGTGAACGTGGCGATGTTGCCCATCGGCGACACACGGCTGGAACTGCTGGAACCCGCAGACCCGACCTCTACCGTTGCGCGGTTTCTGGAAAAGCGCGGCCCGGGCCTGCACCATGTAGCGCTGAGGGTGGCAGACCTGACCACGATGGCGCAGACGCTGGAAGCTTCCGGCATTCGCCTGCTCGCGCCGCCCCAAAAAGGCGCGGGAGGCCACCTCTATGTGTTCCTGCATCCAGGCGATACGGGTGGCGTACTATGGGAACTTATTCAGGATTAACCAGCATTACCAGGAGAGAACTTGCCCAAAATTGGCATCATTGGCGGTAGCGGACTTTACTCTATGCCCGGCTTCCGTGCCGAGCGAGAAGAGACAGTGGAGACGCCGTTTGGCGCACCTTCCGACAATTACATTGTTGGCGAACTGGAAGGCCAGGAGGTCGCGTTTCTGGCGCGCCACGGCCGCGGACATCGCATCTCGCCCTCGGAACTGAACTTCCGCGCCAACATCTTCGGCATGAAGAAACTGGGCGTGGAACGCATCATTTCGCTCTCCGCCGTCGGTTCGCTCAAGGAAGAGCACAAGCCGACCGACTTCGTGATTCCCGATCAGTTTGTGGATCGTACGATGGGTCGCATTTCGACCTTCTTCGGTGATGGTCTGGTGGCTCACGTCAGCTTTGCCGATCCGGTTTGCGGGCAACTGGCGAATACCGTGGCGGCGGCTTGTGGCGAGGTCGGTGTGAACGCGAAGCAGGGCGGAACGTACATCTGCATGGAAGGCCCGATGTTCTCCACGCGTGCGGAATCGAATCTGTACCGTTCCTGGGGCATGGATGTGATCGGCATGACCAACCTGCAGGAAGCGAAGCTCGCGCGCGAAGCCGAGATTTGCTACGTGACGGTTGCGATGGTGACCGATTACGACTGCTGGCATGCGGATCACGATGCCGTGGAAGTAACCGACATTATCCGCGTGCTGGTGCAGAACGCCGAGAACGCTGCCAAGGTGGTGGCCGCGGCAGTGAAAGCGATGCCGTCGGACCGTGCCTGCAAGTGTGGCGTCTCACTGCAGCATGCCCTGATTACGGACAAGAAAGTCGTGCCTCCGGCCACAGTACAGAAGCTGGCACCGATTGTCGGCAAGTACTTCGCGTAAGCTGCTGGAAGCGATTCGCCGGGGAGAACACCCCGACGCGGAAGTAGTGCGTCTGCTCGGCGAGGAATCGCCGGGCGAGTTCTTTCGCGACCTGATTGAACCCTTATGCGACTCGTTCGACCCGGCTCAGGCTGCGGTTTACGAGTCGCTCATGGGCGTCTTCATTCCGCCTGTGGCCCGGCCTGCGCCGGTGATGCCGAGGCGGGTAGAAACCGTCTATGTGCTGTCCCGCGTGACGCTGGGCGCGGATATCAAGCTCACCAGCATTCTGCTGGACGCGGCGAAGCGCCGGTTTCCGGAAGCGCGGATCGTGTTTGTGGGCGGACGGAAGTCGGCCGAGTTGTTTGCGGCGGATTCGCGGATTGAAAGCCTGGAAGTCAGCTATCCGCGG
>CANIHR010000045.1 GCA_947467185.1 Bryobacterales bacterium
CCTTCGGCGCGTGGCTGAGCGGAAAGATGGACGCGCTCGGTGACTTCCGTCTGGAGGGTACTCCGTCGCCGAAGTTGCGGGAGTTTCTTTTCACTTCAGAGCGCGAAATCTGCGAGCGAGCGAAGGATTCGTACTGGCGCTGGTACTTCCGACTGACCGCCGGCGCGGCACATTGACACATGGCACGTGTCGCAATCGTTATCGTGACGTACAATTCGGCCTCCGAAATCGGTGGGTGCCTGGACTCCCTGAGCCACGCTTCGGATACAGAAGTGGTGGTGGTGGATAACGCCTCAGCAGACGAGACCAGGGAGATTGTGCGGCAGAAGGGAGTTCGGCTGGTGGCAAGCGCATGGAACCTGGGTTTCGCCGGCGGCGTGAATCGCGGAGTTCGCGAAACCACTGCTCCGCTGATTCTGCTGCTGAATCCGGACGCGCATCTCGAGACCGGACTGGAAGCACTGACAGGCCGGATCACCGGGAAAGTGGGCTTCGCCGGGGGAATGCTACTGGAAGAAGACGGTCGGCCGCAGACCGGCTTTATGGTCCGAAACCTGCCGACACCGGCGGCCCTGGCGTTCGAAGTTCTGGGCCTGAACCGCCTGTTCCCCTGGAACCCGGTGAACTGGCACTACAGATGCAGGGGGAATAATCCAATGACCCCTGGAGTGGCGGAGCAACCGGCCGGAGCTTTCCTTATGTTTTCCAGATCTCTTTGGCTGGAACTGGGTGGCCTGGACGAGAGATTTTCCCCTGTTTGGTTCGAAGATGTCGACTTCTGTGCCCGGGCGATGGCCGCGGGGTATCAGGGTGCGTACGAACCAGCGGCGGGGGCGAGACACACAGGCGGGCACTCGTTTGGCACCGTCGGCGTCGGGATTCGCCACAAATACTGGTATGGTAATCTTCTTGAATACGCAGGAAAACACTACGGGATCATAGGTTTCCGGGTGGTCTGCCTGGCAGTTGCAGCAGGTGCTTTGCTCCGCGCGGTGATCGAGTTGCCGCGCCATGGTTTCAAGGCATTCCAGATGTACGGGGGTATCCTCCGGCTGGCTCTGGCCCGATTCTTCAGGAAACGGACTAAAGATAACACAGCTGAAGGAGAGATGTGTGAGAAGTCTGGTGGTCGAGAATAATGAATGGTGGAGCGGACTCGCGCAAACATGTCCGGTAATAGTTACGTCTCGGTAACAATCGTCACTTACAACAGTGGACGATTTATTAAGCGCTGCCTGGAATCCGTCCTCGATCAGAAGTATCCGTTCAAGGAGATTATCGTCATTGATAACAACTCCACGGATGGCACGATCGACATTCTCGAACCCTTCGAAGATCGCTGCCAGATCGTCTACAACGAAGAAAACATAGGGTTCTCGGCGGCACAGAACCAGGCGATTGCCATGTCGAACTCGGAATGGG
Source organism: Bryobacterales bacterium (assembly GCA_947467185.1). Lineage (GTDB taxonomy): Bacteria > Acidobacteriota > Terriglobia > Bryobacterales > Bryobacteraceae > BOG-234. The sequence goes on from CANIHR010000045.1 coordinate 1,423, forward strand.
TTCTGACACTCAACCCGGACGTGCTGCTGCTGCAGGGTTTCATTGAAGCGCTGGTGAACGCGGGCAACATCGACCCGAAGGTGGGCACAGTCTGCGGCAAACTGCTGACCATGACAGCCACTTTTGACTTCCCGGAAGAACCGACAGTTGATTCCACCGGCATTTACTTCACTCCGAACCTGCGACATCTGGACCGCGGCAGCCTGCAGGTGGATAACGGCAGCTTCCGCAACTACGAATACGTTTTTGGTGCCACCGCAGCGGCAGCGCTCTATCGCCGCGAGATGATCAACGACATCGAGGTGCAGGGCGAATTCTTCGACAACGACTTTTTCGCGTACCGCGAAGATGCCGACGTCGCCTGGCGTGCGCAGTTGATGGGCTGGAAATGCCTGTACGCGCCCTACGCCAAGGGATATCACGTCCGGAAAGCGCTGCCAGGCAACCGTCGGGCACTCCCTGCGGAAATCAACATGCACTCGGTGAAGAATCGGTTCCTGTTGCGGATCAAGAACATCACACCGGACCTCTACCGCCGGAACTTCCTGGCGATCACGGTGCGGGACGTTGTGGTGATCAGCTGCTGTATTCTCTGGGAACACACTTCGCTGCGGGCCTTCCCCTTCCTGTTTAAGAACTGGCGGAATGTGGTAGCGAAGCGCAGGGAGATTATGGCCCGGAAGCGCGTGGACGATGCGTACATCGCCAGCTGGTTCGATTTCGCACCGGTGAGCAAACCCGCGCCGAAGAAATCCGCCGCCAGTCAGACCCGGTCCTCCAAAACCGCCCGGCGCTAACCAGACCGTGCGAATCGCAATCCTTGGCACGCGCGGCATACCCGCAAATTATGGCGGGTTTGAGACCTTCGCCGAGGAACTGGCGCGCCGCCTGGTGGCCCGTGGGCATGAGGTGACGGTCTATTGCCGGAACCCGCACGCGTCCGATACCTATCTGGGCGCAAAGCTGGTTTACCTGCCCACCATCCGCCACAAGTACCTGGATACGCTGGCCCACACGTTCTTTTCCACGATCCATCTGTTGCGACACCGGGTGGATGTGGCGCTGTACTGCAATGCCGCGAATGCCCTCTTCACGATTCTGCCGCGGATGGCCGGGATGCCGGTGGCTCTGAATGTGGACGGGATTGAGCGCAAGCGCAAGAAGTGGAATGCGTTCGCCAGGGGCTGGTACCGGATGTCGGAGTGGCTGTCAACGAAGCTGCCGAACGTGATTGTTACGGACGCGGCTGCCATTAAGCGCTACTACCGGGAGACGTACGGCGCGGATTCGACGTTCATCGCTTACGGGACCTCGACGGTACGAGAGGGCTCGATGACAACGCCAACGCAGCTGGGGCTGCAGCCGCATCGGTATTTTCTGTATGTAAGCCGGATGGAGCCGGAGAATCTGGCGCTGGAGGTCCGGCAGGCGTTTGAGCGGGTACCCACCGATATCAAGCTCGCGCTGATCGGCGACGCGCCTTACGCTGCGGAGTACATCGCGAGGGTTCGGGATACCACCGATCCGCGGATCGTGATGCCAGGGGCGATTTACGGCCAGGGGTACAAAGAACTGGGTTCGTGGTGTTTCGCTTACATCCACGCAACAGAAGTGGGTGGCACGCATCCCGCGTTGATTGAAGCGATGGGCAAGGGCTGTCTGGTGCTGTATCTGGACACAGTGGAGAACCGGGAGGTGTGCGGTGAGGGGGGCCTGCCCTATGCCGACACCGAGGGTCTGACAGCGCGGATGCTGGAGGCTATCCAGATGAGCGAGCAGGAGCGCAATGCGTACCGCGCCCGGGCACTGGAGCGCGTGAAGAAGAACTACGACTGGGATGCGGTAACCACGCAGTACGAAGAACTATTGGCTTCGCTGGTTACTGGCCGGAGTAAATAAACGGCGCCCAGTACATGGGGTGGCGGTAAGCCGGGTTCTTCATCAGAGCCAGCACGGCACCACGGAGGGCGACATCGCCGCGTTCCCCTTTGCGGAGGCGCTGGTGGAGGCCGACCATGAGTTGGGCCGTGCTCTCCGACTCCACACGCCACTGACTGACCACCGCCGATTTCGCCCCCGATACAAACAAAGACCAGGTGAGACCCAGCAGGCCTTCGCCATCGGCTGCCCGGCCCCGCCCTGTTTCACAGGCACTGAGAACCACCAAATCCGCATTCAGGTGCATCCGCATCAGTTCCCAGGCTTCGAGCCATCCATCTTCGGGAGCACCGGTGGAATCGGGAGTCGGGGCGAGCCGAAGACGAGAGTGAAGACCATTGACCGGGTCGACAACACCGTGCGCCGCAACGTGGAGGATCCGGGCTCCGGGGGCTTCCCGCTTGAAGGCTCGCTCATCGGCATCGGCACCGAGAAGCAGAGTCTTGCCGGTATCGCCGTAGAGGGCTGCCACGCGGCGGGACTGGTCGGCCAGGGAGGGGATACGGGGACTTTCGCGTCGGGCCGGATCGCCGAGGACGACGAGTTGGCTGACGGGGGCCCGGTTGACACCACCGGCGGCACCATCGCGAAGGAAGGTGATGGAGTGGGCCCAGGAAAGGTTCGCGGTTTCAATCCAGTAGCGGCCAGCCTCGTCGGTCAGGGACTGGAACGGCAGTGCCCATAGGGGTCCGTCAGGAATAATCCGGACATCGGATTTGCCGCGCAGTTCACGCATGGCCGGGCCGAGCAGCAAAACGTGGAGGGCGCGGGATTCGGCGCGGAATGCCGGGTCGCGGGCTTCCAGCATGGCCCGGTACTTTTCGGCGCGACGGCCAACTTCGGTGCGGGAGATGGCAATGCGATGGAGGGTGACAACGGGCTTCAGCGGGTCACGGCCTGCAGTGATGACGAACTCCAGAACTTCATCCTGAGCGCACTGGAACTCGATGATGGCTGAATTCGGGGCTTTGACCAGACGGGCCAGATCGGCCTCGTTCACCACCGGAGAATCGCCGCGCCAGGTCTGCAGCCGGGGATACTTCGAATACAGGCCACGCAGGAACTTCTCGTAGTTTCCAAAGGCCTCATCGCGTTCGCGCCCGACTTCTGCTGCTTTAGCCGTCCCGGCGCGTGCCAGGCGAGCATTCACACTGGCGATGGAGGCGCGCAGACGGGTTTCTTCGGACTGCTCTTCGGGCGTCATCCGGGTGTCGACCTGCTCCGGACCACCTGCCAGAACATCCAGCAGAACCCGGGCCCGGGCTCGTTCAGCCGCGGTCAGGGACGCTACTGCGTTACCGGCCGAGGCTTCGAGCGAGGCCAGTTCCCGGAAGGGGTAGACGGCTTCTTCGAAGTAGCGCTGCTTTTCCACTTCCCCACCCGCAACGGTGCCACGCTGCTGTTCGATGAGAGCGATTGCGCGTTCGAAGGAGCGCCGGGCGTCGGTCGGGTTGCCGGAAGCACGCTGGGCACGAGCGAGGATCCCTGTCGCCTGCCATTCACCTGCAACATCGCCGATGGCCTTCGAAGTCTTCTGGGCTTCGTCGGCGTAGCGCAGGGCGGTGGCATAATCGTTGCCCTGATGTGCGGCGAAGGCAAGGCCGCGGAGAGCAACAGCCGTATTGAATGGATTATGCAATTCGTCGGCAGCGACGGCTCGTGCCTCTTCGAAAGCTGCAGAGGCACGAGCGAGGTCGTTGTGGCGGAGGTAAAAGTTGCCGAGATTGTTGAGGGCGTCGTCGTAGGCGGGCCGGAAACCCAGTTCCTTTGAGATTACGACGGCGCGGGTGATGGAGCGGCGGGCCTCGTCGGGATGCCCCTGCAGGTCCTTCAGGCGGCCCATGTCGCCCATAGTGAGCGCGAGTTGGGTTCGGTCGCCCGCTTTTTCGGAAAATGTGGTCGACTCAGCGAACTCGTGGGCAGCACCATCGTAGTTCGCCTGCTTCATGTAGAGGACACCGAGGTTGTAGTGCGTGAGACCCAGTTTTTTTGTGTCACCCTGCTTTTCGTAGATGCTGAGAGCAGTAAGGAAATTCCGGAGAGACTGGACATTATCGCCGCGCAGGGCATGAACGATAGCGAGATTTTGGAAGGGAGCGGGGTCGTCGGAGATCCCTTCGCGCCGGTTCCAGGCCAGCACTTCGTTGAGGATGGCAACACCCTCGGCATAACGAGACTGGGAGACGTAGATCCCAGCGAGGTTGTTCATTACGAGGGGTGTGCGGCGTTCGGCACCAGGTTTGCGAGAATAGTCGAGCGCCAGTTTGTAGTGGGTTTCGGCGTCGGCGTATTTGCCCTGCAGGCGTTCGGTGCCACCGATCAGTTGCCAGCAAATGCTGACGTGAAACCAGTCGGAGTTCAGCGCCGACTCCTCAACGCAGAAGCGGAAGCGTTCCACAGAGCCGGGGAGGTCCCCCTTTTTTTGGGCCACTTCGCCGGACCAGGTAAGCCACTTCTGAAAATCGAGATCGAAGGGGCCGAACAGCCGGCGGATATCCGCTCTGGCTTCAGGAGTTGTGGCCTGTTTCCAGGCGGCGAAGGCCTTTTCGATGCGTTCTTCGAGGCCAGGAGGGGCTACTTCGGCGGAGGTCAGCGGCAGCGCTGCCAACAACGTCAGGACTAAGATCCTCACCACACCAAACTCCTCCCTATGACCCGATCATAGCGCCTGATCGGAAATCATTTGTGGCCCCGCCAATACGAAGGCTTAGTTCTCGTCAACTGGTTCTTCGGAGGATTATGAGAAAAACTACAGTCGCGCTCGCGTTGGCCCTGATCACGGCGGGTACCGCGTCGGCCGGATTTGTGAGCTACGCGGCAAACCCCACGTCGAATTCGACGGATTTTGCCGCCGGGGTAGCCACTTACGGACAGACGCTGAATACGCTGGATTTCGAGACGCACCCGCTGGGAACACTCAATTCAACGTTTTACCCGGGCGTGACGATCGCGTTCGGCAATACGACCAACGTGACGACAGAACTGGCATCGCAGGGGGGACTCACCAGCCCGCAATCCACGGGCGAAGGTGCGGGGGACGCATCGCATCACCTGACGCCTGACGCTGCTTATACGATGACGATCACCTTTGACACTCCGGTGCTCGCGGCCGGTTTCTTTCTAATCGACTTCTACAATCCGAGCGGCGTCAACGGCCAGCCGTTTATCGTGTATGACGGACCCAATGGGACTGGGAATGTTCTGGGCAGCGTTACTCCGGCCCCTTACAACTTCCAGATCAACAACAAGTACTTCCTGGGGGCGCTCAGCACGGATGGCGATATCCGTTCCATCCGCTTCAGCTCCACCGGCTTTGCGGGCGACAGTGTGTATATCGACAACATCCAGTACTCGACCACGGGGACGCCGGAACCGGGCACCTGGCTGCTGCTGGCATCGGGCGGTTTGCTGGTTGTGATGAAGCGCCGCCGGGCTTAACGCTCGACGGCGAGCGCGACGGAGTTTCCACCGCCCAGGCAGAGCGCGGCTACGCCCCGGCGGACGTCGCGCCGGATCATCTCGTGAATCAGCGTGACCAGAACGCGGGCTCCGCTGGCTCCGATCGGGTGTCCGATGGCGACGGCTCCGCCGTTGACGTTGACCTTCGCGGGGTCCACGCCAAGCTCTTTCATCACGCCAAGAGCCTGGACGGAGAATGCTTCGTTCAGCTCAAACAGGTCAACATCTTCGAGCGACCAACCGGCCTTCGCCAGCACGTTGCGAACACCGTAAACCGGGGCCAGCATGACCCATTTGGGGTCGACACCGCTGGTGGCCTGGGCGCGAATTCGGACGAGCGGTTTCAGGCCAAGAGCTGAGGCTTTCGCGGCGGACATGACGGCGAGGGCGGCGGCGGCGTCATTGACTCCGGGCGCATTGCCGGCTGTAACCGTGCCGTCCTTCTGAAACGCGGGTTTCAGGGTGGCGAGGGATTCGAGGGAGACGTCCGGGCGGATGGCTTCATCCTGCGCGAAGATCGTCGGGGGGCCTTTGCGCGCGGGAACTTCGACCGGCACCACTTCGGCGGCGAATCGGCCTTCCTTCCAGGCATCCGTGGCTCGGCGGTGGGATTCGACGGCGTAACGGTCCTGTTCCTCGCGGGAGATCGAGTGCTTTTCCGCGACGGCTTCGGCGGTGATGCCCATATGGAAGTCGTTGAAGGCGTCCCAGAGACCGTCGTGAACCATGGAATCGACCACGGTTGAGTTGCCCATACGGAAGCCCTGGCGGCCCTGCGGGAGAAGGTACGGCGCGTTCGTCATCGACTCCATGCCACCGGCGATGACGATGTCGGCGTTGCCGGTCTGAATTGCCTGTGCAGCGAGGCCCACGGCCTTCAGACTGGAGCCGCAGACCTTGTTGATGGTGAGGGCTGCGACCGTGTTCGCGAGACCACCATAGAGCGCGGCTTGCCTTGCGGGATTCTGGCCCAGGCCGGCGGGCAGGACGTTGCCCATGATGCACTCGTCAACCGTGGCGGGGTCGATGCCGGCGCGGCGGACGGCCTCCCGGACCACAACAGCTCCGAGGCGGGGCGCGGTGATGGCGCTCAGTGCGCCCTGGAATTTCCCGACGGGGGTGCGCACCGCCGCAACGATGACAACTTCTTCGAGCATCAGAACATCCTCCGTACGGGTTCGTTGACGATCAGTTCGGTACCGGTGAGCTGGCGGACCTGGTCCACGGTGGCATCGGGGCCGAGTTCTTCGAGCACCAGGCCCTGCGGTGTGACCCGGATCACGGCCAGTTCGGTGATGATGGTGTCGACCACGCGGGACCCGGTGAGCGGCAGCGTGCAGGCTTCCAGAATCTTCGGTGCGCCCGACTTGGTGGCATGTTCCATGGCGACGATGACGCGTCGCGCGCTGGCCACCAGATCCATGGCGCCGCCCATGCCCTTGATCATCTTGCCGGGCACCATCCAGTTGGCGAGGTCGCCGTTGCGGTCCACCTGGAGAGCGCCCAGAATGCTGAGGTTCACGTGGCCACCGCGGATCATCGCGAAGGAATCGGCGCTGGAGAAATAGACAGTGCCGGGGATCTCGGTGACGGTTTCTTTACCTGCGTTGATGAGGTCGGGATCTTCGGTGCCAGCTTCGGGGTAAGGCCCGACGCCGAGCATGCCGTTCTCCGATTGCAGGATCACTTCCATGCCTTCGGGAACGTAGTTCGCCACCAGCGTGGGGATGCCGATGCCGAGGTTCACGTAGAAGCCGTCCTGCAGTTCACGAGCCGCGCGGCGCGCGATGATTTCACGGGCGTCCATTACTTACCACCTCCGCGCACGGTGCGCCGTTCGATTCGCTTGTTGTAGCCGGTCCAGCGCACAACGCGATGGACGAAGATGCCGGGAGTAACGATGCTGTCGGGGTCGAGTTCGCCGGGTTCGACGATCTCTTCCACTTCGGCGATAGTGCAGCGGGACGCGGTCGCCATCACAGGGTTGAAATTGCGGGCGGTGCGGCGATAGACCAGGTTGCCCATGCGATCGGCGCGCCAGGCTTTGATGAGCGCGAAGTCGGCGGTGAGGCCTTCTTCCATGACGTAGCTTCGGCCTTTGAATTCGCGGACTTCTTTGCCCTCGGCGACGATGGTTCCGGCTCCGGCGGGAGTGAAGAAGGCAGGAATGCCGGCTCCGCCCGCCCGAATTCTCTCGGCGAGAGTCCCCTGCGGGGTAAGCGTGAGATCAAGTCGGCCAGCGATGACCATTTCTTCCAGCAGCTTGTTCTCGCCCACATAGCTACCGATATGGGAGGCGATCATACCAGCTTCGAGCATGAGGCCGAGACCGACGCCGTCTATACCCATGTTGTTACTGATGGTGTGGAGGTTGCGCGCGCCCTTCGCGACCGTCGCCGCAATCAGATCTTCGGGAACGCCGCACAGGCCGAAGCCGCCGATCATGACGGTGGCTCCGTCGGTGAGGTCGGCGAGGGCGTCGGCTGCCGTTGGAAATATCTTGTTCATGTCCGTTACCTGGAGTGTGTCACAGACGGACGCACGCGGGGTAGCGGAGGTTAGCGGGTTGCGGAGGCTTTGAGCTGTGCAGCCAGCCAGGGATAGAAGGCGGCAAGCTCGGCTTCGCGAATCAGGAATATCTGGCCGGTGACCTGGCCTGGTTTTGAGGTCCCCATGGCGAGCAAAAAGCGGTCGCCCGGAAGCTTCCGAAGACGAACGCTGAACTCGGGCTTGTCTTTCGATGGATAAAAGTGGACCTCGGTTTTGTCTGCCGGGAACCAGGTATCCACAGTGCGCTCGGGGAAATAATTTCGGGCGACGCTGATCAGTTCGCCGGTCGATTTCCGAAAGACCAAATGATGAGAGTAGCCTTCTTCTTCGACTTCGCCCAGCTGATACTGCCAGGCTTCGAAGTCAGCGCCAACCGGGGCGACCATGCGCGGCAGGCCGAGCTGTTTGGCTACATCCGCGCGTGACTCTCCGAGGTGAAACCACTGCAGTTCGCCCTTATCCAGAGTCGGATCCGCGGCGGCGGGTAATTGCGCGAACAGGGGTGCTGCGCAGAACAGCACCCCTGTAAACATGAAGCAGGAAAACTTCATCCGTTACTTACCAATCGACGTTGGGAAGCGGCCCGCGCTGTTGGTCAGCGTGTCCACCATCTTGTCGATATCCGTGGTGTCGGTGGAGAGAGCCGTGGCCATCTTGAAGAAGATGTCGGTCTGGTCCATGTAACCGGTGAAGAGCAGGGCTCCGGGGCCTTCGGCGGTAATCGGCACACTGGAACCGGTGTGATCGCCTGTGCGGTAGCCGACAGCAAGGCGGCGCGTTCCGGCGCCGGCATTGAGCGGGTAACCGCTCTTCGCATCCAGCTTGTAGGCGGGTACGCCCGTGTAAGTGGAGTAAGTGCTGGAGCCGGGATCACTGGCCGAAACAGTGGGTTTGAAAGTTCCCGGCTGGCCGGCGACGCCGGTATTGTTCGAAGCGTCGGTGCTCGCGTTGATGAAGGGCAGGCCGGCGCGAACATTGGAGTAGGAATCACCATAGACGGTAAAGCCCTGATCGCCAGCCGGAGTGGTCAGCGAGACCTTCTGCGTCTTCGTGCGATCAAAGTATTCCGTATCGGGCGTGTTGCTGACGCCGATGATGCTCATGGACTGATCGTGATCGGCTGTGACGACAATCAGCGTGTCCTTTGTGGGACGGGCAGCGGCCCACTTGCGGGCCACGCCGATGGCCTTATCGAATTCCAGCGTGTCCCAAACCTGGCCGGCGGCCTGGTTCGGGTGGGACTGCTTGTCAATGGATGCGGCCTCCACCATGAGGATAAAAGGCTGCGGCGGCAGGAAAAGCGAGTAGTAGCCGGTGAGAACTTCGATGGCCTTAGCGGTCATCTGATCCAGCATGGGCTGGTCAGTGTAACCCGCGAAGTTGACAAGCGGTTCGGAAGCCGGGCGCTGCAAGCCGAGTTTGTCGTACGCCACATCCATGTTGACGTCACCGGTCGCGATGCCGTTGCTGGAAGGCGCGGGGCGGGCGGAGCCCTTGAAAAGGCCAATCAGGCCGCGGCCATCCGAGATACCTTTCAGTTCGGACGCGCTGGTGACGTAGCGATAGCCGAGGCTCTGAAATTCGCCGATCAGGTTGCGCCCATCGGGACGGCCGGCAGCGGTAAACGGATCGGTGCCACCGCCGAGGATGACGTCAAAGGCGGGACGGCCATTGAGCATCGGATTCTCGCGGTACTGGCGAGCAATTTCGAGGCGAGTCTGGCGGAAGCCGGAGTAAGCGCCTTCCACGGCGGGAGTGGCATCCGTGACGGCGGCGGTAGTAACGATCCCCGTGCGGTAGCCGAAGCGACGCTTCAGGTACTGCCAGAGATTTTCCACGCGAGGATTATCGAGCATGAAGGGCTGGGTAGCGGCGTTCTGCAGGCCGGTGAAGCGCCAGGCGCAGTCGGTGCCATCGGGCAGAACGTTAACAGCATTGAGGAAGCTCTTGTTGCCTGTGGCCCAGGCGGTCCCGGTATTGGCGGAGTCGGGGACCACAGAATCGGTTCCGTAGGTCATGGACATGCCGCTGACAGGCATTTTGTCCATTTCGAGAAGGTTGTCGAAGAAGCCATCGCGGAAGGAGTTTTTGCCGCTGTCATCCACGATGGAACGTCCGACGAGGCGGGCGGCATCGCGATAGGCCGTACCCATGGCGTCACCGATGAAGAGGACGATATTGCGGTTCGGGGTGACATTGAAGGGGCGCACCAGAACGTTGCGCGTATCGGTGACTGTGGCTCCATCGGCCTGCAGGGAAACCTTCACATCAATGGTCCCGGCGGGGAACGACTGCAAGTTGGCGCGGAGCACAACAGCAGGCGCGGTGTTGCAATCGAGGCTCGCAGCAGCGGGGGCACCAAACTTTGCGGTCAGGTCGACGCCGCCGGCCGTCACGCTGAGGTTGGTCACGCTCTTTGCGTTGCGAACTTCCAGGACGAGGTCGACCAACTGACCTTCGAGGAAGCGGGGACGCTCCGGCAGCAGGATGCGTACGTTGGGAGACGCCTGGGCAAACAGGGACGCGGTAAATACGACGGACGCCAGGACGGTGCGTTGGATGCTTCGTGAAATCAAAGAATATCTCCTCAGGATTCGGGACTTTCTGACGGTACTCTTCGCATGTTAGAGACGAAAAATATCAATTTGACGAACACAGTGCGACAGTTGCGTAACTTGTCGATATAATCGGCACGAATGAAAATCCACACTCTGCTTGCAGCCGCTGGTTTACTGGCGCTGGCGAGCCTGACCTCTTTTGCACAACCGCCTCAAGCCGCGCCTGGACGCGCGGGGGGCCGGGGTGGCGCTCCCGCGCCGAAGTCGCCGGAGGTTTCCGCCGATGGCCGCGTTACGTTCCGCCTGCGGGCTCCGAACGCGAAGGAGGTGGCCGTGACCGGCATGCCGCCCGGGCGCCTGGTGATGCAGAAGGACGAACAGGGCGTCTGGAGTGTGACGACTGACCCCATGAAGCCGGATATGTACGGCTACGCATTTTCCATTGATGGCGCGACCGTGAATGATCCGGCGAATCCGGCGTTCAAGACTTCCGCGACTTCGGCTGGCCAGAACATTGTGCACGTGGTCGGCGATGTGAGCTGGGAACCGAAGCCGGGGCTGGCACGCGGCGCTGTTGCGCATCATTTCTACCACTCGGCGCTGATTGGCGATGACCGCGACTTCTACGTCTACACGCCGCCAAACTATGACCCGAATCGCAAGGAACCGTACCCGGTGCTTTATCTGCTGCACGGCCTGGGTGACGATGCCGCTGGCTGGATTTCGGCGGGTGCGGCGAACGTGATTCTGGACAACCTCATTGGCCAGGGCAAGGCGCAGCCGATGATCATGGTGAACACGCTGGGCTACGGTATTGAGCTGTCAAAGATGTTCTCGGGCGGCCGTGGCGGCGGGGGCGCGATGGGCGGGACCGAGATGATTCCGAATTTCGCGAAAGCACTGGTCAATGAAGTGATGCCGCAGGTCGATAAGCAGTACCGCGTGGCGAAGGATCGCAATCATCGCGCCATTGCCGGCCTCTCAATGGGCGGCGCGGAAGCGATGTTCACGGGCATGAATAATCTGGATAAATTCTCGTACATTGCGTCGTTTAGCGGCGCTTATGTGATGTGGCCTCGGCCGGTTTCGGCGGCTCCGGCGACGCCTCCCCAAGCGCCACCCGCGCCTGGCGCTGGTGGTGGCCGCGGGGGTGGAATGGCTCTCGATAAGGCGGTGTTCGAGATGAACTTCCCGCATGTGGACGCGAAGGTGAATTCGCAGCTCAAAATGCTGTGGATTGGTTGTGGCACGGAAGACAGCCTGATGGGTGTGAACCGGCAGTTCCGGTCGTGGCTGAAGGAGAAGGGCGTGAATGTAACCGAGGTGGAGACACCGGCGATGGCGCACGTCTGGCCCCTGTGGCGCGCAAACCTGACGGAGATCGCGCCGATGCTGTTCCAGAAGGGTAAGTAAAGGTGAAGAACCTCCTGCTGCTCCTGGCTGCTCCGGCTTTGTTTGCGCAACAGGTGATCCCGCTCTGGCAGGGTCCTGCGCCGGGTTCGGAGAACTGGATGCAGCAGGAGGTTCAGTATAAGAATGCGCGCGGCGAGGCGATGGTCCGCAACGTGGTGAACCCCACGCTTACGGCGTATCTGCCAGAGCGCGGCAAGGCGAACGGGACGGCTGTGATTGTCGCGCCCGGTGGCGGGTTCCGTTTTCTCTCGTGGGACAGCGAAGGCGTGTTTGTGGCGAAATGGCTGGCGCAGCGCGGGGTGGCAGCGTTCGTCCTGAAGTACCGCGTGGTGGAGTCCCCCGCCCCGGAAGCGGAGTATCAGAAATACCTGGCGTCGTTCATGGCGTCACTGGGGAAGGCTCCGGCGAATCAGATCAATCCGGAGATTCAGAACCTGGCCGCAGCCGATTGCCGGCAGGCTGTGAAGTTGTTGCGGCAGCGCGCCGGGGAGTTCGGGATCGCGACAAATCGCATCGTGCTGATGGGGTTTTCAGCGGGCGCGATTGCGACCGTGAAGGCCGTGATGGATCCTGACGCTTCGGGTCGCCCCGACTACGCCGCGCCGATTTATGGTGGTGCGACAAACGGCATGGAAATCCCGAAACCGGCACCGCCCGCTTTTATCCTGGTGGCGAATGACGACAAGCTGATGTCAGTGGCCAGCGCCAAGCTCTATGCCGACTGGAAGGCGGCTGATATACCAGTGGAATTCCATGTGTACTCGAAGGGTGGCCACGGTTTCGGCCTGACCCCACATGGCTTGCCGGTGGACCACTGGATCGACCTGTTTGGCGAGTGGCTCAGCGGTCAGGGTTTACTGGCTCAGGCCAAGTGAAACACTTCTTCTAACCGGAACATGCCTTCGTCGGGACGACGGCCGTCCAGGTCTTCGAAAAACTCGCCCATGCTGGCCTGCCAGCGCGCGTTGACTTCGCGTTCGGCCATGCCTTTCAGGGCAGCTTCGAAATTCGGCGTTTCCAGATAACCCACCAGCAGGCCATCGTCGCGCAGGAACAGCGAATAGTTGTGCCAGCCGGTTTCCGTGAGCGCCTGCTGCATATCGGCCCAGACGCTTTTGTGACGAAGGCGGTACTCGGGCAGGCGGTCGGCCTTCACCTTGAGCAGAAAGCAGACCCGCTCAGGCATACGACGACACGGCCTGCGCGCGTCCGGCACGCTCCGCAATCACGCGCGCCAGATAGCCACTTTCGCGGAATGCCTTCATGGGATTGGCGGCCAGGCCGCGTGCCCTGCGCCACTCTTCCACCACCGGGCGCACGTCGATCTGGAAGGCCTCCTGCATGCACTCTTCCGCGTCGATGAGGTTGCACGCGGTCTGCTCGCGCGTGAGCTTCGCATGGTCCACGATGGCAGCCTTGGCGAAGATGTTCTGGGCCATCATGACGGTCTGAATCATTTCTTCCGTCTTGGGCTTCAGGTTGTGGCTCTGATCAACCATAATGGCGACGTCGGCCACGTGTCCGCGCTCCCATTCGAAGAAACAGATTTCGTGGAAGATGCGGAAGACCTGATAGGGATCGATGGAGCCGAGGGTCAGGTCGTCATCGGCGAAGCGACGGTCGTTGAGGTGGAATCCTCCCAGCATGTTTTCGTCGAGAAGCCAGGCGACAATCTGCTCAATGTTCTGCGCCTGGTAGTGGTGGCCGGTATCGACCAGCACCTTCGCCTGGCTGCCGGCGGACTTCGCGAGGACGAGCGCCATGCCCCAGTCCGCGATGTCGGTGTGATAAAAAGCGGGTTCGAAGGGCTTGTATTCCACGAGGAGCCGCTGGTCGGGCGAGAGCGCTTCGTGGGCAGTCCGGAGGCCCGCTTCGAACCAGCGTTTGTGCTGCCGCATGTGCGCGGTACCGGGGTAGTTAGAGCCGTCAGTAAACCAGGGCGTGATGTCACGGCTGCCAGCCGCCTTCGCTATAGCGATGGAGTCGAGAATGTGGTCGAGAGCCTTCTTGCGAATGTCGGCGGACGGGTTCGCGAGAGAGCCGTATTTGTACTCCTGATCCTGGAAGACGTTGGGGCTGACCGAGCCAATGCGAACACCAAGCTTTTCCGCCGCGAGAGCCGCCGGGGCGGCGCTTTCCACACCATTCGGGAAGTCCCACAAAACGTGTACGGCGACCGACGGGCAACACCCAGTAAAGCGATTCACTTCCGCCGCATCGGCCAGCTTTTCCTCAATGGTGGTGGCCGCCGAGGCATCGATGAATTTCCCGAACCGGGTCCCTGTATTGGCGAACGCCCAGGAAGGCAATTCCACCTTCAGCTCATCCAGTTTCTTGAAAATCGCTTCTTCCTGCTTCTTCGTCATTTCTTCTTACCCTTCGCAGCCGGAGCGCCGCCGAGCATAGCGATCATGTCCCGGGCTCCCTGCGCGTTGTCACTGTTCGGACTCAATTCCAGATACGCCCGCAAGGCTTCGAGCGTCCCCGGCGGAACCACCATTTTCCCAGACGCATCCGGCGCGGCTTTGCCGGCGAGGGCGACTCCGTATTGGTACTGGGCTTCCGCGTATTTGGGGTCGGCCACAACGGCGTCGTGGAAGTGGCTGATGGCGGCGTCGGCTTTGCCCTGATTGAGCAGGAGCGCACCCATGTTGAACGAGTATTTCGCCTTGCCGGCGGGGTCCAGTTCCGCTGCCTTCGCCAGTGCTTTCTGCGCTTCATCGGACTTGCCGGCGGTTTCGAGGAACAGGGCGAAGTTGTTGAAGTTCACGGGGTCCGTGGGCGATAGTTCCGTCACCTTCGTGAAGGCCTCCCGGGCCTTGTCCAGATTCGCCCCAGCCGTGGCGGGCTTCGACCGGGCCAGAGCCAGATACGCATCGAGCATCAAGCCCCAAACGGCGGGTTGTCTTGCGTCCGCCGCCGCAGCCGTATTCAGGCTCTCGATGGCGTCATCGAACTGTTTGCCTTCCAGCGCTTTCTGCGCCGCCTGATACGCGTCCGTCAGGGCTTTCGACCCGGTGACACCTGGCTTACCCTGGGCGGTTGCAGGGGTGTCGCCTTCGGCCTTCAGGATGAAGGTGAGTGGCAACTGCTGACGGCCCGGATCGGCGTGGTAGAAATCCTTTTTGTCGCGCAGTTTACCGTCAACTGTTACGGTCACGGAGTAGTCGCCGTTGAGCAGCGAGTAGATCTGGTAGTAGCCGGTTTTATCGGCCTTTACCTCGGCATGCAGCTTATAGTCCAGACGGTCAAAGCCAACGACGGCGTTGGGCACCGGCTCACTTTTCGGGCCTTTGACGTAGCCGGTCACCTGGGAAACCTGCGCGCAGGCCAGCCCCGCCGCCATCAACAGACACAAACCGGCGCGCAGCATCGCTGTCTCCCTTACGCCTTCGCTTCTGCCAGCGCCCTTGCGTAGAGCGCCTTCATGTAGGCGAAGCCGTAGGCTTGCTCCGCGTAGCGACCACCCGTGAAACCCGGCGTATGGTCCAGGATCACGATGCCGTCATAGTTCACATCGCGCAGGGCCTTCATGATTTTGTACATGTCGTAGTAGCCGTTATCCATGAACGTCTCGACGAAGTGCGGCAGGGGTCCGCTCACGTTGCGGAAGTGGATCTTCCAGATCTTGTCAGCGCCGAAGTAACGGATCATCTCTTCGGGGTCTTTGCCGGTGAGCGCCTTGCCGCCTTCAAGCCAGGTGCCGCAGCACAGGCAGATGCCGACGTTGGGACTCGCGGCGATCTCCATTGCACGCCGGTAGCCATCGAAATTGCTGAAGATGCAGCGAGGGACGCCGGCCAAAACGGGGACGGGCGGATCGTCGGGATGGATGCCGATGCGGACGCCCGCTTCCTCGGCTACAGGCGCGGCCTGTTTGATGAAGTGGATGTAGTTTTCCCAGATCTCTTCCTGGGTGAAGACGCGGCCATGCGAGAGCGGTTCGGTCCACTCCTTGCCGTCCCAGACGCCCTTCTTGTTGGGACTGGCCATGTCGAATTCGCGGGCGGAGGAGCCACGGACATCGGCGCGGCCACTGGACCAGATGCCGTTGCCCATGTGCGCGTACGTGGTGTAGTAGATTCCTGCTTCGCCGAGGTTGCGGATGTACTGCTTGTACTCTTCGACCTTCTTGTCCCGACCCGGCAGATTCAGCGTGACCTCGGGCATGTTGTGAACCGAGGTGTTGCCGATGTTCCACACGGTGATGCCGGCATCCGCGTAGCGTTTTTTGATTTGTTTGAAGCCGTCGGCGGTACGGAGATCGGGGGTGGAGCCGACGCTGACGTACTCGCAGCCGATCTGCTTCCAGAACTTCAGTTCTTCATCGGTGGGTTTGGCGGGACCCTGCCCGCAGAGCTTGATGCCGGGCTGTGCAGGATGGACCTTAGCCATCCCGAGACGCTCGGAGGCGGCGGCAACAAACGCCGCGACGGACATGCGCGCGATTTCACGGCGGCTTAATAACGAGGTTAGTTCGGTCATTTTGAGATCTCCAGTACCCGCTGGAGTCTCATGTTATCCCAGAAGGGTTTACTTGTGCAGGATGGGCTTCTCCGGCAGGTTGGATTCGGCCAGTTCAACGTGATACGGGCAGGCGTTGCTGCCCACGCGCAAATGAAACGACATCGTCGTTTCAGCGCCCTCGCGAATCACTACTCCGGTCTGCTGTAGTGAGACAAAGCTCGTGGCCTCCGCCTTAAAGTTCCAGCTACCGGCCGGGATGCCTGTGGTCTCGAATGCCCCGTTTGAATCAGATTTCGCGTCGAAAGTTCGGCCTCCAGCGGCGCATAGGACAATGCGCGCGTTGACGATCGGCGTCTCAATTGGATCTCTCACGACGCCCTTCAACACTCCACCGGAAGTCTGCGCAGAGGCTAGCCCAGTGAACGGGATCGCAGCCAGAACTATCTGCGTAAATTGCCGCCGATTCCGCACTTTCTTATCCCCGGCGAAGGAGTCCCCGTCCAAGGGGTACGGGCGAACAATGCGCAGGCGCGGGTCGGCGGCCATCGCCACTCAGCTTAGCGCAAATCTTTAACGGTGATTTTCATGGGTGGCTTCGGGTAGGCCAGCGTATCCGGCGTCACCCGCACGGCGGTCGTGAACTTGAACGGGTACTTCATCCCACTGGGGAAAGTCAGTTCCACAAAAAATGCGGTCCACCCCTTTGCCGGTTTCTCGATTTTCGCGGTGTAAGTGTCACCCTCCGCCGTCAATACCGTGCTCTTGTAAGCCTGCCCAATCGACACCAAACGGAAGTCGCGTTTATCGGGATTCGTCGCCGCCCAGACCTTCACTTCGGTTGGCTTGTCCACGGTCTTCACCTTGATGGAACCGTCCTTCTCAAACGTCCACGAGAACTTCGGGCGGGGGCGATTCTCGATCACCGCCGAGTAATAGGCGGCAATGCTCTCCACCGCGTCTGAACCGCGCAGAGAGTGGTCCGTGTTCGGCACATAGCGGAGATACTTTTCACCCTTCAGTTCCGGAAAGTAGAACTGCGAGGAATCGGGCAGGAAGTACTGGTCGCCCGCCGCATTCACGATGAACTTCGGCATGGTGAAGCGAGCGCGATAGCTGTACGGGTCTTCGATCTTCAGAAGCTCTTTGTATTCCTTCAGTTCGGCGGCTTCCACCAGGCGGGATTCCTTGTAATCGTTGAGCGCTTCGGAGAATTCTCCATAGGCCTGATAGTGGTGTTCCAGCGATGGGACCAGGTTCAGTACGTCGATCACCAGCGGCGAGATCCCGACCACTCGTTTGTCCACCGCAGCCGTGGTCCAGGTGGTCCAGCCGCGCTTGGAGGCGCCACCGACGTAGAAATGATCAATCTTCACCGACCCACCCTCGGGCTTCGCGAGGAACGCCGTCACGGTATCCATGGCGCGAACCGCGGCCTTGGTCATCGGCAGGCGCAAGGGCCAGGTCTCATCGCCCGTCTGCATGTACTTCACCCAGGTGTGGGTGATGATGCCATCTTCGTTGCGGCTCTTGTCTTCGCCGGCGAACGTGACGGGCTCATTCGGGATGCCGTTGAGTGCCACCGTCACAGACTTGCTGGCGAGAGCGATTTCGAGCGCCACGGCATCGGGCTTTTCGGGTGCTTTGGCCGTCACGGAACCACCCGCGATGAACAGAAACGCGGTGGAGGAGTGGACCTCATCGGGCTTGATGATGGTGAGCCAGTGCTTCCAAAGGCTGTGCGAAATCTCGGCCTCGGTGCGGTATTGCTGCGAGGTCAGATCAATGACGTACGCCGTGTACCCCTTGCCCGGCAGGGTACGGACCAGTTCGTATTTATAAGCCGGATCGGGTTTGGCGACGTAGCGATCGAGGGCGGTCTGTTGGGCAGAGGCAACCGCAACCAGGGCGGCAGCCAGTAGTAGAGAACGAAGGGTTCGGCGAAGCATCATCGCCATCCTAGCAAGTTCGGGGTTAGAAGCGATGAACGCGGACCGTGTCGCGGCCCAGCGCCGCCAGGTTCGCCTTGCCACACCCGGCCATATCGCGCGCGAGATCGGTTTGCAGAATTTCCATGGCACGCTGGACGCCGGCAGCGCCATAGCCTGCCAGACCACAGACGGGAGCACGCGCCACCAGCACGGCCCTGGCACCCAGAGCGAGGCCCTTCAGGACGTCGCTGCCACGGCGGAAGCCACCGTCGACCAGGACTGGAACCCGGCCTTTAACGGCATCCACAATTGCGGGTAGAAGCTCGATGGGTTCGTTTTTTCCGGTTGTGCCACGCGTAGTCCAGGCGGAGACGATCAGACCCTGCGCACCGGCGCCGAGCGCCGTTTCCGCGTCAGCTACGCTGACAATCCCTTTCGCCACCACAGGCCCGCTGACAGCCTTCACGAGGGCCGCCAGCGCCTTGCTGTTCGTCCCCGTCGCGCAGACCACTTTGCAGCCTGCTGCCACTGCCGTGCGGGCCGACGCGGCCGCATTCGCAGATGCCAGGTCGACCTGAAACCAGGCTCCGGCCTTCGTAAGCGCGACAATCTGCTCCAGCGGAAAGCTCGAATCGGCCGAAATCACCATCGTGGCCTTCGCCGCCGCCACGCCCCGCGCCATCTCCAGTTCGCCCTGGGGGTGAAACCGCTTCTGCTGTGAAACCGGCCCGATGATCAGCGGCGCGAAGTGTTTCTCACCGAACAGTTCCAGCGAGAGGTCCATGCCGGTGGTGTTCACCATCATGCGGGGACGAAACGTGATGCGGTCGAACGCGGCACGGTCGGCAGGTGCCAGCAGAGCCCACGTCGCGGCATCCACCTTCCGCCGCGCCATGTCTCCGATCTCGTAAGTGTTCAGTAGTTCCGCCAGTGGCGCGATGCGCCCGGCGGGTTCTGTGGCTACCTGCATGGTTATGGGAAGTTCGCGAGAACGATCTTTCGGTTAATGGACTGCAGGTTGGTACAACCCGTCTGCAGCATGGCCTGCACCAGTTCCGCCTGCATGATTTCGAGGACGCGCGTGACTCCGGTGACACCGTACGAGCCGAGGCCCCAGAGCGGTACGCGGCCCAGACAGACTGCGTTCGCACCGAGCGCGAGCGCCTTCAGGATATCCGAACCTCGGCGCAGACCACTATCGAACATCACCGGCACCTTGCCGCCTACAGCATCCACAATCTCCGGCAGAACCTCCAGCGTGGATGGCCCGTAGTCCAGCGAACGCCCACCGTGGTTCGAAACGTAAATGCCATCGACGCCATGTTCGATCGCGAGTTTGGCGTCTTCGGGCGTCAGAATACCCTTCGCGAGAATCGGCACCTTCACATATGACCGAAGTTCATCGAAGAACTTCCACTCGTACCAGAGCCGGCCCACACTCAGCCGGTAGGGATTCCCTGCGGCAACCGGCCCACCACCACCAAAACGCCCGCGGCCACCACCGGTCGAGTTCAGATTGCGGTCGTGCATCGAGCGATCGTAGACGGTTGCCTGCTGATCAATCGTCACCACCACGGCTTTCGCCCCCTGCGCGATGGCGGGTTCCAGATAGCTTTTGTTGGCTTCCACTGCTTGTTTCGGATAGAGCTGAATCCACATTGGACTCGCCGCAGCCGTCACCACCTTGTCGAAAGACAGGCTGGAATTGTTGCTCAGGATCATCGGCGTATTCGAAGCGGCCGCTGCTCCCTTGTGCGTCGATTGTTCTGCGTCTTTATCCAGATCGCCGTGCAGCGCGGTGGGCGAGACCAGAATAGGGAACGCCATCCTGGTACCAAAGATCTCGGTCGCAGTCTCCACAGTTGAGGCGGTCGCCGGGTTCTTCACCAGCTGGACCCAGTCGAAAGCCTGGCGGTTGCGGCGCAGCGTGAACTCGCTCTCTTCGCCATACGCCCGGTAGTTGTAGACGGCGCGGGTCTGCTTCGCGAACATGACAGCTTCAAACTCGAAGGCCGTAAGCAGCTCCTGCATGCCGGGGACGCGGGTGTGATCGCGCACGGGATCGAGCTGTGCCTGTAACAGGGGCGACCCGGCGAGAAAGCCCAGCAGCGACTGCAGCGACTTGCGTCGCGATATTTCAAAGGGATTCAATGCTGTTGACCCGTGTTGTCGGAGCTTATTACAGATCCGGGATCAGGTCAAGAGCGCTAAGTTATTAGAATGCTTCGGAAAATTGCTTTCCTGCTCTGTTTCACCGCCGTTCCCGCTTTTAGCCAGGCTCGCGAGATCCTCGCGGAACTGATCGCCATCAACACCACAGACCCTGGCGGAGACAACACCACCGCCGCGAAAGCCGTCGCGAAGCGCCTGCTGGCCGGTGGCTTTCCCGAAGCGGACATCCAGATTCTGACGCCGCCCGGACGCCCCAACAAGGGCAACCTGGTGGTCCGCTACAGGGCGAAGAACAGCACGCTGAGGCCGTTCCTTTTCCTGGGTCACCTGGACGTGGTGGAAGCCCTGCCACAGGACTGGACCACCAACCCCTTCCAACTCATCGAGAAAGACGGATACCTCTACGGCCGGGGCACGCAGGACATCAAGGCGATGGACACGGCCGTCATCTCCACGTTTCTCCGCCTGAAGCAGGAGGGCTTTGTGCCGCCCCGCGACCTGATCCTTGCCCTCACGTCCGACGAGGAAAATGGCACCGCCAACGGGGTCGCCTGGCTGGTGAAGAACCACCGGGAGCTAATTGATGCCGAAGTTGTGCTCAACGTGGATCAGGGGGGAGTGACCACGGACAAGGGCAAGCCAACTTCAGTGGAAGTGGCAGCGGCGGAGAAGATGTACGCCGACTTCCAGTTGCTGGTGACGAATCCTGGTGGCCACAGCTCTCGTCCGGTGCCTATAAACGCCATCTACCAGTTGGCCCACGCGCTGACCCGGATCGAAAGCGCGCCGTTTCCCTTCGAACTGAATCCGGTGACCACAGCGTTTTTCGGGGGAATCGCCGCGAAGGAGACTCCCGAGCGTCGCGCTCAGATTCAGGCGGTGCTGCAGGCCGCGCCTTCGGCCGCAGCAATCGCCAACTTCTCAAAGGACGCCCGCTTTAACGGTCTGACTCACACCACCTGCATCCCGACGCGCCTGGAAGCCGGACACGCGAACAACGCCCTGCCGCAGAGGGCCACGGCGCTGGTGAATTGCCGCATCCTGCCGGGACATTCGGCGGAGGAAATTCGCCTGGAACTGGTGAAGAGGGTTGCCGACACGAACGTGGCGGTGCGCTGGGTGAATTCACAAACTGCGGTACCGACCGAAACCGCGCCACAGGAAAAGGCGATCAAGCCGGCGGAACCAAGGGGGGATGTCATGGGGGCGATTCGCAACGCCGCCGATTCCTTCTGGCCTGGCGTGCCAATCGTAGTGACGATGGAAACCGGAGCTTCCGACAGCAAATATACCGCCGCAGCGGGGATTCCCGGCTACGGCATCGGGATGCTCGCCATTGACCATGACGATGTGCGGGCACACGGCAAGGACGAACGTATCCGGGTGAGCGCCTTTCACGAAGCGGTCGAATTCAACTACCGCTTCGTGAAAGCACTGCTCAGCAAAACCAACTAGACGAAAAGATTATTCTTCGTCGTCTTCGTCTTCGAAGTCGTCATCGTCTTCATCGAAGTCGTCGTCTTCTTCGTCCTCGTCGTCGAGATCGATGTCGTCGTCATCTTCGTCATCGTCATCGTCCTCGTCGTCTTCATCATCGTCGTCTTCGTCGTCCTCGTCTTCTTCTTCGTCGAGGTCTTCGTCTTCGTCGTCGTCTTCTTCGTCCTCTTCGACGTCATCTTCAAGATCGTCGAAGCCGACATCGTCCGGGTTGCGGCGCGGGGGGCTCATCAGCCATTCCGCAGCGTCATCGTCAAGGTATGCCATATCTCTTTTCTGCCTTCAATATTACGACTCTATTGAAGCCGTCGCAGACCGATCACCGTTCCCACCGCCGGTCTTTCGTGCTTCCATCGTTTGCAGTGTACACGGTTCCTTGTATCGGCGGGTGATCGCCCGGAGCACTTTGTGCGGCGCAGCCCGGATTGGCGTGGTGCCGGGCTGCGATACACTGGAGTTTCACCCCATAATGAAGCAGCGAATTCGTTCCACAACGGTGCTCTGCGTGCGCCGCGACGGAAAAGTAGTAATGGCCGCAGATGGCCAGGTAACGCTGGGCAGCGAAGTCCTCAAGGCAAAGGCGCGAAAACTGCGTCGTTTGTACAACGACAAGATTATTTCGGGTTTTGCCGGCTCCACCGCGGACGCACTCTCCCTGACGCTCCGCTTCGAAGCCAAACTCGAACAGTTCAACGGCAATCTGCCGCGCGCTGTCGTCGAACTGGCCAAGGAGTGGCGCACCGACAAGATCCTGCGGCATCTGGAAGCCCTGCTTCTGGTGGCCGATTCGAAGAACACCTACATTGTCAGTGGCAACGGCGATGTCATCGAACCCGATGAAAACATTGCCGCGATTGGCTCCGGCGCGTCCTATGCTCTGGCGGCCGCCACTGCGCTGATGCACCACACCAAACTCAGCGCGAAGCAGATTGCAGAAGAGGCGATGAAGATCGCCGGCAACACCTGCATTTACACCAATCTGAATATCAATTACGAGGAACTGAGCTGATATGGTTATCTACCTGCCCAGCCAGTCCGTGGAAGAGGGTCCGGTTCTTGACGAACTGACGCCCCGGGAAATTGTCCGCGAACTCGACAAATACGTCATTGGCCAGCCCGAAGCCAAGCGCGCTGTGGCCATCGCCCTCCGCAACCGTCTGCGCCGTCAGAAACTGACGCCCGAGATGGCTGAGGACGTGATGCCCAAGAACATTCTCATGATGGGCCCGACGGGCGTCGGCAAAACCGAAATCGCCCGGCGCCTCGCGAAGCTCTCCAACTCGCCGTTCATGAAGGTGGAAGCCAGCAAGTTCACCGAGGTGGGCTATGTGGGCCGCGACGTCGAATCCATGATCCGCGATCTGGTCGATATTGCCATCGACATGGTTCGCGAAGAGAAACTGGACGAGATCGGCGACCGAGCGGAAGCCGCTGCCGAAGCCCGTCTGCTGGATATCCTGTTGCCGCCCAACCCGGAAAACCCGGACGAAAACACGAAGGCCCGCGAGAAGCTGCGCGAACGCCTCCGTTCCGGCAAGCTGGACGAAAGCATGGTGGAACTGGAAGTAAAGGATCGCGGTCCGGCCTTCGAATTCGCCGGCGGTCCCAATTTCGAGGAAATGGGGATCAACATCAAAGAATTGATTCCCGCCATGTTCGGGCCGCGTTCCAAGAAACGCAGCATGCGTGTGGAAGATGCGCTGGAATACCTGATTCAGGAAGAG
>CANIHR010000046.1 GCA_947467185.1 Bryobacterales bacterium
CGATCTGGTCCACCGCTATGCGACGCACTGTCATCCTCTCTCTGCCGTTACCGCTCTTGTTTGCTTCGTTCGCATTTGGTGCGCCGGTCAGTGGTCTCACTCAATATTGTTCCGGCTGCCACACCGAAAAGACACGCTCGGGCGCTTTCGCGTTTGACCCCGCCGCTTCCCCCGCCACCAATCCCCGCGCCTGGGAAAAGGTTCTCCGCAAGCTCCAGGCCCGTGCCATGCCGCCCGTTGGTCTGCCGCGCCCCGATGAAGCCGGTTACAAAACCATCGTCGCCTCCATTGAGCGTGAACTTGACGCCGCCGCGCCCAACCCTGGTCGAACCGATACCTTCCGCCGCCTCAATCGCACCGAGTATCAGAACGCCATCCGCGACCTGTTCCGCCTCGACGTTGACGTCACCAATCTCCTGCCTGCCGACGAAGCGAGCCACGGCTTCGACAACATCACCGTGGGCGACCTCTCGCCGACCCTTCTCGATCGCTACCTGACCGCCGCCCGCCGCATCGTCCGCCTCGCCGTCGGCAGCCCCATCCATGCCCCCGGTGGTGAAACCTTCCAGCTCCCCCCCGATCTCACCCAGGAAGAGCACTTCGGCGACCTCCCGGTTGGTACTCGTGGCGGCACCATGGTTCGCTACACTTTTCCCCTCGACGCCGAGTACGAATTCCGCATCCGTCTCGCCCGCGACCGCAACGAATACATCGAAGGCCTCAAAGACACCCACGAACTCGAACTCACGCTCGATGGCGAACGTGTCCAGCTCTTCACCGTCGCCCCTCCCCCGAAAGGCACCGATCATCACCTGGTCGATGAGCCTCTCCACATCCGCTTCAATGTGAAGGCCGGTCCCCATCAGGTGGGCGCGGCTTTTGTGAAGAAGCCCTCGCTCCTCCTTGAAAACGAGCGGCAGCCCTACCAGGCCCACTTCAACATGGATCGCCACCCCCGCATCCAGCCGGCCATCTACCAGGTCACCATCAACGGCCCGTTCAACGCGAAAGGCCCCGGCGACACTCCCAGCCGCCAGCGCATCTTCATCTGCAAACCCGCTACAGCCGCCGAAGAGGACCCCTGCGCGAAGCGCATTCTTTCCACCACGCTCCGCCGCGCCTTCCGCCGCCCCGTAACCGATGCCGATCTCCAGGCCCCCCTCCGCCTCTATCGCGACGCGAAGAAAGAAGGCTTCGATGCAGGCATTGAAATGGGTCTGAGCGCCGCTCTGGTCAGTCCGGAATTCCTGTTCCGCATGGAGCGCGACCCCGACGGCGTCGCCCCAAAGACCGCCTACAAACTGAACGACCTCGATCTCGCCTCGCGCCTCTCCTTCTTCCTCTGGAGCAGCATCCCCGATGACGAACTCCTCGACCTCGCCGCGAAAAACGAACTCCACAAGCCCGCTGTCCTCGAACAACAGACCCGCCGCATGCTGGCCGACAAGCGCTCCCAGGCTCTGATTACCAACTTCGCCGAGCAGTGGCTGCACCTCCGCAATCTCGCCTCCATCACGCCGGATATGCGCGTCTTCCCCGACTTCGACGACAATCTCCGCCGGGCCTTCCGTACCGAAACCCAGCTCTTCCTCGAAAGCATCATGCGCGACGACCGCAACGTTCTCGACATGCTGCGCGCCAACTACAGCTTCGTCAACGAACGGCTCGCGAAACACTACGGCATCCCGAACATCTACGGCAGTCGCTTCCGCCGCGTCGAATTTGGGGCGCAGGATGTCCGCGGAGGTCTCCTGCGCCAGGGCAGTATCCTCGCCGTCACCTCCTATGCCACCCGCACTTCACCGGTCATTCGCGGCAAGTGGATTCTCGACAATATCCTCGGCTCGCCGCCCCCGCCCCCGCCGCCTGCAGTCCCGGCGCTCAAGGAAACCAGCGGCGTCCGCAAAAATCTGCCCATGCGCGAACGCATCGCCGAGCATCGCTCGAACCCCGTCTGCGCCAGTTGCCACAACATCATGGATCCCCTGGGTTTCGGTCTCGAGAACTTCGACGCCGTCGGCCGCTGGAGACTCACCGAAGGCAGCACGCCCATCGATGCCTCCGGCAATCTCCCCGATGGCACGAAGTTCGACGGTCCCGCCGGCCTCCAGAAGGTCCTGCTTGGCCGACCCCAGATCTTCGTCAGTACGCTGACCGAAAAGCTGCTTACCTACGGCCTCGGCCGCGGCGTCGAATACTACGACCAGCCCGCCGTCCGCCGCGTCGTCTCTGAAGCCGCCTCCAACGACTATAAATTCTCGTCCGTAATCCTGGGTATCGTAAAGAGTACACCGTTTCAAATGAGGACCACCAAATGATCATTACGAAGAAGGCCCTGTCTCGCCGTACGCTGCTCCGTGGCGCCGGTACCGCGCTCGCGCTGCCCCTGCTCGACGCCATGGTTCCTGCCCTCACCCCGCTGGTGGCTTCCGCGGCGAATCCCGTGCGTCGTCTCGGCTTCGTCTACATCCCGATGGGCGCGTATATGAAACAGTGGACGCCGCCCGGCAATGACCTCACCGAACTCTCCCCCACCCTGCGTTCTCTGAAGCCCTTCATCGACCAGATGACGGTCCTCACCAACCTCGAAATCCGCAACGCCTACCCCGGCACGCACGCCACCTCCAACGCGTCATTCCTGAGCTGTGCTACCGCCAAATGGACCGAGAGTTCCGACTACGAACTCGGCACCACCGCCGACCAGGTCGCCGCGCAGAGCATCGGCAAGGACACCCGCCTGCCCTCACTCGAACTCGCCATGGATCTGCTCACCACCGTCGGCCAGTGCGACAACGGCTACGCCTGCGTCTACCAGAACAACCTCTCCTGGTCCTCCCCGAAGACCCCGCTTCCTGCCGAAGCTCACCCCCGTATCGCCTTCGAACGCCTCTTCGGCGAAGGGGGCAGCGTGGCCGACCGGCTCGCCGAACTGCGCCGCCGCGCGAGCCTGCTTGATGTCGTCAACGAAGACATCTCCCGCCTGAATCGCAAACTTGGAGCCGACGATAAGGCGAAGGTCAACCAGTACCTCGAGACGGTCCGCGAAGTGGAGCGCCGCATCCAGAAGGCCGAAGCCGAAACCTCCAACGGTGCAGCCCGTGATCTCGATCGTCCCCTGGGTGTCCCCGCCGCCTACGCCGACCACGCGAAGCTGATGTTCGATCTCCAGGTCCTTGCCCTGCAATCCGATGTCACTCGCGTCATCACCTTCCAGTTGGCCCGCGAAACCAGCACCCGGACCTACCCCGAAATCGGCGTCTCCGATCCCCACCACCCGCTTACCCACAACGGGGGCGATCCCGAGAAACTGGCACGAGTGGCAATGATCAACCAGTTCCACGTCTCGCTCTTCTCGTACTTCCTCGGTCGTCTGAAAGCCACGCCGGATGGAGACGGTACCTTGCTCGACCACACCAACTACCTCTACGGCAGCGGCATGGGCAACAGCGACATTCATGACCATGTGGACCTGCCGATCCTCGTCGCCGGAGGTGCCAGCCGCAAAGGCGGTCAGCACATTCGCTACAAGGAGGCCGCCCCACTCGCCAACGTCCACCTCACCCTGCTCGATAAGGCTGGTGTCCGTATTGATCGCTTCGCCGACAGCAAGGGTAAAGTGCCGGAGTTGCAGACGCTGTGAAGCTCGGCGCACTAGCCCTCCTGGCGCTGTCAACTCTCTTCGCTGCCCGCGGCACCGCACCTCTCGCCGACGCCGCTGAAGAGATGGACAAAGCGACTATTCGAGCCCTGCTTCAAAAGCACGCGGACATCAACGCCGCGCAGGTCGATGGCATGACTGCTCTCCACTGGGCCGCATTCCGCGACGACACCGAAATCGCGAAGTTGCTGGTCGATGCCGGAGCGAACGTCAAAGCCGCCAACCGCTACGGCGTCACCCCGCTTTCCCTCGCCTGCACCAATGGCGACGGCCCCATGGTGGAACTCCTCCTCAAGGCCGGAGCGAACCCGAACGAAGCGCTCCCCGGTGGAGAAACCGCGCTCATGACCGCCGCCCGCACTGGCCGTGTCGGAGCTGTTAAAGTCCTGATTTCTCACGACGCCCTCGTTAATACCCGCGAACCGCGTATCGGCCAGACCGCGCTGATGTGGGCAGCCGCAGAAGGCAATGTCGAAACTATTGAAGCCCTCATCCAGGCCGGAGCCAACCTCCACGAGCGCCTCGATTCCGGTTACACGCCCTTCCTCTTCGCCGTTCGCGAAGGCCGCATGGGCGCAGTCGCCGCACTGGTCAAGTCGGGAGCCAGCGTCAACGAGATCGTCGAACCCCACAAAGCCACCGGCCCCGCACGCCCCGCATCCGGTGCTGGCTGGCCCCGCGCCGGTATGAGCGCCATGGTCCTGGCTGCTTCCAACGCCCACCTCGAACTTGCCGCGTGGCTCCTCGATCACGGCGCGGACCCCAACGCCGCCGGGGCCGGCTACACTGCGCTCCACGTCGTCTCCGCCATCCGCAAATCCGGGGTCGGCGACAATGACCCCGCCCCCGAAGGCTCCGGCAATATGAACAGCCTCGAATTCACGAAGAAGCTGGTCGACAAAGGTGCCAACATCAACGCCCGCATGACGAAGTCCGTCAAGTTCGGCCTCACCGGCCTGAACACCATGGGGGCCACCCCGTTCATGCTGGCTGCCAAGACCGCTGACGCCGAACTGATGCGTTACCTCGCGAAGCTGGGCGCCGACCCCGCAATCACCAACGCCGACAACAGCACGCCCCTGATGGCTGCCGCCGGTCTCGGCACCCGCTCCCCAGGTGAAGATGCCGGCACGGAAGACGAAGTTGTCGAGGCTCTCCAGGTTGCCCTCGACCTCGGAGCGAATATCGACGCGGTCGATAACAACGGCGAAACCGCCATGCACGGAGCCGCCTACAAAAACGCTCCCAAAGCGGTCGAATTCCTCGCCGCCAAAGGGGCAAAGCGCGAGATCTGGGACAAGCCCAACAAGAACGGCTGGACCCCGCTCACCATCGCGGAAGGCCATCGCTTCGGCAACTTCAAGCCCTCCCTCGTGACCGTCGAAGCTTTCCATCGCGTCATGGCTACCACGGCTCGCTAACTCCTGCGGCGGACGGCCCTCGGGAATCACTGTGAAGTTGTGATATTTTGAACGCCATGAAAAATGTAAGCTGGCTGCTGACAGCGATTCTCCTGTTCATGGCGGTGGTTCCGGCTCAGGCTGCCCCGAGGCCTCTGGAACTCAAGTGGAACGAATTGGCGAACATGATAGCCGGGCACAAAGTGGCTATTACCCTCACTGACGACACCATCGTGAAGGGGGAAGTTGCCTCTATTCGGGATGATGCCATCGTTATGGACGTTACCGCGCCCATAAAGGGCTACCCGAAAGGTAATGGCCGGATTCAGCGTGACGCGGTGAAGTTGATTGATCTTGAGCGGACAGGTGGTTGGCTGGGGCGCCCGATCGGTACGGCTGTCGGTGTCGGCGGCGGTTTGATTCTCGGACTCATAGCCGGTGCCTCTATCGGCGGAACCAAGACTGGTGTGACCGTGTTTTTCTCAATTCTCGCCGGGTCCACTCTTGCGGGGCACCTGGTGGGGCGTAGTGTGGATCGTCGGGTCACGCACATAAAATTGGTCCCGTAGCAAAAGCGAATCTCATATATAATTCGAAGCGCCTGGTAAGGAGGCTGCTTCATGTTCCGTTCTCTGTCCTGCACCGCCACACTTGCGTTGCTGGCCCTTCCCGCCTTGGCGGCTGGCCCCACGTTTGTTCCCGACGTCACCTTCAAAGGTTCGGTACTCACCGGCTGGCACACCTTAGGCGCGGCCACCTGGAAGGCCCAGGATGGCACCCTGACCGGCACCCCCTCGACTCCCGCCGGCGGCTGGCTGGTCCTCGACAAATCCTTCCAGGACGTCGGCCTCTTCGCCGGTTTCCGCTGCCCCGCTGGCTGCAAAGCGGGCCTCCTGGTCCGCGCCGAGAAGACCGCCACCGGCATGAGGGGCCAGTTCGTCTCCCTCACCGAAGGCGACCTCGCCATCTATAACGTCACGTTCGACACCACAGGCAAAGAGACCTCTCGCGAAAAGGTAAAGCCCGTAGCCTCCATGATGCGTACCGCCGCCACTCCCCCCAACGCTGGTGGCGGACGCGGTGGCCCTGCACGTGGCGGCTATCGCCCCGCTGAGTGGAACACCGCCCAGGTCGTCGTCGATGCCGACATCGTCCGCGCGAATCTAAACTCCGTGAACGGTGCGCTCGGTTCCGGAGCCACCATGGATAAAACCGACGGTTTCGGCCCCCTCGCCCTCTATTCCGGCGGCACCGCCCCCGTTGAATATCGCGAAGTCTCTTACAAAGACCTCGCCGTCCGCGTCGCTCCGCCTGAGGTTACCTCCACCAAATTCCGCATGCAGCAACTCGACGAGTTCTTCTACTCGTGGGGCGTCTCCGCCGCTGACGTGAACCACGATGGCGTCCTCGATATCGTCGCGGGACCTTGGTATTACCTCGGCCCCAACTTCACCGAGAAGCGCGAAATCTACCTCTCCTCCACCGTCTCTCCCTCCGTTCAATACGCCGCCACCATGGTCAACTTCGCCCACGACTTCACGGGCGATGGCTGGCCCGACGTCATCACCACCACTGCTGGCAAGCCCGTCATGCTCTACGTGAACCCCAAAGGCGAGCCCCGTCGCTGGAGCCAGTATCAGGTTCTGCCCAACATCATGACCGAGATCTGCCAGCTTCGTGACATTGACGGTGATGGCATGCCCGACCTCATCACAGGTGTCGGTGGCGTTCTCTCCTGGGCGACTCCTGACAAATCGAACCCAACCGGCCCCTGGGTTGTCCACAAGATCTCCGGTCCGGCTGGCGTTGTGGCCCATGGCATGGGTGTCGGCGACGTCAATGGTGATGGCCGCCTGGATGCGCTCTCCAGCCTCGGCTGGTACGAACAGCCCGCCAACGCTGCCTCTGCCACCGAACCCTGGAAGTTCCACGAACAGGCCTTCGGCACTGGCGGTGCGGAAATGGCCGTCTACGACGTGAATGGCGACGGGAAGAACGACGTCGTCACTGCCCTCGCCGCGCATGGCTATGGTCTCGCCTGGTTCGAACAGAAGCGCGATACCGATGGCCGTATCTTCTTTGAACAGCACATGATCATGGGCGACCTCTCCGACAAAAACGCCGGCGGTGTCACCTTCACCGAACCCCACGGTGCCACCTCGGGTGACGTGGATGGCGACGGTGTCCCCGACTTCATCGTCGGCAAGCGCTACTGGTCCCACGAAGACAGCTATACCGACCCCGACCCCTTCGGTCCGCCCGTCCTGTACGCCTACAAAACCGTTCGCAGCAAGACCGCCCCAGGCGGCGCGGAATTCGTTCCCGAGCTCGTGAACAACCGTTCCGGTGCCGGCTCCCAGCTCATCGCGCTCGACCTGAACAAGGACGGCGCGGTCGATATCGTAACCTCGAATAATCGCGGCACCTTCATCTTCTGGGGCACCGCCAAAAAGAAAAAATGACCACTCGACGCCTCTTCACCGCCACCGCCTTAGCCGCTCTCTGCCTCGTGCCCGCAGCCGCGCCTGCCGCCTCACCCATCAAGGTGATGCTGCTTGACGGAGAAAGTGGCGGTCCGTACCACAAATGGCAGATCGTCACTCCCGTCCTGAAGAAACAGCTGGAAGACACCGGCCTCTTCACGGTCGATGTCGTTACTGCACCGAAAGCCGGGGAGGACTTCAGCAAGTTCCACCCCAATTTTGCGAAGTACCAGGTCGTCGTCGCGAATTACGATGCTGCCGAATGGCCCGCCGATCTGAAGACGAGCCTCGAAACGTACATGAAGAACGGCGGTGGTCTGTCGGTGGTGCACGCCGCCGACAACGCCTTCGGTACCTGGCCCGAATGGAACAAGATGATCGGCGTCGGTGGCTGGCGCGGTCGTACCGAGGCGTCCGGCCCGCGCTGGTTCATGAAGGACGGCAAGCTCGACAAGGACCCCTCCCCCGGTCGCGCTGGTGCGCACGGCCGCCGCGTGCCGTATCTGGTAGTGAACCGCGACACCAAACACCCCATCACGAAGGGGTTGCCCGCCCAATGGATGCACCAGGGCGACGAACTCTACAACTCCCTGCGTGGACCCGGCGAAAACATGACGGTCCTCGCGACGGCGTTCTCTGATCCCGCCAACGCTGGTACCGGCCGCGACGAACCGGTCCTGATGGTCCTCAACTACGGAAAAGGCCGCGTCTTCCACACCATAATGGGGCACGACATCGTCGCCCTCAGCTGTGAAGGCTTTGTTGCGACCTTCCAGCGCGGCACCGAATGGGCTGCGACCGGAAAGGTGACCCAGAAAGTCCCGGCCAACTTCCCGACCGCGACCTCCATCGTTTCCCGCACCGACTACGCCGCGATGGACCCCGGCTTCAAAAACGGCCTCAACGGTCTGGACGCCCAGCCTGCCGCAGGCCGAGGCGGGCCCGGTGGCGGTCGCGGTCGGTAGTCGCAGTTCTGCTAACTGCGCTGAGACCGCCGGGCAAGCAGCCAGAGCGCCGCAGCGGAAAGCATCGCGAGGCTTCCCGGCTCGGGAGTATCGGCCACCGTTGCGGTGAAATTCAACTGTCCAGCGTTGTCGGTGTAAAACGTGGGGGCACCATGAAATGCGTTCCCGTCAACGAACCCAAAGAAGGCCCTCGTCGCCGTTACCGGGATCAGGAACTGCTGGGCCTGGCTGGAAGAGGTCAAACCGTTCCCTATGTAGAAGACTTGGGCGATCTCTGGTGACAGGGACACAAAATTCTCATTGCCGGTGAAATCCAGCGTTGCAGGACCGCCACCCGAGGGGGCGCTGTCGGTGAGGAAGACTCCGGCCAGAAAGAAAAAGTGGCCTGGGTCATCAATAATACCGGACAGGCCACCAGTGGGATCAATGTTGGTTCCTGAGACAAAATCAAAGCCGCTTGCGCAGCCATCGGCCGGGCAGAATAGCCCCCCTCCAAACGACACGCTGCCGGTCACGCTCGTGATGGTCAGAACCTGTCCCGCTGCGGCGGTAAAGGAAATTGACGGAGGTAGATTGGCGCCACTCGGAGGCGCGGCTAATCCGGCTGCATAAATATCGGCCTTTCCACTGGCTGTGATACTGGCCGCATTTCCCAGTGAGGTGCAAACGACGATGAGGGTCATGGTCAGCAACGGCAAATGCATTTTCGCGAGGTAGCTTTTCATCTTTGGTTTCCTTTGTGTCCTTGGGGTCCGGCATTCCTGCCGGGCACTTAAGCGAAGGATGCGACTCACAGGCGCATTTGTCCACGGTTTCGGTGCGACATCGGTGCGACACGGTGCGACATTCCGCGTAAGTGATAGAATCCATTGCAGTGAACTATCGGGATCCGGCGTCGGGCGACGACAGTCTTGACGCCTGGAAGAATATCGCGCATTATCTGAACGTCACTGTCCGCACCGCGCAGCGCTGGGCAAATGAGCGACCGAACCCCCTGCCGGTGCATCGTGGTAGAACCGTAGCCGCCCGTAAATCGGAACTCGATAGCTGGTTGGCTGCGAAGCAAACCAAGCCGGAAGCGGCGCAAAAGCGATGGCGCCCCGGGAGTAGCGTTTACGTTGCGGTGTCCGGGTTATTGATCGCCACAGTATCAATTTTTCTGTTTTTCCGGCCTCGCCCCGCGCCAGCGTCGGTCACCCTGGGGAGGCTGATGGTGTCCTCGTCTTCGGAAGGGCGCAGCCTCAGGCGGTTTCCCCTTCCTGGACCTGGGACCGACATGGCCCTGTCTCCGTCCGGCGACCAGGTTTTTGCCTGCTCGCATTACAGCAGGGATCTGTACGTCCTCGACGTTGCCACCGGGAGGACCGGAACAATCCCGTTACCAGTCGACTGCGGCCCGCTGATCACTATTCCTGATGGAAGGTTGTTTGTGGGGTCCGCTGTGGACGGAATCACCATCGTGGATGGGGCTGCCCGAAAGGTCAACCCGAAGCGCATCGAGACAGGCGGCCCCGTGTACGCAATGGCCCCGACCCCGGATGGCGGCAATATCTTCATTGCAATGGGAAGCCGGGGGCTGAAACGACTTTCCACTTTCAGCGGTAGGCTTGAGTCTCTATCAGACCTGCCATGCCCGGAAGCGGTCGCCGTTGACCCGGCCGGAAAACTCGTGTACGTGTCTTACCAGTGCAAAGGCCCATCGGGAGCTCCTGGGCAGGATTCTGTGGAAATTATTGACGTGAGCACGGAAAGGCGCGTAGGCATAATTAATGGTTTGCCAATGGTTGGATCGCCGGTCTCTTTTTCCCCGGATGGATCACGAGTGGTTCTCAATGGTGGAGATGCCTGCTCTTCCCCGGATTATAAATTTCAGGGCTGTCGGGCGGCCCCCAGTTCGATATCCCACCTTGTGAGCACGGGCGACAGGCGCGTGCTGGGAACGTGGGAATTGCCGCCCCTTTCTGGCGGTTTGTTCTACGCGGGCGCGTCCCGGCTGGTCGCCTTGGCGCGCCCAATGAAAGTGCTGGATTCTGCGAGCGGCGTCGTCCTGGAGGAACTGGACCTCGGCGATGTACGGGGTCTGCTCCCTGATCCCGCACGGCACCGTGTGTGGGTCCTGGTGGACTCCTCCCTGGTGATGCTCGACTCCGAGGATCCAGTTTGCGCGCCACCGCTGCCGGGTTTGGCGATGTACTTTTCCGGTGATGGTGCCTTGCAGGATCCAGTTAGCCTGAATGTTTTGTCGCAGACGGGCACAGTTGGCTTCGCACCGGGCCTTTCGGGTCAAGCCTTCCGTCTGGCCGGCGGCAGTTTTCGGACCGGACCACGCACCGGCCACCTGACGGTTCTGGAGCGGGACTGGACCCTGTCACTCGACATCCGGTTCAGCGCCCGTGGCAATTCGGGTTCGACTGGCCCCGAGACTCTGCTCGACTGGACCCGCCGCGCCCCGGAAGCAGGTATCCGGCTATCAAGGACAGTCGATGATCGCCTCCTGTTCGAATCCTGGCCTGATGGAGCACCGTTACGGACCCCAAACAGCATTCAGCCGGAGTCTTGGGCCAGAGTTACCGTGACGCGAACAGATCAGAACTTGACGCTTTACGTGAACGGCGAATCCATATCGGCCGGGATGCCGGCACGACGGATAGAGGAACACCTCGAGATGCCTCTGGTTCTGGGGACGACTGCCACCGTCGGGAGCGGGAAAGACAGAAGGTCCTTTCATGGCCTGCTGGACGAAGTCGTCTTTTACGAGAAGGCTTTATCCGCCACCGAGATTCGTCAACGATTCCGGTCAAGCCGATTCGGGAAATGCGCCGCAAATCTTCCTCCAGACTGGCCGCGGTGAGAGTTCCGCTCTCCCTGATGTGTTCCCGGTCTCTTGCGATTCCTGACAATTCGGCCGAATCCCCGGAGCCAGCCCGGTACGTCCAATCTACTAAGACCGACCCATGCGAAAAAGCCCAATCTTCCTGACCCTCGTGGCGCTGATACCCTCTCTTCTGCCCGCGCAACCGGCTACCCCTCGCCGAGCCGCCTCCACGGCCCTCGCGGACTTCAGCACCGCGCTCGAAGACCTTTGCGCGTCGGTGAGCCCCGCCGTCGTCGAAATTGAAGTTCGCTCCCGCACCCTGGTTGACAGCGAAGACGGCCGCCGAGCTGGCTTCTTCGCCAAGCGCTCCGGCAACGGTTCCGGCGTCATCGTCGACCCCTCCGGCTTCATCGTCACCAACGCTCACGTCATCGCCGGTGCCAGCGACATCGATGTCAGTGTCGCCGATGCCTCCGACCCCACACGCCGCGACACCCACAAACACTTCCCCGCCACCGTCGTCGGCATCGACAAGGAAACGGACCTCGCCGTCCTCAAAATCGAAGCCACCAACCTCCCCACCCTCGCCTTCCGTGACTCCGACAAGCTCCGCCAGGGCCAAATCGTCCTCGCCCTCGGCAGCCCTCTTGGTCTCGAAAACACCCTGACCGTCGGCCACATCTCGGCTACGGCCCGCCAGCTCAAGCCCGAAAAGCCACTCTTCTACGTGCAGACCGACGCCCCCATCAACCCCGGCAACAGCGGAGGCCCCCTCCTCGATATCGACGGCAAAATCGCCGGCATCAATACCCTGATCATTTCGCAATCCGGCGGCAGTGAAGGCATCGGCTTCGCCATCCCCGCCAACCTCGCCCGCCGCGTCTACGAGCAACTCCGCAAGGAAGGCCACATCACCCGGGGCACCATCGCGGTCGTCGCGCAGGACATCACGCCCCTCATGTCCCAGGCCCTCGGCCTCAACCGCCACCCCGGCGTCATCCTGTCCGACGTCCTGCCGGAGGGCCCCGCCTCCAAAGGTGGTCTCGAACCGAACGACATTGTCCTGACCCTCCAGGGCAAGCCTGTTACCGAAGCCCGCCAGGTTCAGGAAGCCGTTCTGAACGGGGCTCCGGGCGACCAGCTTGCGCTCGGTATCCTGCGCGGCAACCAGACGCTCCGGAAGACCGTTACCATCGAGGCCCGTCCCCGCAGCCCCCTCGCCCTCGAAGATCTGGTCAATCTGCAATCGAACCTGGTCCGGGAACTGGGCATCCTTGCTCTCACGCTGGATGAAAAGCTCGGTCCCTCAATGCCGAATACCCGGGGCCGTGCCGGAGTTGTCGTCGCTGCCATCCCTGCCGAATTTGCCGCGCTCAACCCTGGCCTCCAGTCCGGCGACATCATCTACGCGCTCAACACCAACCCCGTCCGGTCGCTCGATGAACTTCGCACCGTCGTGAAGGCGCTCAACCCCGGAGACCCCGTCGCGCTGCTCACGGAACACGAAGGCACTCTCGGCTACGTCATGTTCACCCTGGAATAGCCGCTAAATGGCCCAGCGCGGGAATGGATTGCCGGGAGCCTCCCGGCAGTCCAGCAGAATATCCCGTAACCGCGCCTGACGCCGCCGCAATTGCCCCACAACGCGCTCCAGCGCATCGCCGTCGTTTTCCAGCCACTCTGGTGGCAACTGCCGCAGCGCGCGGTCAAATACGGCGTCCGGGCAAGTCATCGCCCGTGTCAGCCAGGGTTCAAAGTCGTCCAGACCCCGAATATCCTGATACACCACTCGCCGTGGATACAGCCCCGTGATCGCCGATTCCGGGAAATCCCAGTGGGGCCCGTTGAACGCGAACCCGTGATCCACCATCAGCGCCACAAACCCCAGCTTGCGCGGTGGAATGCCCGGCCTCTCCAGCCAGTCCTTCAACTGCGCCCGGAAGAAGATCGCCTGTCGGCCATCCGCGTTCGCCACCCAGCGGTCAAACACCAGTGCCGCCCGAAACTGTTCGGCATTGGCCACCTGATTCAGCAGCGCATCCGGCACAAAGTCGTAGATTGCGAGCGTGTCCGGGTTCCCCGGATGTCGCGACCCAAAGTGCCAGCCCGGCGCGATCTCCTGCCGTCGCGTCCCCGTCTGAATGTAGACCTCGGGATTCTCCTCCAGGAACGCCGGCGACAGCCCCACAAACTCATGCGGCGGCGCAGAAACGCCCAGGTGCGTCAAAATCTCCGACGCCAGCAGCTCATTGATGAGAATTCGGCGGTGTTGCGGGTTATTCTGGAATTTCACGACGTAGCAGTTGCCGTCCGAGGCTTCCAGCAGGTGCGCCTGGGCGCCACCCCTCATCTTCCGGATGAAACGGGTCGCGTTTACCGGCATGGAGTCTGAAGGCCGGAAACAACGTCGGGAACCGGGAGCGATATGGCCGAAGAGCAGGAAGCAAAAAAACTGGAAGAACAGAAGAAACTGGACGACGCCGCTGCAAAGGGGCGCGATGAGGTGGCTCTGGAATTGATGAAGTTCATCGCGGTGACCACGGGATATGGAAAGGGTGCAACCACCGCTGCGGGCTTCTCCGGCAAGCCAGCAAAATCGCCCGAAGACTACGCGGACGCTCTGCTGCAGCTATTCGACAAGTGCCGCTCGGTTGTGGCAAAACCGGTTTCTCAATAAGCAAATGAAACAGGGGGACCGGGCTGACCGGTCCCCCTGTTTCGTTAACGACGCTTTGTTGCCTTTTTGGCAACGGCCTTTTTTGCCGGTGCTTTCTTCGCGGGCGCTTTCTTCACCGGAGCCGCCTTCTTTGCCACGGCTTTTTTCGCCACGACCTTCTTCGCGGGAACCGCTTTGGCGACCACCTTCTTCGCGACAGCCTTCTTTACTGGTGCGGCTTTCTTTACCGGCGCGGCCTTTTTTAAGACGACCTTCTTAGCCGGCACCTTGGCAACTACCTTCTTCGCCACAGCTTTCACCGGAGCCTTAGCCGCAACCTTCTTCGCGACAGCCTTCACCACAGCTTTAGCCGGAGCTTTTTTCGCGACAGCCTTCTTGGCCGGCGCAGCCTTGCCCGGTGTTTTCTTTGCGGGAGCGGCCTTCCTGGCGGGAACGGCCTTCTTCACCGGCGCGGCAGCCTTTTTCACAGGCGCAGCTTTTGCCGGAGCCTTCGCCGCTGCTTTCTTCGCAGGTGCAGCCTTTGCCGACGCCGCTTTCTTCACCGGCGCAGCCTTCTTCGGTGCAGCCTTCGCAACAGCCTTCTTCGCCGGTGCTGACTTCGTCGCCTTACTGGCCGGCTTGCGCGCCGGAGCGGCTTCCACAGCGACCGGAGGAACCGGAGGGGGGGCAGGTGTGGCAGCGGCTTCCGCAGCAGCGTCGGCCTCGGAAACCATCATCAGGACGGTCTCGGCAAGCGCGGCCATAATACCTGCGGCCTGCGCTATCTCCTCTTCCTCTTCGTCCTCTTCTTCATCACTGATTTCGTCCTCGATTTCGTCGAATCTGGTGTCCAGATCCGTATCGTCATCGAAGCGGAAATCTTCCATCTCATCTTCGTCGGGGGCGGCGAGCTTCAGGTCGTTGAACATGCAAGTTGGCCTCGTAATGGAGCGGTCACCAATAGCATACCGTTTTTTCCCCGACAGGCAAGCGGGGGTGTGAGTTTTCGACCGAAACTACCGTGAAATCGGGCGCGTCGTACGAACCTGTGCCAGGGTACCGGCAGTCTTTGGAGCTGCGGGCTTCACGGTCGCCACAGTGGCCTTGCCCTTCGAGGCCGTTGCCTTCGTCGGAGTACCTTTGCGCGCCACCGTAGTGCGCGACGCAGTGGACTTTCCCGTGCCGCGACGTGCAGCCACAACCACCTTCGGCGCAGCCGGTTCCCGGTACGAAGCTGGAATCAGCAACTGATCACCCGGAGCCGGATTCTCGCCACCCAGTTCATTCACGCTCGCGATGGATTTCGGCGCCGCACTGTACTTCTGTGCGATTCCGGCCAGGGTCTCACCCTGCTGGACACGATGCATGCGCCAGCCAGTCCGATTTTCCGCCGGGACCACATCCAAACCCGCCGTCAAAGTGGCACCTGCGCCCTTCGGAACCTTCAACTGAAATCCAGCCGGAGCAATACTCTTGAGCAGCGACGGATTCAGTTGCTGCAATTCGGGGATCGGCGTATCAATCAGATCGCTCACCAGCGGCAGGTTCGTCGAAGCGCCCATTGGCACCACATCGTACTCCTGCGTCGGTTCCGGCACTACCTGATCGAGGCCGTACTCCGCCGGACTCTTCGCCATAATGGCCATCGCCAGAATGATCGGCACATAGTTCGTGGTCTCGGCCGGGATCGCACGCCGTGACCGCAGTTCCCAGTAATCCGCATAGCCGGTGTGTTCAATAGCCTTTTCCACGCAGCCCGGACCGCAATTGTAAGCCGCAATCGCCAGATACCAGTCGCCAAACTGGTTGTACAGGTCGTGCAGGTGCTTCGCGGCTGCCCGCGTCGCTTTTTCAGGGTCAAAACGGTCATCCGTATAGGCCGTCTGCGTCAGACCATACTCATTGCCCCGGAACTTCACAAACTGCCACATCCCGCCCGCCGCTGCCCGCGAAATCGCACGCGGAATAAAGCCGGATTCGGCTTGCGCCAGGTGAATCAGTTCCTGAGGAACACCTTCTTCCGCCAGAACACGAGAAATCATCGCCCGGTACTTGCCGGCCCGAGCCAAGCCGTACTCAATCGTCCGGTGACCCCGGCCACTGAAGTAATTGATATACCCCAGCACCGTGTCGTTCACCATCAGCGGCAGTTCCGACGATATATTCTTCAGTTCCGACTGGACGCGTTCCTTAATGCGGGGGTCCACCGGGAAAGTCATCTGTACGATGTCTTCGTTCGGAGCTTTTTCAAACTGGGGCTGCGTTTCGATCACTGCAGCACCCATCCCGGCCAAATCCAGCCGGTGAATCGAGTCCACCAGTTCGTCCAGCTTGCATTCAAACAGGGGACGGTCGGTCGGATTTTCCGACGCTCGCAGCATCAGGTCGATGGCCGCATCAAACGCCGAGCGCGCCTTGTCGAAATCCCGATCCTGGTAGAACTTACGGCCCGAACGGAACTTTTCTTCCGCCTGTTCAATCAGCAGATCCGACGCGCTGGGGTGGAACGACTGTGGGTCCTTACCCAGTTGCTTCACCAGTTGATTGATATACGGTAGCTTTTCGGTATCAACGATGGTGGCGGAGCCGGTGGTGGTGCGGTGGATCGAGGAGGGGGCAAGAAACGAGGTTTTCAGGGAGGGCGATTGGGCAAAAACGGGTAGGGAAACAAAAGCAAACGTTGCTATGGCTTTTCGTTTCCAGGTCAAATCGACTCTCCTCAGAATGGTTCCGAACGCTGACTTTACCGAAGTGTTCGGAACAGGCATCCACACCCCGGAGGTGTCCGGTGCCCGATAAACGACCTTTTCAGCCTAGCCTGGTTGTTACAGACACGTCAACCCGAATATGGAATTTGGAAGTCCGCCCCGGACCGGCCCAGTGGAGCACTGAATTCGATATCCTCGATTATGGCGACTCGCTGGCTCCCCGGCTTCTTCCTCCTCTCCACGCTTCTCTGCGCACAGACCCTGCCTTTCGAAGTCACCGAAGCCACCATCGCCCAGGTCCACGCCGCGTTCAAAGCCGGCACCCTCACCTGCGCCGGCCTCGTCAACCTCTACCAAAAGAGGATTGACGCCTATGACAAAAACGGCCCAGCCATCAACTCGCTGATCCTCGTTAACCCCGAAGCGGGCAGGGAAGCGGCCGAACTCGACCGGCGCTACGCCCAGTCCGGTCTCACCGGCCCTCTCCACTGCGTTCCCGTCATCGTCAAGGACAACTTTGAAACCAAAGGTTTGCAAACCACTGACGGTGCCCTCGCCCTCAAAGGCTACCTCCCTGCGCAGGATGCCTTTCAGGTGAAGCGCATCAAAGAAGCTGGAGCCATCGTTCTCGCGAAGTCGAATCTCGCCGAATGGGCCTTCACTCCCTATGAAACCGTCAGTTCCATCCTGCCGGGCTACACGAAGAATCCCTACGCTCTCGACCGTGTCACCGCTGGTTCCAGTGGGGGAACCGCCGCGGCCGTTGCCGCCAGCCTCGGGCTGGTGGGACTCGGCAGCGACACCGGCAACTCCATTCGGGGCCCCTCCGCCCACCAGGCTCTTGTCGGAATCCGCTCCACCATGGGCCTCACCAGCCGCGCAGGTGTCCTGCCTCTCAGCACCCTGGCCGATATCGCCGGACCCATGGCGCGAACCACCGAAGATGCCGTCAAGGTCTTTCAGGTCATCGTAGGCACCGACTCGAACGATCCCGTCACTACCGCCGCCAGCGCCCATCTACCGCAGAACTACGCCGCCGCGCTGCAGCCCGATGGCCTGAAGGGTGCCGTCATCGGGGTC
This sequence comes from Bryobacterales bacterium, assembly GCA_947467185.1. Lineage (GTDB taxonomy): Bacteria > Acidobacteriota > Terriglobia > Bryobacterales > Bryobacteraceae > BOG-234. The sequence continues at coordinate 17,766 of CANIHR010000046.1, forward strand.
CTCCGCCAGGCTTGTGAACGCGAATCCACCGATCCCGAAGTCGTCAAAGTCTTCCTCGCCGCCCTCGAAGATCTGAAGAAAGCCGGAGCTACCATCGTCGATCCCGCCCCGGTGGACCTCGCCGGAGTTCGCCGCACCCCTGGTGCCGGCAGCTGCATGGGCTTTAAGTACGACATGAACCGCTATCTCGAAGCCCAGGGCGGCAACGTCCCGGTGAAAAACCTCGCCGAAATCATCAAATCCGGCGGCTTCCACCCCTCAGCCCAGCGCCGCCTCGAAACGGCCGAAGCCGCCCCTGTCAACGGCCCCGAGTCCGAAGCCTGCCAGGCCGACCGCGACTACCGCGAGAAATTCCGTCAGGCCGTCCTGAAAACAATGGCGCAATACCACCTCGACGCCTTCGTCTACCCCACCTGGAGCAATCCGCCCCGCCTCATCGGTGACCTGAACACGCCCCCCGGCGACAACAGCCAGGTCTTTTCCCCAACAACTGGCTTCCCGGCTATCACCGTCCCCATGGGCTACACTCGAGGCGGCACCCTGCCTGCCGGCATGACCTTCTTCGGCAAAGCCTGGTCTGAACCCCGGCTCCTGAAGTTCGTCTACGGCTACGAGCAGGCTACCCACCACCGGCGCGCGCCGGCGTCAACGCCCCCGCTTCGGTAAACCCCTAACGCTGTTGCGTCACCGGAGCCGCCGCCCCGCGCCCGCCACCACCACGCCCCACCGGGCTAATCGCGTCCCAACGAGCGTCACCTTGCCGCCGGTAATCCTTCGGCAGCGTCTCCCAGTCCGGCCGACCCAGCGCGTTCAGGTCATAAACCACCTTGCCGTTCCGCAGCGTCATCTCGCACTCGAACCGCTTCGTGCCATTCAGTCGCGCCCCGTACATGTCCGCGAAACCAAACTTCCCGTTCCGCAGATTCAGCACCGCGATATCCGCCGGTGCACCCACCGACAAATTTCCCAGCGTCTCCTGCCGAATCTCCTTCGCCGGATTCCACGTAGCCTTCGCCACCACTTCGTCCACCGTCAGCCCCAGCGCCAGAAACTCGCTCATCAGGTTCAGCATGTCCTTCGTCCCCGAATTCATGCTCGACGTGTGCAGATCCGTCGAAATCGAATCCGGCAGGAACTTCTCCTTAATCGCCTCAACAGCCACCGGGTACGCCAGACTCCCGCCACCCTGCCCCACATCGAAGTAAATCCCGCGCTTCCGACCCTGGTTCAGTGCCGGATTGATCTTCCCGTTCGGCCCCAGCTCATTCCGCAGCCCGGAAAAACAATGCGTATAGATATCGCCCGGACGCAGTTTCGTCCCCAGCAACTGCTCCAGCGGACGTTCCGGGCGGTTGCTTCCGAAATCCACCATCACGGGGATATTCGCCGCATTCCCCACCGCCACCGCGTTCTCCACCGGAGTCCACTCCGGCCCCGGAAAATGCGCCGTCTTCACGCCGATAATCGTGTCCTTGTACTTCAGCGCCATCTCGGTCGCGGGCTTCACTTCCATGTCCGTCAGGTCGCCCTCGAACTTGCCCTGCCGCATCCCGTTGCCCACAATGTTCAGGAACACCAAAATCCGCGTCTTCGACCGGTCAATCACCCGCTGCTTGAAGTCCTCAAAGTTCCGCCAGCCCGAGCACCCCGCGTCGGCCACAGTCGTCACGCCCGTCCGGAAGGTAAATCCATCCGGCAGGATGCTCAGGTCGCCCGCGTAGGAGTTCTTCTCGCCCGTCCCCGTGTACGAATGGAAGTGGATATCGACGATTCCCGGCGTCACATAGAGCCCGGAAACGTTGACTGTCTTGAGCGCGCGTGCCGGATCGATCTTCGCCTCAACGGCCGCGATCTTGCCGTTCAGGATCGCCACATCGCGTACCGCCGACAGGTTATTCTTCGCGTCAATTACATGCCCGCCCTGCAGCACAAGGTCATACTGGGGCCCCTGCGAAAGGCCCGCCAGGGCCGTCAAACAAAGGGTCAGAGCAACACGGGAATACAAAGCCATTTGCCCTGCATTGTATACCCCTGCTTACTGCGCGTCACCCATGTCGAAAGCATCGGTGGCCGTCATCGTCACATGAAACGTACCCAGATTGTTCTGCCAGTGGGCGTTGTCATTCACGGCCAGCCGCAGCCGCCCGCTCTTACCGGTCAGCGCAGCCTGCTTACCCACAAAGAAGTTCTCGCCCGCCGGCTCCACTCGCCCCACCAGCGACCCGAACGGATGCCCGTCCACCAGGTTCGACTTGTACGCCGGAGCCCCCGGAACCTTGATCCCTGTTGCGTCCGACGCCCAGCTGTCCGTATCCCACGAGATCCGCACCATACCCCGAGCCGTCAAATCGGCCTTCGAAGTAGCCGTCAGAATCACGCCCGTATCCAGAAACTCAATCTGCGTGCAATGCTTCAGCGAGTGGACTTCCATCGTCCGCTTCACCGTCTTCTGCCGCACCGCCAGCGTCCGGATCTTCGTCCAGTCGAGCGAAGTCTTCTTCCCCGACCCATCAACCACATCCAGCGAACCCGTTGGCAGTGCCACTCTTTGTGCGGTCCCGTTCGCCAGCCGGACCAGCGTCAGAGACCGGTCAAAGTCGTCCGCATAGCTCGGCATAATCCGCTCAAACAGGCGATACAGTGGGCGTGGTTCATGCTGATCGGTGTCCTTGTACGCCTTCAGCAAAGGCGTCATCACCGGCAGGCCAATCGACGTCAGTTCCTCAACAGCCTTATCGCGAGCCGCCCGGTCCGTCCCCTGAATCGCGGCGAAATCAGCTGTGATCCTGGCCGCTTCCGACTCCGAAGCCGCGGCCCCGCTGTACACCGTCAGGATCTGCGAAAGAGGAGTTTTCCCCACCGTTTTCGCAGAAGTGGATCCTTCCACAACAGCCCCATCCGTGGTCCGGACGCGGACCCACTCGGCGGCAGGCAAAACAGAGGAGAGAAGGAGGAAGGTGACGAGGACGCGGCGAAGCATCCAGCTTTTATATCAGAGATCAGCGCTTCGTGCGCAGCCAGAGCGTACCGAAGTCGCGAAGCTGCGTCCGGGTCTTCGGCCCACCCGCAAACCAGTCTTCGTGATGGAAGTGGGCGAAGTTACCTTCCCCTCGCTCTTTCTCGTCGATATCGCCCAGCGCGATGTTCAAACCGACCTTCCGGTCGCCCATCGCAGGCGTGTAGAACTTGCCCGGCTCCACTTCCAGGCAGGGATCAAAGTTGACCGCCCACTCAATCACGTACCCGTGACCTTCGGGCTTCCTCTTCGCCACCGCTTCCTGAGCGCCCGACAAAATCCACTTTTGGTAGGTATTCCAGGCCGATTCCAGTCGCCGTGGCTCACCTTCCAGCAAGCCCCCCACGCCAATCCCGCCCTTGCGGGACTTCGTCAGGTTGCAGACCATCTGCCACGACGTGCCGTTCCCGGCCGAATCCTCGTTGTCCTTCCACGAGTTGGTGGCATTGATCAGCAGTTCCATTTCGTCCCCGAACCAGGGGAACCCCTCGCGGGTCAGATCATGCGTTTTGGCGTTTTCTTCGGGTACCCAGCGGGGGATATCGATGCCGTAGAGCACGTCATCGGTCACATCGAAGGCAAAATACAGCCGCTTGCCATCGTGCTTCACATAGCCTTTGAGGGAAAGGTCTTTGGAGTCGGTGGTGAGCGAAAAGGTGTTCACCCACCCGTTGTTATCGAACTTTGTGGCGTCGTCGTACTCGCCGGGGGAAATAACTCCGTCGAGCTTCGGCGTCCTGCCCGGGTAAGCGTTCAGTTCCCGGGGGAACTCGCCTCCGAACAACGCTGACGCCGCGCTCAACAGGGCGGCCGCCAAAGCGGCCCGTTTCACTTCTTGCGCCTTACGGGAGCCGGCGCCGGAGCCGTCAGGCTCACGCCCATCGTCCGCAGCTGCTCCTTCGCCTGCGAAGCCTGGTCCTTGCGGGGGTACTTCGTGATCAGCGAACGGAACGTTGCAATCGCATCGGTCTTCTTGCCTGCTTCTTTCAGGGACATGCCCTTCATGAGGTAGGCGTCGGGCGTTACATCGCTTGCCGGGTACCGCTCAATGATCGCGTCGAAATCCTGCGCGGCCAGTTCCGCCTTGCCCTGTTGGCGGTGAATTTCACCGATGTTCAGCTGGGCGGAAGCGGCGTTCGGATCTTCCGGGTAGAACTTCAGAAAGTCGCTAAAGCCGGAAAGGGCCAGTTCCAGCTTGCCGCCATTCTGGTCCCGAACCGAATTGCCGAACAGGACTGCGGCAGGTGGAGGCGGAGCAGCAGCGCCGGAGGGTCCGGACGGTCCGGGAGGCGGCGCGGCGGCAGGAGCCTGCATCACCTTGATTGCGTCATTGATGTCGCCCAGGCGCTGCAGAATCTTGTTCATCGACGAGTTCAGGTCGGCCACGGAGTTGCGGACTTCGGCGACATCGTTGTTCGTGTTGTCAACTTTGGCGGCGAGGCCGGCGACCGGGGTCATCTGGCTCTTGAGCTCGCGCTCCAGCGTCTGGTTGACGGTTGCGGAGAGCACGCTCACCGAGGTATTGGCTTTGCCGGCAGCGTCCAGCGACTGCGTGACAAGAGCCTGGATGGCGGCCAGTTTCTGATCGTTGCTGCTCTGCAGAGCCTGCAGTTGCGCCTGCAGTTGCGCGATGTCGCGCTGCAGTTCCATGATCTCTTTGCTGGCCCCGAATGCGGAGCCAGCAAAGAGAACGGTAATAAGGGCGGTTGAGCGGAGGAGTCGCATTCAGATACCAGTTTACTGGCCTGCGGCGAAGTGTGCGCGCCGATTGCTCTGATAGCAGCCTTCGGTCGCCTCGGTGCACTGCGGCCGTTCCTTGCCGTAGCTGATCGGCTTCAGCTTTTCGGCCGGGATGCCCAGCTGGATCAGGAAGTCGCGCGCCGAAGTGGCGCGGCGGTCGCCCAGACCAAGGTTGTATTCGGCGGAACCGCGTTCGTCGCAATGGCCTTCCACCGCCACCGTGGCGTTGGGGAAGTCGGCGAAGATGCGCTTCAGGGCTTCGGCGTTGGCCGTCAGGGCGGCGCGGGCGTCGTCACGGATGTTGTTCGAATCGTAGTCGTACATCGCGTCCTTCAGGTCGCTCGAGACGCGGGATTCCAGCGTACCCGTGTTGCTGCGCGGCGCGGCGGCGGGAGGCGGGGGCGGAGCGGGAGCGGTCACCACGATACGAGCCGTTTTCGTCACAGCACCGCCGGGGCCGTTGGCCGTCAGCGTATAGGTGGTGGTTTCGTTCGGCTTCACAGTGCGGGAGCCGTTCGCCGGCACCGTACCGATTCCGTTATCGATGACTACGTCATTCGAGCCAGTGACCGCCCAGCGAAGATTGGCAGACTGCCCACGCTCGATAGTGGCCGGTTCCGCCGCAAAATCGGCAACGTTGGCCTTCGCCGGAGCCGGAGGCGTCACCGCTGAGGCGGCAGCCGGTGGAGGCGGCGGAGGAGCGATTGGAGTCTTCTTCTTACAGCCGGAAACCGCTACCAGCATCAGAATCGAGAGAGAAATGGAGAGAGATTTCGTCGTCATTGATTTTATTTAGAACCCCACACCGGGTATTTGTTGGTACCTTGCTGCGTCAACTGCTTCACCTGGGTACCGTCTGCCAGCATTGTATAAAGCTGCGTCCGTCCGCTCCGATTGGAGGCGAAAACGAGGTGCCTGCCATCGGGAGCCCAGGTTGGATTTTCGTTCTTTCCTTCACTGTGAGTCAACTGAACGTACTGCCTGGAAGCCACGTCCATGACAAAAACGTTCCAGTCGCCCGCCGCGTACCCACGTGTCCAGCTGAACGCAATGTGTTGGCCGTCGGGGTGCCAGGCGGGGTTGGAAGCTTCGCCTTCGCCGTTGGTCACGCGTTCCACGCCCGCGCCATCGGCGTTCATGCGGTAGATCTGCTGGGCGCCGGGGCCGGAAACGAAGAGCAAAATCCCCGGATTCTTCGGGTTCACCTTCGGTTCCACTTCCACCGCGTTGCGGTGCGAGACCCTGCGGAAGCCCTGGCCATCGGCCCCGGCCACCACGATCTGCGAGTTGCCGCTGGCGGTGGAAGCGTAGTAAATCATCTTGCCATCGGGCGTAAAGTTGGGCGTCGTGTTGAGCGACGCTTCCTGGTTATAGAAAGGCTGGGTCCGGCCGGTTTCCGTGTTCAGGACCATGATGCGGGGTGTTCCCCGGGCGTAGGTCGTGAAGGCCAGGCGGCTGCCGTCAGGCGAAATGCCCGGCGTGATCGAGATCGACTTCAGATTCGTCAGCTGTTTCTGATTGTTGCCGTCCCAGTCCATGGCCCAGATTTCCTGGTTGCCCGAACGATTGGAAACAAAGTAGATACGGCTCCCGAGCAGGGACCCGGTGCCGCCGAACTTCTGGATAATGTCGTTGGCGAACTCATGCGCGGTCTTAATCGCTCCGGCGTCATCCAGCGATCCGGTGTAGCGGCCATAGAGCAACTGGGCCGCCTGCGGATTCGTCTGCCGTGCGTCGTAAACGTAGCCGTAAGTGACCAGCACCCCGTTCACCGCGGCCGTGTAGCCGAACACCAGGTGCGACGCGCCCACCGGCGCGCCCGACCAGTCCTGCAGGGCGTAACCCTGTTTGTTGTCCTCCGGACGGATGTCTTCCGGCCGCTGCGGATTGGCCAGCGGGAACAGGCTCTTCGACTTCATTTCGAAGACGCCGGAACTCTGCAGGTCGCTAAAGAGCGTGGAGTTGAAGGCCCCCATGAACTGCTGGGTGCCGGAGCCGCGGAACTCCG
>CANIHR010000047.1 GCA_947467185.1 Bryobacterales bacterium
CCGGCTGGAAGACATCCTTGCAAAAATCGCGCGCGCTCGAACCACACTTGAATCGGTTAAGCCCGGTTCCACCCCTCCCCGTCGCCGCCAAAAACGCGAGGAATGAATATGTGCAGCTATTTCGGGGACACTACACTAGTTCCGCGACATCGGCCTGGAGGAATTCTTTGTACTGCTTCTTCGACTTGTAGTGGGGCGTGGTGGTGGAAACTTTGGCGAGGTCGAGGGGTTTAGCACCGGCATAGCGGAAATCTTTCGTGTCGAGCTTCATGGGTTGACCAGTATGCACGACGCGGGCCAAACCGACCTAGCGGCGCCTTTGGGGGGGCGGGTACGACGGAAAACGGTGAAACGTGCAAAGGACTTTTGTATTCTTTATTTTGTATTCCCGGGGGTGTCACTGAAATGAAGAGATTGATGGCAGCGGTTTTTGTGGTGACTAGTCTGGCCCCACTGAGTGTGGCTGGTTCACCAGTGAAGAATGAGCTGGTATATCAATACCCGCGGAATAAGGGCGAAAAGAAATTTTGGTTGTGTCCGGTGGATCCGAAAACCGCCGGCTGGATACGACCGATGACGGGCGAGCCCTGGGACGGATGCACGCTTTACGATAAGGCCACGGACATTTTTCGAGCGGGCGGGCTGGTGCAGCTCTGGATCGTGGACTACCCGTTGCTTTCCCAATTTGCGGTGAAGGTAAAAGACGAGATGATCTTCACGCCGAATCTGCCATTTATTCGGGGCGTCTCCGAAGCGGTCAAGGTGGCGGGATCGCCAGGTGAAGGCGTGCACAATATTGCGGGGGAGGAGCCCCCCGATGTTGACGTCAAGAATTTCGATGCGTCTGAGGCGACAAATCTTGAGGCGCTCATACATCGAATCGAACAACGTGACCGGGACGCGCTCCGTGAAGCCGCCCGAATTCTGTCCGGCATGCAAGTGGAAGCGAAGAAGACCCGCAACCTGCCGGGTAACGTTGCGGCGATCCAACCTGTGAAGCCCGTACGGACCCTCATCGAGGGCGCCGCCCAAGAGGGCGCGCCGGGGCCCGGAGTCCAGGGTATCCTGACGTTCACAACGGGCGTCACGAACGACCTGACAAAGCTCGTGAGAGACAAGTCTCTCAACGAGAGTAGCTTTCAGCGGATAGTTTCTGACACCAAACGGCTGATTGCCGGGGTAACTGACTATAACGCCCAGTTCGCAAACCTGGACAAGGACGGGGCCCTTGGAAAAGCGGATGAGGCCATGAGCCAGATCAGCGCTAAATACTTCATGACAGCCAGATTCGGGCCGAGACTACTGCTTGCTGCGGTAAAGGGCTTTGGGAACATCGCAACGGTGCAGATAGAGGCGAGCATGGGGAAAAGCCAGGCTTCGACGCCGGTGGACGAGGTATTGACGGCCTTCATGGAAAAATATCATGCAAAGCTCGATGATTCACCCCTGCCCGGAACGGCGGGGGACGCAGTTCGCACGATTGCCCTGAATACGGCTGAGGCGTCCTTGTGGATGTACGACAGCCAACAGTGGGATAAGGCATACAGCGCGCTGAATACCAGGGCTGCGGAGCTGAACGGTCAGATCGCGGCGTTGTTTACCGAGGTGAACAATACCTATCGTGATTATCGCGTTCGTGACCCACAGGTGATTCCCATCAAACAGTGGTCCGCCAGTACGGCCGCAAATCTGGAGATTACGGAAGTTCGGGGATTTCAGCCCTTCGTCCTCGGGAATTCGACGGTCCAAACTCCAGTGGTACCTCCGCCTGTGGAGTCGGCGGCACCGGACACGACTTTGAATATACCCGGCCCTGCGGACGTCAAGATCACGATTTCAACGAACAACGGAACAACGCCGGCACCGGCGCCCGCGGGAGGCCAGAGTAGTCTGGCGGAAGTGGTGCCGGTCAGGATCCACAGGTTCGCCCGGGCAAACCTGATTTCGGGCTTCGCTTATAGTTTCCTGAGGACGAAGGAGTACGGGATCGGCAATGTAGGTCTGAATAATGCGGCAGGACAGCCACTGCTGGATGCCAACGGTGGCCAGCGTTCGATTCGTACAGCCGTGGAGACGAGGAGCCAGCCGCATCAGCTTCACTACTACGCTGGCCTCAACTTCTACTTCACCCAGCGAGATCTTTATCCCGGAGCCACCGGCAAGAAGAAGACGAAAGAGGAGTGGATCAGCAGCGCATGGATGCCCGGACTGATGCTGGCTTATGGCATCAGCCAGGAGTTCAACATCCTGACAGGGGTGAACTGGGAGACGCCCTGGGGCCTGAATTTCGGAGTAGGTTATCATTTGGGACAAGAAACCGGGCTTGGCAATTTTGGGAAAGGACAAGTTGCGATTGCCGACTCCGTGACTGTGGCTCCAACGGTGCAGAAGTTTGCTTACAAACCATTCCTCAGCATTGGCTTCGACGCCTCCGTCTTCAGCAAAGTCTGGGGTTCGGTGAAGGGTATCAAGTAGGGCCGGTCGTTAGTTGCCGGTGCGGGCCAGTTTTTCGAAGAGGTCGTGGAAGATGGCGTCGCGCTGCAGATCGGTGATGACGCGGATCTGGTGGCGATTGGGGAGCTGTTTCCAGTGGAGGTCGTCGGTCTGGCAGGGGCTGGGGACGAGCGCCGAGGGGAGCAACTTCGGGTTGATGACCCAGGCGACGGCGGAGATGTCCCAGATGACTTTGGACCAGGGGTAGTTGGCGGGCTTGCCTTTGGTTTCGGTCTTTTCGTATTCGAGGAACTGGGCGAAGAGGTAGTCGCCCAGGCGGGAGCGACCTTTCATGTGGCGCTCGAGTTCGGGGACGGTAGTGCGGAGGCGCTCGGCACCATTGCGGGTGGGGATCTGGACGAGGGGGACGCCGCTGTCGAAGAGAATTCGGGAGGCATGGAGGTCCTGCTTCAAATTGAATTCGGAGGCGGAGGGGGAGTCGTGGGAGGTGCCTCCGAGCCAGACCACGACGATGTGGTCTTTGATTCTGGGTTCGAGAAGAATGGCGGAGGCGACGTTGGTGGGGGCTCCGAGGGTGATGACGTAGAGGGGCTGCTGGCGTGGCTGGAGGGCGCGACGGATCAGGTCACGGGCGGCGGGCGAGTCGACCGGTTTGGTGGCGGATTCGAGGAAGCGGGTGGAGCCGCGGAGGGTGAGCTTTTCCGGGTCGCGACCGAGGAATTTGAGGATGCGGTGGAGTTCTTCGTAGCTCTTCTCCATGCCGTCGGCGGGGCTGGTGGAGCGGGCGTTGAGATACGGAGCGGCGTAGGTAGCTTCGACTTCCATGCGGTCGGGGGAAAGAATGGCGAGGGCGACGGCGTACTGGTCGTCTATTTCGTTGTAAGTGTCGGTGTCGAGGACGACCTGGACCTTTTTGGGGGGGGATCGAGGCGGGTGGAGGTGGGCGCCGGCGTTTGGGCAGCGAGGAGGGTGGTGACAGTGGTGGCTCCGGCGAGGAGCTGGCGGCGGGTGGGGTTGAGGGGAGGCATGGCTGGGTGACTTTCGACATGCTATCAGCCTGAGCTGTTAGAGAGTCGGAATATAGCCGAGATAGCTGAGCAGCAGGTAGATGGTGACGACCGCGATGAGGCCGATCAGAACCCGGACGACGGGGGTGAATTTGGGGAGATCGCGGGGGTGCATGGTATTCCGGGTGCATGTGGACGGCCAATGCGGCGCGGCTGCCGGAATTAAACTGGGCTGATGGACGTTTCACGGCGAGAATTTCTGGCGGGTTTGGCGACTACAGGGCTGGCTTCGGCGGCTGGCGGAGCCAACCAGAGGCCGAACATTATCTTCATCATGTCGGACGATCATGCGGCACACGCCATCTCGGCGTACGGCAGCAGGATCAATAAAACGCCGAATATCGACCGGCTGGCGACGGGCGGCATGAAGCTGAATAACTGCTTCTGCACCAATTCCATCTGCACGCCGAGCCGGGCGGCGATTCTGACCGGGCAGTACAGCCACAGGAATGGCGTGTATACGCTGAACGACAAGCTGGACGGCGCGCGAAATAATGTGGCGAAGGAACTGCAGCAGGCCGGGTATCAGACGGCGATGATTGGGAAGTGGCACCTGGTGACCAACCCGACGGGGTTTGATCACTGGAATATTCTGCCCGGCCAGGGTGCTTACTATGACCCGGAGTTCATTACGGCGGCGGGGCGGAAGAAGTACACGGGGTACTGCACTGACCTGATCGGGGATTTCGCACTCGAGTGGCTGAAGGGTCGTGACAGGACGAAGCCGTTCTTCCTGATGTGTCATCACAAGGCGCCGCACCGTCCGTGGCAGCCGTCGCCGAAGTACGCGAAATTATTCGAAGGCATCGACATTCCGGAACCCGAAAATCTGCTGGACCGGCATACGGGGATGGCGGCGAGTTCGTCGGCCGTGAAGATGCGGGTGGGTGAGGATACGACGAAGACGGATTTGAAGGTGGACCGCCCCGTTGGCCTCGAAGGCGATGCGCTGAAGAAGTGGGCGTATCAGCTGTACATCAAGGACTATCTGCGGTGCGTGCAGAGCGTGGACGACAACGTGGGGCGGGTCCTGGATTATCTGGAGGGCGAGAAGCTGGCGGACAACACGCTGGTGATTTATACGTCGGACCAGGGCTTTTTCCTGGGCGATCACGGATTCTTTGACAAGCGGCTGATGTACGAGGAGAGCCTCCGGATGCCGTTTCTGGCGCGACTGCCGGGGGTAACAAAGCCGGGGTCGGTCTCGAATGAGATGGTGCTGAATGTGGATTTTGCGCCGACCTTTCTGGACCTGGCCGGGCGCGCGAAACCGGCGGAAATGCAGGGGCGGAGTTTTGAGAAGGTTCTGGCGTCAGGAAAAGCGAAGGAACCACGTAAGGCGATTTACTACCGCTACTGGATGCACAACGACGGGGATCACCACGTACCGGCCCATTACGGAGTGCGTACGGCAGAATACAAGTTGATTTACTACTACGGAAAACCGCTGGGAATGACGGGATCGTACGATCCGTCCACAGCTCCGGAGTGGGAATTTTTCGACCTGAAAAAAGACCGGCGGGAGATGGTCAACAGATATTCAGACCCGGCGTACCAGAAAATTATCGCGAAGCTGAAGGTGGAACTGGCCCGACTGCAGAAGGAAGTGGGCGACACTCCGGCCTGATGTAACCTGGAGCGGACCACGGGCGTCGTAAACGCAGGCGCTACAATTTAAATCAAAGCTCGACAGTTGACAGTCAACAAGTTGTAGTCAACTGAGAGTATTTTTATCCTGAAATTTCCCCCCATAATTGAGGAGGGGAAGTTCAAGAGTCTCACGGAGGAGATCAGATGGACATCGGAAAGATTATTGCTGATTTGCGGGCTGAGCACGAACAAGTGCTGGCCGCGATCACCAGTCTGGAACGGCTGGCTTCGAACGGAGTTAAGAAGCGTGGGCGTCCGCCCAAGTGGATGGCTCAGGCGAAGGAAGTGGCCGCACCGGTTGTAAAACGGGGCCGTGGCCGTCCCAAGGGCAGCACGAATAAAGTGGCTGTCGCACAGTAAGCGAGCATACAGGCAGTATTCAGAGGGCGCCGGGCGGAGTACCGTTCAGCGCCCTTTTTGTATTTGCGGCAGCCGGCGCGTGATTCAATAGGGATCTATGCGATTCCATCATGCTGTTCTGACGGCTGTATTGCTGGCGTGCTCACTGCAGGCGGCTTCTCCGGAAGCGGAAATCAAAGAGGCGCTGACGACCCAGGAGGCTGCGTGGAACCGGGGTGATCTGGTGGAGTTTGTGCGGTATTACTCGCCGGAGAGCGTATTCATCGGCAAAGAGGTGGCGCGGGGGAATGCGCAGGTACTGGCGCGCTACCAGAAGAGCTATCCGACGGCGGAAAAGCGGGGCGTTTTGAAGTACTCCGAGCTGGAAGTCAGGATGCTTGGGCCGGAGTATGCGTCGGTGATTGGGCGGTTTCATCTGGAGCGGACGGCGGCCGGTGGCGGGGAAGCTAAGGGAATTTTCACGCTGCTGTTCCGCAGGACTCCGGCTGGGTGGAAGATTATTCTGGACCACACGAGCTAAGGAGAAGCGCAATGACTCGACGGGAATTGATTTTCGGGGCCGCGGCCAGCGCGGCATGGGGCGCGAGTTCGGCGGGTTCGCGGCTCTCGGTGGAGGGGTACATTTTCCAGCAGTACGCGGCGCGGCAGAAGAAATCGCTGGGCGAAACGCTGGGGGAGGTGATCCCGATGGCTCGGGCGGCGGGGTTCCGGAATGTGGAGTTGAACCAGGCGTTTTTCACGCCGGAGCTGCGGGCGAAGACCGTGGATCTGCTGCATGCGAACGGGCTCCGGATGCCTTCGGTTTATGTTGGCGGCGTGATGCACGAGGCATCTGCGGCGGCGAAGTCGACAGAACTGGCGCTGGAGATTGCGGGGGTTTGTAAGCCGTTCGGATGCACCGGAGTGGTGAATAATCCGAGTCCGAAACCGAAAGGGGAAGAGAAAACGGACGCGGAACTGGCGGTGCAGGGCGAGCTGCTGAACCGGCTGGGTGGAGCGCTGAAGGCTCAGGGCGTGGAGTTGCGTATTCATAATCACACGCCGGAGATGGTTTCAGGGGCTCGGGAGTTCCGGTCCACGCTACGGACGACAGACCCGAAGCTGGTGGCGATTTGCCTGGATATCGACTGGGTTCGGCAGGGAGATCAGGATCCTTTTGCGTTGCTGCGTGAGGCGGGGCGGCGGGTGACCGAGGTCCATCTGCGGAACGCCAAGGACAAGCTCTGGCTGGAGACGCTGGAAGACGGCGATGTGGATTACCGGCTGGTTGTGAGCGAAATGCGCCGGAATAAGCAGGAACCGCTGCTGGTAGTGGAACTGGCGTGGCGGGACAATACGGCGATTACGCGGAGTCTGCAGGAGAATCTGACACTGGGTCGAATTTACGCAGAGAAGGTCTTTGGGGTGAAGGGTTGATCACGCGGCGGACGTTTGCGGCAGGGCTGGTATGGGCGGGTGCGGCACGAGCGGCAGGACCACGGTGGAAGGTCGGCATTACCGACTGGAATCTGAAACTGGGTGCGCAGCCGGAAGCAGTTGCGGTGGCGGCGCGACTGGGCTTTGACGGTGTACAGATTTCGTTCGGCCGGAATGTGGAGAGTGGCAAGCTGCCTGTGGACGATGCGGCCGTAATCGCACGCTATCGGGCGCTGGCCTCGGAGCATAAGATCCCGATTGATGGGACGTGCGTGGATCGACTGCATACCGATGGCCTGAAGAATGGCGGCGTGGCTGTGAAGTGGGTAGCGGATTCGATCCGGCTGACGAAGGCGGTGGGGTCGCAGGTTCTGCTGCTGCCGTTCTTTGGGAAACAGGCGACGAAGACGCAGGCCGAGATGGAGTATGTGGCGGATGTGCTGCGCGACCTGGGCGCGGAGGCGGAGAAGGCCGGCGTGATTCTGGGGCTGGAGAATGAGAATTCAGCCGAAGAAAATGCGCGGATGATGGAACGGTCGCGATCGTCGAGCGTGCGGGTCTATTACGACGTGGGGAACTCGACGAATATTGGCGGGTTCGATGTGGAGCGGGAAATTCGGTGGCTGGGTGCGGCGCGAATCTGTCAGATCCATTTAAAAGATAAGCCGGTGTTGCTGGGTCAGGGGAAGATCGCGTTTGCCGGAGTGCTGGCGGCGATACGGGAGATTGGGTTCGCGGGATTTGCGAATCTGGAGACGGACTTCCGCCCGGGGATGATGGATGAGGATATGAGGACGAATCTGGGATTTATTCGGGAACTGGCGGGGAAGGTTTGATTCGGAAAAAGACTCGGGAAGTAGCAGCAGCGCCGGCGCGGAAGGGCGCGGATTTGCGGTGGCCGGTTGCGGATTTGCGGGAGGTGGGCGCGGACCCTTTTCTGGCGGATGAACTGATTGAAGAGGCACGGGCGGCAGGGCTGGATTTATCGGAACGGGAGTTGCCGGGGCTGTCTGTGAAGATGTCGGTGCTGGAGCGGGTGTCATTTGCGGGGACGGAGATTTCGGCTCCGTTTTTGCAGGATGTGCGGCTGGTGCGGTGCGATCTTTCGAACGCGACGTGGCGGAATTTTCAGGCGACCCGGGTGGAGTTTATTGAGTGCCGCTTGATTGGGATGAAGGCGCTGGAATGCAATCTGCAGGATGTGTTGCTGCAGGATTGTGACGGGCGATATCTGCAGCTGACGGATGGGCGACTGCGGAGTTGTGAATTCCGGGGGAGTAACTTCACGGAGGCGGATTTGCGGGCGATCGATCTGACGAGCACGGTGTTCGGACAGATGGATCTGAGCCGCGCGGATCTGCGTCAGGCGCGGCTGCGGAATGTGGATCTGCGGGACTCGGAAATAGAGGGTCTGCAGGTGGCGGCAGCGGATGTAAATGGGGCAATTGTGAGTGCGCCTCAGGCGATGGATCTGGCCCGGTTATTGGGTCTCGTGATCCGGTAAGTTATTTGCCGTAGATCTTGTCCCACGCGAACTGCCAGGCTTGTTCGGGTAAGTTGTCTTTCAGTTCCACCATGTAAGTCTCGCGCGTGGTGGTGATGCGGAAACGGAACTTATCGGGGCGGCCTATGGTTTCTATGTCGGTGTAGAGCCAGGTGCGGGACTTGGCGGGATTGGTGCAAACGAAGCGGATCGCGGTGTCCGTCAGTTCGAGTCGGCCAGTGGCGCCTTTGAATGCCTCGATACTGAAGCGTGGTTTGGCTTCGGCGTAGTGGCCGATGACGGGGCGGGTAAGCCGGGTGGTGAGGAATTGGGCCATCGCTTCCACGGGTGCATCGGGGTTGGCCCGGAAGGTGTACTGGCGGTTGAAACCGGGTGTCCATTTGGCGGGTTCGTAGACTTCGAAGCGGAGGTTGCGGAAGTCGCTGAGGTCGGCCGTTTTGATGTCTTTGAGGGCGAGGGCGACATCGTGTTTGTGATCGTCGGAGCGGAAGATGACTCCTTCTTTGTCGAGGTGCAGCGTGCCGGGGCGGTTGTGGCGCAGTTCGATCTTTTGGGCGGGGATATGGAAACTTTCGGGCGTAGCTGCGGCGGCGGCCAGGGTGAGGGTGAGTAAGACCAGGGTTTTCATTGCAACTCCTTCGCGAAACGGCGAACTTCGAAACCTTTCCAGATTTCGTAGACAACGGGATAGACAACTAATTCGAGTAAGAACGAAGTGAAGATGCCGCCGACCATGGGGGCGGCGATGCGGCGCATGACGTCGGAACCAGCTCCGTGGGACCACATAATCGGGACCAGCCCGAGGAACATAACGGCGGCGGTCATCACTTTGGGGCGGAGGCGTTTGACGGCCCCTTCCTCGATGGCGTCGCGGAGGTCTTTGGCGCTGCGCATTTGGCCTCTCGCACGGTACTCCTCATAAGCGAGATCGAGATAGAGCAGCATGAAGACTCCGGTCTCCGCATCGACTCCGAGGAGGGCGATCATACCGACCCATACAGCAACGCTGAGGTTATAGCCGAGGATATAGAGCAGCCAGACGGCACCTACGGCGGAGAACGGAACGGCGAAGAGAATGATCAGG
The DNA here is from genome assembly GCA_947467185.1 of Bryobacterales bacterium. Classification (GTDB taxonomy): domain Bacteria; phylum Acidobacteriota; class Terriglobia; order Bryobacterales; family Bryobacteraceae; genus BOG-234. The sequence continues at coordinate 9,536 of CANIHR010000047.1, forward strand.
GTCTTTGCGACCGACCCGGTGTTGAAGTAGAGCAATAAGACAACGATGAGAAGCGTGACAGGAATGACGACGAGGAGACGTTCGTTGGCGCGCTCCAGGTATTCGTACTGGCCACTCCAGACCAACTGGTAACCGGGCGGGACGTCAACCTGGGCGGCGACGGCGCGCTGGGCGGCACCAACATAGGTGCCAAGATCGACACCGTTGGTATCGACATAGACGAAGCCGGCGAGGAAGCCTTCTTCGTTCTTGATCATAGGCGCTCCCGTGCGGACTGTAAGGTCGGCAAGTTCAGAGATGGGGATCTGCGAACCATCGGCAGTGGGGATGAGGACGCGCTGGAGTTTGCCTGGATCGTCACGGAGACCACGGGCATAACGGACACTGACACCGTAGCGTTCCCTGCCCTCGACGGTGGTTGTGACGACAGTGCCACCGACGGCGGCTTCGATGATCTGGTTGACCTGTGCGACGCTGACACCGTAGCGGGCGGCGGCTTCGCGGCGAACCTGGTAGTCCAGATAGTAGCCGCCGGAGACGCGCTCAAAGAAAGCGCTGCGGGTGCCCTTCTGGCCCTGCATAACCTTCTCAATCTGGAGGCCGATCTTTTCAATCTCTTCGAGTTTCGGCCCCATCACTTTGACGCCCACCGGGGTACGTATGCCGGTGGTGATCATGTCGATGCGGGTGCGTGTGGGGAAGAGCCAGGCGTTCGCGAAAGAGGGCACCTGAACGGCGCGATCCATTTCGTCGATGAGTTTCTCCCAGCTGATGGGGACGACTTCGGGCCAGAAACGTGCGAAGTATGGTTTCGACCATTCCGGCGCATACTTCGAATACCAGCGGTCGATGCGTTCGGTGCGCCACTCGTTTTCGGGCTTCAGCACGATTGTGGTTTCCACCATGCTGAGAGGTGCGGGATCGGTGGCGGTTTCGGACTTACCGATCTTTCCGTAGACGCTTTGTACTTCGGGGAATTGCTTGATTAACTTGTCCTGTAACTGGAGATACTTTGCCGCTTCTGTAACTCCGATGCCCGGCAGCGTGATGGGCATGTAGAGAATGGAGCCTTCGTTCAGCGGCGGCATGAATTCGGAGCCGAGTTTTTTGTAAGCCGGGATGGTTGCGACCACGATGGCGATGGCGCCGGCGATGACGCCCCAGCGAAGTTTCAGTGCCCAGCGAACGACGGGATGGTAGAGCTTCATCAGAGGGCGACTGATGGGGTGCGTGTCTTCGCTGTGGATCTTGCCGACGAGGATTGCATTGACGAGCCAGGCGACCCAGCGGGGACGGAAGACGAAAGGGTCGGTCCGCATGAAGAGGAGACGAATGGCGGGGTCGAGCGTGATGGCGAGGACGGCCGCGATCGCCATAGAGAAGTTCTTGGTGAAGGCGAGTGGCGTGAAGAGACGACCTTCCTGGTATTGCAGGGCGAAGATGGGCATGAAGGCCACGGCGATGACGAGCAGCGAGAAAAAGCTGGGGCCGCCGACTTCCTTCACGGCCTCCACGATGACGCGCGCGGCGGAACCTTGGCGACCTCCGGACTCCCATTGTTCGAGCTTCTTGTGCGTCTGCTCCACGACAACGATTGCCGCATCGACCATGGCTCCGATGGCGATGGCGATGCCGCCGAGAGACATGATGTTGGCGGTGAGGCCGGTGGCTCCCATCGGGATAAACGCGAGGATGACGGCGACGGGAATAGTGAGGATTGGGATGATTGCCGAGGGGACGTGCCAGAGGAAGATCAGGATGACGGCCGAGACGATGAGCAACTCTTCGATAAGCGTGTGTTTCAGCGTGTCGATGGAGCGGTCGATGAGGTCAGAGCGATCGTATGTGGTGACAACTTCGACGCCTTCGGGGAGGCTGGGTTTGAGTTCGACGAGCTTCTTCTTGACGTTCTCGATAACATCGCGAACGTTTTGGCCGTAGCGGACGATGACCGTACCGCCGGTCACTTCTCCTTCGCCGTTTAGATCTACGATGCCGCGCCGCATGTCGGGGCCGAGTTCCACGCGGGCGACATCCCTGACTCGGACGGGGACTCCGCCGGGGCTTGCAGAGACGGCGATGTTGCGGAGGTCGTCGAGGTTCTGCACATAGCCACGGGCGCGAATCATGTACTCTTTGCCGGTCATTTCGAGGCTCCGCGCTCCGGCCTCGTTGTTACCACCGCGCACAGCATCCATCACCTGGGTTAGTGGCACGTTGTAAGAGAGTAACTTCGCGGGATCGACATTGACCTGGTATTGTTTGACGAATCCGCCGATGGTGGCGACTTCGGCAACGCCGGGGACGCTGGATAACCAGTAGCGGAGATACCAGTCATTGAAGCTGCGTAACTGCTGGAGGTTATTCTGCCCCGACTTATCGACTAAGGCGTATTGCAGGGCCCAGCCAACGCCAGTGGCATCGGGACCGAGCTTGGGAGCGACACCTTCGGGGAGTTGGCCGGCGATCTTACTCATGTATTCGAGAACGCGGGTCCGGCCCCAGTAGATATCGGTGCCTTCCTCGAAGATGACGTAGATGTAGGAGAAGCCATAGTCGGAACTGCCGCGTACGGTGGCCACGTGGGGTGCGGCGAGCATGGCGGAGACGATGGGGTACGTGACCTGAGCTTCGATGAGATCGGGGCTGCGGCCGGGCCATTCGGTGTAGATGATGACCTGGGGGTCAGAGAGATCGGGGATGGCGTCGAGCGGGATCTTGTGGAGCGACCAGGCACCGTAGAGCGTGAGGCAGATGGTCAGGACCACGATAAGGCCCTTGTTGCGGGCGGAGAACTCAATGATTCGGTTGATCATGTTCGTTCTCCCTTTAGCGAGCCGTGATGTTGAATTGCGCGCTGCCCGCTACCCTGCCCTGCTGGCGGGCTGTGACGGTGGTTTGCCAGGTGCCGATCATGGGGACGTCGACGTTGCCCGAGTAGACTCCGGCACCAGCCTCTTTGAGGAGTGCACTGGCAGACATGGGGGCCATGCTGCCCATCTGGGGCATGAAGAGTTCCACGTCAACCTGAGCACCGGAGAGGGGACGACCTTCGGCGTCTTTCACGGCGAAGCGAAGCGTGTTGGGGCCGCTTTTCGCGGACTTTGGCGCGAGGACTTCGACCTGCAAGCCGGGGGCGGCAATGGGAGCCACGGCGACTTCCGACGGCGCGCCCATACCGGCGAGGGCGCCTTTGAGGCGGCTTTCGGAATCGATGATGAAATTGGCTCCGGTGACGACCTTCTCGCCCACCTTGAGGCCTTCGGAGATGCCGACTTTGTCGCCCGATTCGACACCGACGGTGACGCGGCGCGGCTGGACGTAGCCGTTGCCCATGTCGAGGAACACGTACTGCTCGGTGCCGGTATTCATGACGGCATCCTGCGGGACGAGGACCTGGCGAGCTACAGAGACCTGCATCACGATATTGGCGAACATTTCGGGCTTGAGTTCCAGGCCCGGGTTCGCGAAGTCCATGCGGACTTTGACGGTGCGTGTTTTGGGGTCGAGGAATGGATAGATGAAATCGACGTGGCCGCGGAGGCGTTTGCCGTTGCCCGAATACGGGAGTTCGATCTCGCCTGCCTGGCCGTTCCGGATGAACGGGAGGTCGGTTTCGTAGGCTTCACCGAGCACCCAGACGCGGGAGAGATCCACGATGGTGAAGAGGGTCTGCGTGGGTTCGATAAAGGTGCCGTGGTGGTAGGCGGTGCGCTCCATGACGACGCCGCTGACGGGCGAATAGACAGTGATGGCTTTCTTGACTGTGCCGGTAGTTTCGAGGGTCCGGAGTTCGGCTTCCGAGACGTCCCAGAGGCGGAGGCGTTCGCGGGCGGCGGCGATGAGATTTTCCGAGCCCCGGGCGGCGGAGGCTACCGTACTGGCTTTGAGCAAGTCGCGGGAACGGAGAGCGAGCAGATATTCCTGCTGGGTGGAGACGAGGTCGGGGCTGTAGAGGGTGAAGAGGGGTTCACCGGCCTTGACGGGCTTGCCGACGGAATCGGCAAAGACATCTTCGACATAGCCGGACACCTTGCTGTGGATGTGGGTGAGTTTGGTTTCGTCGTAGCTGATCTTGCCGGCGAGGCGGATCTCTTTGGTGAGCGTGCCGGTTTCGGCAGCGACGGAGTGCATCCCGATCAACTGCTGTTTTTCGGGTGCGATGAAGATGGCGTTCGTTTGGGGCGCGGCAGGTGGGGGCGTGACGGCGGCGGGATCGGCTTTCTGCAGTTTCATGCCACAGATGGGGCATTTGCCGGGTTTATCGGAATGATAGTCCTGGTGCATTGGGCAAAAGTAGAGTTCATGGGCCTTTTCGGCCTTCTGGACTACTACGGGCTCGTTGCGGTGGGCAAGCCAAAAATAGGAGGCACCGGCGACGGCCAGGGCAAGGGTGAGAACACCAGTTACTTTGCGGAAAGTCATTTCACACCTCCAAAGACGACCAGATCGCGGCCCGTGACGGCTTCGAGGCGGACGAGGGCCTCTTCATGCCGGAGGACTTCATCGGCGTACTGGCGCTGCATGCTGTTCAGGTTGTTGAGGTTGGTGGTCAGGGTGAGGAAATCGACGCCTCCGGTGGGGTAGGCGGCGGTGGCGGAATCGACCGTGAGCTGCGCCTGCGGCAGGAGGGTGGTGCGGTAGAGATTCAGGATGCGCTCGCTGCTCTGGATGGCGAGGTATTGATCCTTCACCTGGAACGCGGCCTGCTGCTGCGTCGCCTGGAAGTTCTGCTTCGCTTCGCGGAGGCGGGACTGGGATTCTTCGAGGGCGTATCGCTGTTTGCGAGCACTGTAGACCGGGATCTTCACCTCCACGGTGGCCATGTAGTAGTCGGGGTAGTTTCCGCCAGTGTGCTGCCATTGCAGACTGACACCGAAGTCGGGGCGGAAGTCCTTGAGGCTGCGGTTGATGCCGACAGCGCGGGCGTCGATCATCTTCTGGTCGGCGCGGAGGCGGGGGGAGTCGGTGGTGAGGCGGAGGACATCGGCCAGCGGGAGCGTGAAGGACGAGGGCTGGATGTCGGCGGGATCTGCCAGGGTGACGGCAGGGAGAGCGAGGAGGGAGGCAATTTCGGCTTCGGCGCGCTGCTGCTTTTCGTCGAGCATGGCGACCTGCTGTTCGAGAGCAGAGATGTCGAGCTGGGCGCGGAGGACGTCCTGCTGGGGGCCTTTGCCGGACGTGTAGCGGTTGCGGGCGATCTCTTCGAAGCGGGAGAGGAGGTCGGATTGTTCGCGGGTGAGGGCGAGGGCTTTCCGGGTACCAGCCCATTCGAGCCAGGCGAGTTTCAGGCGGGCGGTGGTGTCGAGGACGAGCGAGCGATATGCCTGCTGAACGGCTTCTGATTCCCGTTTCGCTTCTTCGGAGGCGAGGGCGAGTTTGCCGGGGAACGGGAGTTCCTGGGAGAAGCCGACTCCCTGGTAGGCGAAGTCGCTGCCGTTGAGGCGGGAATAGGGGTGGCCGACACCGAAGTTGGTGTAGCTGACTTTGGGGTCGGGGAGAGATCCCATTTGGGAGGGACGAGCGGTGGCCGCTTCGAAACGGGAGCGGGCGGCCTGAATTTCGGGATTATTTGCCAGCAGGATCGGGAGCAGATCCTGCGGATTGAGAGGCTTTTCAGCCGCGGGCAGCGTGAGCGCGGCCAGCGCAAAGACGGAACAACGGAACGACAACGTACGCATGACGATTTCCCCAGGAAATGGAACCAAAACAGTGCGGGCGACGGGGCCACACAGGGTGAAGGGACGCACTACTGCCTGGGGGGGACTAGATGAGGAGGGGTAACTGGAGACTTCGGATGGTGGAGCGGGGTGTGCGGCTGGTGGCGCGGGCAAACGACACTTCGGCGGCAACGGGCGGCAGGAGGGCCGCCGTGCCGGTGGCGGGAGACAGGGCGAGGGAGCCGGAATCTTCCTGCACCTGCGGCGCGGGAGCGACGGACGCGGCGTCATTGCGGAGACAGCAGTTGTCGCTGTTCGCAGTGGGGACGCAGTCAGGGCCGAGGCAGCAGTCGTCGGTTTGGGGGGACAGCGCGAAGAGGGTGGACGAAAAGCAATCCAGTGGTCCGATGAGGGCCAGGATCGCGAGAAGCGCGGTCGCGAGTTTCAGACTACGACGCATCCTGATCCGACTATAGCACCGGGGTTGACGAGGTGATTGAGGGGAAACACAAAAAGGCGGGGACTCTATTGAGTCCCGGCCTGATGAGAAACTTTGAGGGTCTTACTTTACGTCGCCGAGGGCAACTTTGACGCGCTTGGTGAGACGGCTCTTGTAACGGGCGGCATTGCCGGCCTTCACATAGCCCTTGCGGGCGGCTTTGTCGAGGAGAGAGAAGGTGGCCGAGAGGGCCGTCTTCAGGTCGCCAGGATTCTTTGCAGCCAGAGCTTTGCGCATCGCGCGGATCTGATTCCGCAAACGGGTCGCGGCCATACGGTTAAACTGGGTGCGACGTTCGGTTTGCCGGACACGCTTCAGCGCTGTAACATGATTCGCCATTTACTTCAGAATACCCCTATCTTGAAATGAACTCTTAGAATAGCACAGTGCGGAGGCGTGAGCCTACTTCTGCAGGTTGCGGCCTCAAATGATCGGGCCACGTTGCGCCCACCGTGGTGCCATACCTCGGGAAAGTGCCAGAACTCCGCCCCAAGCGTCCCGAAGAGATCAATGGCGAACTCCGTGGCCAGACACGGGCTGCGGAGACCTCGGCATTTACTGGTGAATGCGGCGGGAGTTCGATGGATCTTGATCTGGAAGTGGAAGAAGTTGACCATCTGCTCCACTCATAACCACAGCCTAAAAGATACAGGTTGCGGGCGCACCACTTTTCGCCAAACCAGCGCAGTCACGTCTACGACGAATCGTCACGCGTTCGAATGAACCGAAAGCAAGTACAATTGTGGCATGAAATCAAGCCTCTCCGTTGGGTTCGGAACCGTTGCACTCTTGGCACTGAGTATCCCTGCTTGGGCCGCAACCGTTTCATTTACCGATTTTTCAACAACTGCAGGTCTTCAGCTCAGCGGAAATGCCGGGATCACAACCAGCCCAGATGGAGCAGTACTGCGGCTGACACCAGCGAGCGATCATCAGGTGGGCGGTGCCTTTATCACATCAACCAACGCGTCAAATAGCGCGTCAAAGGCCTTCAGTACCTTCTTTCAATTCCGGATCGGCAGCCCTGGCGGCCAGGGACCTGCTGATGGATTTGCCTTTGTGCTCCAGCCGAATGCCGGTAGCTTAGGATCAAACGGTGGTGGCCTAGGCTATCAAGGCCTACCTAACAGCGTCGCCGTCGAGTTTGATACATACTTCAATCTCTTCGACACCGACAATAATCACATAGCGGTTCTCTCGTCGGGGTTAATGGTGGACCATGCGTCATTTACTCCAGGCGGTGTTTCCAACTGCGATTCACCAACAGGCGTACCAAACTGCCTTGCGAACGGCAAACTCTGGTCAGCGTGGATCGACTACGACGGAACGACACTGGGAGTTGCTGTCTCCGAGGGGGTGAGTCTTCGACCAGCCAACGCGATCAACTTCGATATCGACATTCCGAGTATCGTGGGGTCCGGGACCACGTTTGCCGGGTTTACGGCAGCGACCGGCGCAGGCTATGAGAGTCATGACATCATCAGTTGGCAATACAACAATCAGTTCGAGCCGCTGAATTCGGCCCCCGAACCAACGGGGTGGGTTCTCATGTCCCTTGGGCTATTGGTTTGGGCGGTGCGGTACGCGATGAAGGCAAGACCCTACCAACCGCGCCAGTGAGGCTACTTGCGCCTCACCCCTACTTGCCGTCTTTGCTCTCGTGGTACTCCATCTCGGTGTTCACTTCCCAGAGATTCGCCTTGTCTTTCCTTCCGGCGACGATGTTGTCGACGGCGGTCATGGCGGTCAGCATGGAGTGGTCCTGGTTGTTGTACTTGTGCATACCGTTGCGGCCGACCAGGAAGAGGTTTTCGAACTGGCTGATCCAGTCCTTCAGTTCGTCAAAGCGCTCATAGGCTCCGAAGTACGCCGGGTAGGTCTTGGGAACGCGGATGACACAGGCGTCGAGGACCTCGGCACGGTCGATCATGCCGATCTTTTCCATTTCCTTCGTCGCGAGCTCGATCATGTCCGCATCGGAGAGCTTCCAGATATCGTCCGTCTCGTAGCAGAAGTATTCGAGGCCGAGCCAGACCTTGTCAGGGTCTTCCAGCAGGTACGGGCTCCAGTTATTGAAGATCTGCATCCGGCCGACCTGAACGTCGGGTTCCTGGATGTAGATCCAGTTATCGCGCAGCAGCTTTGAGCCGGTTTCGGTCTGCTCCAGGACTTTCAGTTTATTGAGCAAGACGCCGACCGTGATGAAGTCGCGGTAGATGAGGCCTTCGGAGACTTCGCGGACGTTGGCGGGAACCGGGCAATCGAGCGCCCGCACCAGTTCCTTCATCGGCATGGTGGAGAAGAAATAATCCGCTTCGATGCGCTGGACAGCACCGGATTCATCCACCGCGTCAATGGCCAGAACCTGCCAGCCTTCGGTGTAGACCTTCGTGACGTTGAGACCCTTGCGAACCACCGCACCGCGCTGCGCGACATCCTCCGCAACGTATTCCCAGAGCTGGCCAGGGCCGTACTTGGGGTAGAGAAATTTCTCGATGAGTGAGGTTTCCGTACCCTTCTGGGCAATGTCCTGCGAAGGCTTGCCCGCGAACGCCTTCTTCAGGAAGTGCGTGATCGCTTTGGTGATGGAGAGGCCCTTGATGCGTTGCGCGCCCCATTCGGCCGAGATCTGGTCGCAAGGAACGCCCCATACCTTCTCGGTGTAGGACTTGAAAAACGTCAGGTACAGCTCGCGACCGAAGCGGTTGATGAGGAAGTCTTCGAGCGATTCCTCGGGCGTCAACTGCTGGATCATGGCCGCGATGTAGCTGATGCCGATTTTGAATGTGCGCGCTGCGCCGAGGGCCCTCAGCGTATCGCCGGTGAGCTGAATCGGGTACTCGAAGAACTGACGCAGGAAGTAGATCCGCGATTTGCGGTTCCGCACCAGCATGACGCGGTCTTCCTTCGCGGAATCGATCGGACCGGAGCCGGAAACTTCACGCGTCTTGCCCTGATAGGTGATGGAATGCGCTTCGCCATCGACAGGCATCACGCGCTTCCACCAGTCCATCACGCGGTCGGACTTGGAGAAAAAGCGGTGGCCGCCGATGTCCATGCGGTTGCCTTTGTAGCGAACCGTACGGGAGATGCCGCCGAATTCGTCGCTCTTTTCGAGGACAATGGGCTGGACCTGGGAGCGTTCGAGGAGTTCAAATGCAGCCGTGAGACCGGCCGGGCCTGCGCCAATGATTAGGGCTTTTTGCCCGGCCTTGCTCATGCTCTAGTGTCCCTGGGGGACGAAATCGGGGGGCAGCGCCGCGCCGGCGCCGAAGAAGTACTGCTCCATCTGCTGGATGATGAATTCCTGGGCTTCGGCGGTGCCGAGGTTCAGACGGTATTCATTCATGAGCATCTTCATATGTTCGACCCACATCTTCCAGGCGTCCTTCGAGACGTTCTCGTAGATGCGCTGGCCCAGCGGGTGGCCTTCAAACGGGACTTCGGTGAGACCTTCGAGGTCCTTCCCCAACTTGACGCAGTGCACGATGCGGACTTGGTTGCTCATGGTTTCAGTTTACTAGGCGGGACATCGGCTACCCAGACCTGACTCGTGCCGGTGGAGTCGCTGGTGAAGGTGATGCGCTGTTCGTCGTTGGAGAAGGCCGGGTGGGGGTGGGTCCACTGGGGCCCATAGACAGTGTCGGCGGGCGTTTCCATCCAGCTCAGGTTGTTTTTCTGGGCGGCGACGAAGTCTTCTTTGAGGGCGTAGCAGGAGCGCTTCCACTGAGTGCCCTGGCTGGAGGCGTTTGCATCGCAGACGTGCTGGCGGTGCCCGGTGGCGACGTCAATCAGCCAGATGCCGGTGTCGGGGTGGTTGGTGTCGCAGAGGACGCGCTCGCCTTTCGCGTCGGGTGTGATGTGCCAGGCGTTGAATTCGGAGATGGTGGTGATCTGGCGGGTGGTCCAGTCCATGCGGCAGAGGAGGCGGGGCCAGACGGTGAAGACGAGGTCGCCTGTGTTGCCGAGGAAGGTCTCGTGGACGACGAATTCGTTGTTGTCGTGCTGGTAGAGGCATTCGAGGCCGGTGCCGTCGCGGCGGACGCGGTGCATGCGGGGGGCGGGGTCGCCCGCGAACTCGATCCACTCGGATTCGAGGGGGTGGAACTGGGGGTGGATGACGGTGCGCGGGTAGGGGATGATGCGCCATTCGGTGCCGTCGGCGCGACCGCAGACCATGCCGTTGCCTCCGTCACGGAGCTTGATAGCGGCGACGAGCCATTCGCCGGCGGCGTCGGGGGCGGCTTCGCCGAGCTGGCCGTCGAACTGGGCGATACAGCGGGGTTCCCCGCCCTGCAGGCTGAGGACCCAGACGCCGCCAGCACTCACGAAGAACACACGATCGCCACGGATGGCGGGGGAGTAGGGGTGGATCGCCGCACCGCTGGTGAGCTGGCGGGTTTCCCGGGACTCCCAGCCAATGGCGAAGAGCTGCGGGGAGCCGGTGCGGTACGAGGTAAAGAGGATGTCGCGCCCGTCTTCCGTGAAGGAGCTTTCGAGGAAGTAAGTGGGGTGGTTGATGGACGGGTGGGTGGTTATTTGCTCGGGGGCGGGCATTTCTTGATCTCGTCGAAGCCCTCTTCGAGGGAGGGCGGGATTGCGCGGGCGGCCATCAGGTCAAGGACGTATTCGGGGACCACGCGGGTGCGGCGGGCGTTGCGGGCCTTGCAGACGGCGAGCGGGACATCGAACCAGAGAGCCTCAACGCGGGCATCGTGGGCGCGGGCGAGTTCCAGCCAGGTGCGGCGGTCGCGGCGGGTCAGATTGGTGGCGTCAAGGTAAGTGACGGGGCGGCGAAGTTCGAGGCGCTGCTGGACCAGGTATCGGGCGGCGGCGAAGACACGAGCGTTGATGGACTGATCCGTGGCATCATCCGCCAGCAGCAGACGAACGGAGTCGGTGGAGATGGGGTGCGCACCGATGGACTGGAGGTACGTCGACTTCCCGGAACCCGGGAAGCCGACGACAACCACCAGAACTGGATCGCTAGACAACGTACTGGCCGGCGGTAATCAGCCGGTCCGCGATGGTGCGGCGGAGTGCAATGGCGTTGACGGGTTCGAACTTCGCAAAGCGGCGCAGGACCGCCATGTTGGTGCGAAGCGCGTCGCCTTCGGAGCAGGCGGCCAGCACGGTGCGGGCATAGCCTTCGATGCGGGTCATGCCGTCGCGGAGGTAAACGGCGGCCATTTCGGAGGAGGGTCCGATGTTGCCGATTTTCTCGGTACGGAGGAGGACGGAGTCCATCGAGAAGGTCTCCATCAGGACATCGGAGATGCCGGCGACCACTTCCTGTTCCTTTTCAAGGGCGGGGCCGAATTTCTCGAAGGCGATACCGATGAGCTGGAGGCCAATCTTCTTCGCGTTGGAGACCAGGCGGCGCTCTTCGGAGACGGTTTCGGCGGCGAGGGAGGGGCCGGCGAGGACTTCATCCATCAGACCCTTCACTGCTTTGACGAGGCCGAGACGTCCGGCCTGGGCGCGCTTCAGCATCATGCCGGTGGCGAGCAGACGGTTGATTTCGCTGGTGCCTTCGAAGATCCGGTTGATGCGGGAGTCGCGGTAGGCGCGTTCGACAGCGTAGTCCTGGTGGTAACCGTTGCCTCCGTGGATCTGCACGCCTTCATCGACGACATAATCGAGCATTTCCGAGCCCTGGACTTTCACCATGGAACATTCGGTGGCGAATTCTTCCACGGCCTTCATCATGCGTTTGGCTGCGTCGGGTTCAGCCCAGGTGAAACCGTCCATATAGCTGGAGATCAGGCCTTCGGTCCGGAACGAAACGCACTCGGTGGCGTAGATGCGGATGGCCATTTCAGCCAGCTTGGCCTTAATCATGCCGAGTTTCGCGATTTCGGCTCCGAAGGCTTTGCGCTGTTTCGCGTAGGCAATGGAGGTACGCAGGACAAACTTCGCGCCGCCCAGGGTGGAGGGTCCGAGCTTGAGGCGACCGAGGTTCAGAATATTGAACGCGATGATGTGGCCGCGGCCGATTTCGCCGAGGACGTTTTCGACAGGCACCTTGACGTTGTCGAGGTAGACAGCCGTGGTGGAGCTGCCCTTGATGCCCATCTTGTGCTCTTCCTTACCGCTGGTGACGCCGCCGAAGGCGCGCTCCACGAGGAAGGCCGTGAACTGTTCGCCGTTCACTTTGGCGAAGACAGTAAAGAGGTCCGCCACGCCGCCGTTGGTGATCCACATCTTCGTGCCGTTGAGGACGTAGTGGGTGCCGTCGGCGGAAAGGTCCGCGCGGGTTTTCGCGGCGAGAGCGTCGGAGCCGCAGTGGGGTTCGGTCAGCGCGTATGCGCCGATCAGTTCCGCGGTGGAGAGGCGCGGCAGGTACTTCTTCTTCTGCGCTTCGGTGCCAAAAAGCAGCAACGGCAGGGTGCCGATGCCGGAGTGGGCGCCGATCCAGCCGCCGAAGTTGCCGTCGCGGCCAATCTCTTCGGAGACGACCATGGAGGAAGCGAGGTCGAGCTCCATGCCGCCGTATTCCTCGGGGACGAGGACGGCGGTCAGGCCGAGTTCCGCACCCTTGCGGACGAGGGAGACGGCGAGGTCGCGGTCACCGGCGACGATGGCGTCGAGGTTCGGGACCACTTCCTTGTCGAAGAACTCCTTCGCGGCGCGCTTAATCGCAATATGCTCGGAAGTCAGATCCTCGGGCGTGAACGTTTCCGCCGCTGAGTGATCTTCAATGAGGAACGAACCACCAGCTCTTTTAATCCCTGTCGACATAGACTTACATCCTCTCGAAAATTCCGGCTGCGCCCTGACCGCCGCCGACGCACATGGTCACCATGCCATAACGATGGTTTTCGCGCTGCATTTCGCGCAGGATGGAAGCCGTGAGCTTCGCTCCTGTGCAACCCAGTGGATGGCCGAGCGCAACCGCGCCGCCGTTGACGTTCACCCTCGCCGGGTCTATCCCGCCGACCTTCATGACGGAGAGCGCCTGCACCGCAAAGGCTTCGTTTAGTTCCACCACACCTATATCTTCCAGCTTCAGCCCGGCCAGCGCCAGTGCCCGCGGAATCGCGACCACGGGGCCGATACCCATCAGGTCCGGTGCGACGCCGCCAACGGCGAAACTGACGAAGCGGGCCATGGGTTTCAGGCCGAGTTCCTTCGCCTTCGTGTCGGACATGACGATCGCGATGGCCGCACCGTCGCTGGTTTGCGACGCGTTGCCGGCGGTGACCGTGCCCTTCACGTGGAAGACGGGCTTGAGTTTCGCCAGCGCTTCGACCGAGGTGTCGGCGCGGGGGCCTTCGTCGGCGGAGAACAGGGTTTCCGTCTTCCCGGCGGGGCCGACGTTTTCGATCTTCACCGGGACCAGTTCGTCCGTGTACTTCCCGGCGGCCTGGGCGGCCAGCGCCTTTTGGTGGCTCTGGTAAGAAAAAAAGTGTGACTCTTCGCGCGTAACGCCCCACTTCTGCTGGACGCGTTCGGCGGTGAGGCCCATATTGATGTAGATTTCGGGGTAGTTGTCGACGAACCAGGGGTTCGGGGCGGGCTTGTTGCCTGCCATCGGGATCATGCTCATCGACTCGGCGCCGCCCGCGAGGAGGATGTGCGCACCGCCGGAACGGATGCGGTCGGCCGCCATGGCGATGGACTGGAGGCCGGAACTGCAGAAGCGGTTGATGGTGACGCCGGTGGTGGTGACGGGCAGGCCGGCGCGGAGGACGGCGATGCGGGCCATGTTGCTGCCGGACTCGCCTTCGGGTGCGGCGCAGCCGAGGATCAGGTCCTCGATTTCGTCGTGGGGGATCTGCGGGTATTTGGCGAGGAGGGCCTGGATGACGAAGGCGGCGAGGTCATCCGGGCGGGTGTTGCGGAGGGAACCGCGGCCGGATTTCCCGACGGGGGTACGGAGACAATCGACGATGACTGCTTCTGGCATAAATAGGCGCTCCCGATCTAATGTCGCATGGCGGGGTGTGTGAATTCCAGGAGTCCGTTCTAATACCGGAGTCGGAGCGAGGACTCTGTGAATCGCACTCGTCCAAACTTTGGACTATGAATCATTTTAGAATTGCGGATGGAGGTACCAAGTGGCGCACGAGGTTTACGGAGCAATCATTGAGGCGATACGGGCAGGACGGCTCCGGGAACCATTTTCTCGGGACGATTTTCGCGCCTCGTGTCCCAGCTTTGGCCAAGGCACTTACAATGCGTTTCTCGATAAGCACTCGGTGGGTAATCCCGGCGGGAACTCTGAATTGTTCAGGAGAGTAGCGCCCGGGCAGTTCTGCTGCGTTCGACCCTATCGATATAACCTGTGATCGAAACAACCCCAAACGATCACTTTGAAAAAGGATCAGTCCCCTTGCACGGACCAGCGCCGCTGGTGAGGGCCGCCAGCAACTGTTCCCCGATGGGCTCGGACCATTTCTCAGGATTTTCCCGCCACCGTTTATCTATCACAGCAACAGCCTGAGCTATCGAAATATCCTGAATGCACTGAACAAACGGAGCGACAATCGCGCCGCGAAACTGGATAAACCCATTCGCCCATCCAACATAGAGGAGCACTTTGCTTTCAGGAGCGGCATTTCCCCAAGCTTCGAATTTCAGCAATGGTGGCTCGGCACCGAGTGTGTGGACCACAAGAAACAGTAGAGAGGCGACGCGTATCAACCTCTTGGGTCCTCTGTTCAAAAGCCGTCCTTCCATGTGATACCTCGCCATGCGATATTACCGCGGGATTTGTCCGACGCGTGTCATTCCCGTTTACCGTACGCCG
>CANIHR010000048.1 GCA_947467185.1 Bryobacterales bacterium
CTCATCAAGGGCGAAATCGTCGAAACTGTCCACGGCAAACACTTCGAGACCACCAAGCTCTACGCCCGCCACCAGCGTCACGGCAGCTACGAAATCTCCGACCTCGAAGACCTGCCGCACGATCTGCTCCACGCTCTCTCCGATGGCGCCATCGGCAAAGTGCATCCCCGCAAATGGGCCTTTCTCGACACCGAGACCACCGGTCTCGCGGGCGGCTCCGGCACGTGCGCGTTCTTAATCGGTCTCGGCAGCATTGAAGACGAAGGTTTCGTCGTCCGCCAGTTCTTCATGCGGGACCACGCCGAGGAAGCCTCCGCGCTGGAATCGCTGTCGAAGCATCTGGCCCGCTTCGAAGTCCTCGTCACCTATAACGGCAAGAGCTACGACCAGCCCCTGCTCGAAACCCGCTACACCATGTGCCGCAAGCGCCATCCGTTCTCGAAAATGGAGCACCTGGACCTGCTTTACGGTGCCCGCCGGCTCTTCAAGCTTCGCCTCGAGAACTGCCGCCTCGTCAACCTGGAAACCCAGATCCTCGGTGTCGAGCGCCACGGTGATATCCCCGGCGAGATGATCCCCTACGTTTACTTCGAGTACCTTCGCACCAAACGTGGCCACCGTCTCGTCCCCGTCTTCGAACACAACGTCCTCGACATCGTCTCGCTCGCCTGCCTCACCGGAGTCATCCCCGAAGCCTTCCGCGACCCCGAAAACGCCCGTGCTCGCCACGGTATTGACCTCCTCGGCCTTGCCCGCTGGCTGCAGGTCTCCGGCCGTCTCGAAGAAGCCCATCGCCTGATGCGACGTGCCATCGACATGGGACTGCCCGATACCCAGCTCTTCCGGACCCTCTTTGAGACCGGGACCATCGAAAAAAAGCTCGGTTGGCTCGACGCCTCGGTCGCCACCTTTGTCGACCTCACCACCTCCCGTAACGGGTACCGCGTCAAGGCGTACGAGGAACTGGCAAAGCATTACGAACACAAAGAACGCAATACCGCGATGGCGCTCGAATGCGTCCGCGCTGCCCGCCAGATTGAAGACTCCGAAGGCCTCGCCGCCCGTCAGCTACGACTGGAACGCAAGGCCGCAGGAACCCCGAAGCAGCGCGGCTTTAGCCTGGGCCATTAGCTCTTCGCCTTGCCCGGTTCTTTGCCCGGCAGCGCCGCTGGGTTCTCATGCACCCGCTCGCGGAACTTGCCCTGCATACCTGACCCCAGCGACACCGCGCTCTCGCCGAACTTATCCCGCATCTTGTCCGCCGCCCCCAGCGCCTGCCGCCAGCGCTCATCGCGGTCTCCATCAATTAACCCCAGTTGACCATCCTCGTAGTCGAACCCGGAAGCATGGATGCCAATCAGCCGGACATCGCGCCCCCGAACCCAGTTCGCCCGAAACAGCCGCCGCGAAGCTTCGATCAGCGCAATATCCAGTTGTGTCGGGGCAGGCAGACTTTGCGCACGCGTGATGGTGTTGAAGTCCGTGTCGCGAAGCTTCAACTGAATCGTCCGGGCCTTCAGGCCATGCTCACGCAGTCGCCGGGCCACCTTCTCCGCCAGATGCGCCAGCGTCGCTTCCAGTCGCTCCTGATCGTGCGTGTCTTCTCCGAACGTATGTTCATGGCTGATGGACTTCGGTGCGCCCCGCGCCCCAATCTCCGTATCGAACCATCCCCCGGCGTCGAAGCCCTGCGACTTGCCCGCCAGCGCCAGTCCCCACTTCCCGAATCGCGACTCCAGCACCTTGTCGTCCAGCGCGGCCAGATCCCCAATCCTGTGAATGCCGATTGAATGGAGATTCGCCTCCATCACCTTGCCCACACCCGGAATCTTGCGCACTTCCAGCGGCGCCAGATACCGTGCCTCGGTTCCCGGCAAAACCCACAGAATCCCGTTCCGCTTCGCCTGATCCGACGCAATTTTCGCCACCAGGCGCGAGGCCGCGATCCCGATGGAACAGTTCAGCTTTGTGGCTTTGTCGATCGCATCATGCAACAGGTGCGCGGCCTTCAGAGGTGGTCCGAACAGGCGCTCCGTACCCGTCATATCCAGGTACGCCTCATCAATAGAGGCCATTTCCACAATGGGAGAAAAATTGTTCAGGACGTCAAAAACGCGGCCTGAAAGTTCGCGATACCGTTCCGGGTGGCCTTCCACGAAGATGGCCTGCGGACACCGCTGGTAAGCCGTCCGCAAAGGCATTGCCGAATGCACACCAAACTTGCGGGCCTCGTACGATGCCGCCGAAACCACTCCGCGTTCGGTCGCCTTACCCCCGACCACCACCGGCTTACCCTTCAGTGACGGGTCGTACAGTTCTTCCACGGACACGAAGAACGCGTCCATGTCGAGGTGAAAAACCGTCCGCATCACCTCGATAGTAGCGGATATTACTTCTTCAGCAGAGCCTGAATGGCACTCTCGAACTGCTTCCTCGTCGCAGCGCCCAGGTGAATCCCGGCAACCTTCTGGTTCCGGTCCACAAAGAACGCAACCGGCAAATTATCCACTTCGCCATAGAGGTAAGCGACCCGCTTATTGCCCACCACAATGGGGTACTTCACCTTCATCTGCTCGATGAAAGGCTTCACCACATTCCAGCCATCTTCATCCATCGAGATGCCCAGAACTTCCACTCCTTCGGCCTTATACTTCTCGGCCAGTTCGTTGATCCACGGCATGGACGCCTTGCACGGCGCGCACCACGTCGCCCAGAAGTCGATCAGGACAACCTTGCCCTTGTAATCCGAGAGCTTAACAATCTCCCCCGCCGAATTTTTCAGTTCAAAAGCCGGAGCGTTTTTGCGCTCCGACTCTTTCTTCAGACTGACGGCATAAGCCGGCGAGAGAGAAATTGCGACGAGGATCGCCGCTACGAATTTGCTCATTAAAATCTCTTCGAGAGCCCCAGATTTACAGAGTAATCGGCAAACGCGGCATCCCCGTGAATGTGTGCCTGGTAGTCGGTGACGCTGGTACGACGATTGCGCTCAATGGCCCACGGTACGTTGACGCTGAAGACATAGCCCCACCGCGTGTACATGAAACCGGGGTCACCGGAGATCGCGTAGCCGGGGCGACGGAAACCATTGCTCCGGCCAAGCAGATCGCGAACCGGAACGCCTTCCATGCGGCCGCCGAACGTGATAATCAGACCCGGGACCTTCGGCACAGCACGGGCGATACCGCCACGTGCCAGGTACTGATCCGACACCGAAAGCACTGCCTCAAGCGGCCGGGTCCGGAAGCTGGCAACACCGTTGGTATCACGCGGATTGAACAGGTAGGAACCGGTCTCGTAAGCCATGAATCCCCACGGCAGGTGGATATACGCCTGGGAATCCAGGGAGAAGCCCCAACCCCCGTCACCAGCCTGGATCGACTGATCGGCCGTAGCCGTGATCTGCTGGCCCGCGGCATTGAGCGCAAGCCCCGTGGAATTCGACTTGCCCGTCGGCATCTTGAGACTGATGCCAAAAGCAATATTGCCCCGCCGTTCTGAAGACGGCTTCAATACCCAGGCACGAGTGCCGACCGTTGCGTCGCCGATCCCGCGGACCCGATACTCGCCCCGAGGGTTATAAAGCTGATTCCGGTATGCGAACACAAGTGGCACACTGGCGGTGAGGCTAAAGCGTGACGTCAACTGACGTTCGATCCCGAAGTCCATCAGGTGGTACGTGTTCTGAATCTGGTTGCCGGTGATTTCGCGCTGTACCTGCTCCACGGTCCCGATAAAGTGCCGGGACGACGGCTGGAAGCGGTAGCCCATGGAAAAAGTCCAGGGCGAAGTCTTCTGGACTTCCGCAGCGGTGATCCGTTCCCCTTCAGGAACCTCCGGGCCAGCCGTATTTTCCACATCAGTTCTGGACTTAGGGTGCCAGGTCCCACAAAGCGCACCAAGCACGGGTGCGCTGCCTCGTGCGGCGACTCAACCCTGGCCAGCGGCGGGGTGCGCGAACGAAAACAGGAATGCCAACTGGCAAAATGCTGCTCCCGCGCTCAATAGTTTTGACTTGAAGCTGACCATAGCGATACTGATCAGGGTAGTCGGACCGGCTGCGACAAACAATAATGGATTCTTACTAGCGCCCTTTTTCGGGCAGCGCGAATGCGATATACCCGCGAGGCAAATCGGCTGCAGTCGTGGGTGCCGCGCTCGCTGCGGCATCGGGAGCCCCCGTCGTCGGAGCCGCAGTCGCCGAAATCACCAGATATTCCCGCCCGTTCGCTTCATAAATCGCCGGAATGCCCCTCGAAGCACCACCGATGGCCTTTTCCCATACAACCTTGCCGTCTTCTTCGTCATACGCGCGGATCTTGCCATCGCCGCCCACCAGGAACACTAACCCCGACGCCGTCGGCATGATTCCCGTCCGCAGGCCCCGTGCCCCGGTGCCGTGAATCCCCTTAGCCGCCAGTTCCGGATCATCACCCACCGGAACCTGCCACTTGATGGTGCCTTTGTTCAGGTCGTATGCCACCAGCGTCGAGAACGGGGGCTTGATCGCATTCGCCGATACACCCCAGCCGCTGAAAAACCGGTCTGCAGGAACATCCAGTCCAGCCGGATACGGCGGACCCTGCATCCCGCCATAAACACTGCCCCGTCCCGGTCCGCCAGCCGTTACCTGGCCTGCCGGAGCGCCGCCCGAAGCTACCACCGGACCGCCGGTAACCGCCGGTCCCCCGCCGCGGCCAATCCCGGCCCCGGCGCGCCCACCGACCAGCGCATTTGGGTTGGCGATGTAGCTCAGAATCTGCTCCAGTTCTTCCGGCTTGAGGTTACTGAAACCCGGCATCTGCCCCTTGCCGTTCGAAACAGTCGACTTAAACGCATCTACCGAAAGCCGGGCCCCAATGTTGTACAACGATGGCACTGACCCCGAACCCGCACGGTCCGCCCCGTGACATCCCGAACAGTTCGCCTGATACATAGCCATTCCGGGAGATGTCGGAGCCGGCTGCGATCCAGGTCGGCCACTCCGTCCATAACCAAACGTCGGCCCCGTACCGCCACCAATCGGCGGATCCTTGTCCAACTTCAGGAACGACGGCTCATCCACATTCAGGATGTAAACAATCCCGCTCGCCGGGTTCGCCGCGGCCGTACCCCAGTTCGAGCCGCCCTGATTGCCCGGCATCGAAACCGAGCCCTTGAAGGCGGGTGGCGTAAACAGTCCCTCATTGCGCGAACTCAGAATCTGGTCCTTGATGTACGCCTTCTCGTCGTCGGCCAGATACGGGTTAATGTCGTCCACCCCGAACTTCTGGCGGCTGAAGGGCGGTGGCGCCGTCGGGTACGGCTGCGTCTTTGAGGATTTTTCCCCGGCCACATCGCTTTGTGGCACCGGACGCTCCTCAATCGGCCAGATCGGCGCGCCTGTGACGCGGTCGAACACATACAGGAAACCGGTCTTGCCCGGCTGCGCCACCGCGTCAATCGTCTTGCCCTTCGACTTCACCGTAATCAACTGCGGAGCCGTCGTGTTGTCGTAGTCCCACAGATCGTGGTGGACCATCTGGAAGTGCCACAAACGCTTGCCCGTCCGGGCGTCCAGTGCCAGCAGACAATCCCCGAACAGGCCATTCCCTGGCCGGTCGGCGCCATAAAAGTCATACGTCGGTGACCCCAGCGGAAAATACGCGATCCCCCGCTTTTCATCAACCGAAATCTCACCCCACGTGTTCACTCCGCCCAGGTACTTCCAGGCGTCCTTCGGGAACGTGTCATACCCGTACTCACCCGGACGCGGAATCGTATGGAACTGCCACACCAGCTTGCCGCTCACTATGTCGTATGCCCGAAGATCGCCCGGTGCTGACAGGAACGCCTCACCTGGTGCCGATCCCAGAATCAGCAGATTCTCGAACACCTTCCCCGGGTTATTCGACTGGATCCGGTTGATCCCCTTCGGATCGCGCCCCAGTCCCTGCTTGAGGTCCACTACGCCGTCGTTCCCGAACGTCAGAATCGACTTCCCCGTCGCCGCGTCAATCTCCTGAATGAAGTTGTTCATTTCAAAGATCAGACGCCGGTCTTTGTGGTCCTTGCTCTCCCAGTAGTTGACGCCTCGTGACGTGATCCCCTGCAGTCCTTCGTGGACCCATATCTCTTTCCCGGTCGTCGCGTCCAGGGCGATCAGCGAACTGCCGCGTCCCAAAACGTAGATGTGGTTTCCCGCGACAATTGGATTGAAGCCAGTCACACCGTGCGCGTAGCTCCACGCCACTTCCAGTTGCCCCACATTCCCCTTGTTGACCTGAGTCAGCGGCGAAAAATGGGAGTTGTCCGGGCCGCCTCCGTAGTCCAGCCAGAGCTTCTTTTGTTGCGCCGGCATCTCAGCGGCGCTACTCAACAGGGCAAACAGGGCAACGGTCGAAACGGACAACTTCATGGGACGCTCCTTCAGATCTGAGACAGCGTCTTGAACTTTATCATCACAGTCCCCGAAAAGGGGCGGTGCGGACCAATTTTTTTCCCGCTTATGTCTTCCGGGCCACAATGACGTGTTGTGTCAGCACCAGCGGCCAAAGCGTCTTCTCGAAGACGATCTCGCCCAGGCCCTGCATCGCGGCAGCCACTTCTTCGCGACGTAATGGCCGCTCATCCGGGAATTTCCAGATCCCCAGCATCTCGAACAGCCCCCGCGCCAGCCGGTACAGCCACGTTGGTGTCGGGAAAGTGATCAGCGCGATGCCGCCCTTCTGCAATGGCGCGAAGTGCGCCTTCACCGCGGCGCTGGTCCCCGCCTTGTCAAAGTGCTCCACCATACCCACGCTGAAAACCGCATCGGCCGAGAGCCGCAGGTCTGCAAGCCTCAGCGCATCCGCATGGTGCAGCACCAGTTCCTGTCGGCCCTTCGCCCGGGCAGCCAGAAGATCCAGCCCATACTGATTCAGGTCCACCACGTGGTAAGCTGCCGGCCGCACCTCCGCCAGAATCGCGTCCATAAAGCAACTGTTCGCCCCGCCCACCTCTACCATGCGTGGCTTCGTTGTGGCAAACCGCCCAAACGCCTTCAGCAACACGGATTGCGTATATTTCCGCGTGACGTGAGCCACCGACGGCACCTGTTTGTAATAGGTGTCCCAGTCCGTTGCAGTCGGGGTCGCTCCGGTTTGTTTTTTTGTGAACACGAAATCCCTTTGAATAGCAAAATTGGCGATGAACAGCAGCGTCTCCGCCAGCAACTTGGCAGGCACCACACCCACCGGCCATTGCGATGAAATGAAGCGCACGCCCACATACGACACCAAGGCGTTCCCAGCCACCAGCAATAAATACCTCGGCAGCACTACGCTGTGCCTCTGGTCGGAGAAAAATACCGCCCTCCGTACCAGACCGTAATTGAACAGCACTGCCACCAGACGCCCCATTACCTGCGCCTGCAAAATCGAACCCGACGCATGGAACACCAGCGAGAACACAACGTTGTCCAGCAATGCGGTGCCGCCGGAAATCGCCGCAAAGCGCAGCAGCACGAAATAGATCCGCATCGAGTCCCGCAGCGGATGGAAGTGTGATGTCGGATTCCCCGGCTCGTAAATCGTCCGGATCGGCTCCTCCACCACAGTGATTCCCTGGTGCTTCGCCGCCACCAGCATCTCCAGTTCGAACTCGTACCCCGCCGCCGCAATTCGCAGCAGTCGCAGCACCAGCGCCCGGGGAATCGCCCGCAAGCCCGTCTGTGTATCGGTCAGATGGTTACCCAGCACCAGCCGCAGCACATTCCGCGTCAGCAGATTCCCAAACTGACTCCGCAGAGGAACATCGCCCGCGAACTGCCGCGCCCCCAGCACCAGTTCGCCGGGGTTCCGCAGAAACCGCTCCGACACCGCCAGAATGTCATCTGGATGGTGCTGCCCGTCCGCATCCGCTGTCACCACCCCCAACAACTCCGGGTACTCTGCCAGCAGAACATTCAGCCCTGTCTTCAGCGCCGCGCCTTTGCCCAGGTTGATCGCATGGCGTGTCACCCGGACAACGGGGATCTCCGTCAGTGCGTCGAAGACAGACCGGTAAGCCGGACCACTCCCGTCGTCCACCACCAGAATCACCGAGAACCCGCGCTCGCTCAGGTCCCGCACCAGGCCGATCAGGTTGTCCTGCGGGCAATACGCGGGTATCAGAACAGCCGTCACGGGCATAGACTCCATTTTCGCAGCAACCTGAAGCCGCTACTTCGCCGGAGCAGGAGGCGGAGCGTTGATTTTCTTCTGCGATAGCGACCACGCCAGGTTGTTTTTCGCCAGTTGGAAGTCCGGTTTCAGCCGGATTGCCTCGGTCGCTGCCTGAATCGCCTCGTCCCACATGCCCAGCGCCTCATAAGCCGCCGCCAGATTGTTGTAGGCCTCCGGATAGTTCGGATCCAGCCGCAAAGCTTCCTGCGCCGCCGCGATGCACTCCTTCGATTGCTGCGCCTGGCACAGCGCGAAAGACCGATTGAGTGCCGCCTGCGCCGCCGCACGAGTCCGTTCCACCATGGGGGTAAGCGGCGTTGGAACCGAGGGCCCTCCAACATACCGCGACAGATAGATATCCAGAGTTTGCGGGCAATCCGTCAGTTTGTCGAACCACGAGTCCGCCCGGCACCCGTTGAAGCTCTTCACCAGTTGCAACATCGGCGACGCCGGCTTCTGCCACGAGAGCACCGTCGTCTTATTCGGTACAAACGCCCGCGCCAGTTCATCCAGCCCCGAGATCACCCGCCGCTTCTTAATCGCCGGCGGCGCGTCCAGATGATAGTCGTACGAAAGGAAATCCGGCATCAGCGCCAGGTCGTCATTCGGATAATTCTTCGCGATAAACTCGTAGGTCTGGTCCACGCCCGACTCCACCGTCCCGAACTGTCGACGATACATAATGGAGCGGTCCAGATTCACCGTCAACTGCACCAAAAACAACAGCCACGGGCCAATAATTAGCCATTTCGGTAATGTCGACTTGCTTCCATCCGAAGGAAATGCCGTCTGGCAGTACCACCCGAACGCTGATGCCAGCAGGATACTCACCGGCAGCAGGGTCAGAATCCCGTACCGGATTCGGAAGAAGTAATTCAGCGGAGGCAGCGCCGTCGCACCCGCCAGAATCGCCAGGAACCACAGCGAAACATACAGATGCGCCCGCCGCTGCGGCGTCTCAAACGTAAAGCGCAGCGTGCCCGCCGGCAATGGCCGAATCACAAACAGCGCCACCACCCCCACCAGCAGAAACGGCCCCAGCAATCCAGCCAGCGACAGCGAAGGGTCCCGCAGATTGTAAGGATTCGACGACCACAGGAACTCCGTTAGCCGGCTCAGCTTCGCCGGTTGCCACATGAAATTCTCAGACCCACCCTGTCCACCCGGCAGGAAGGGCGGGACCCGCTTGAAGATCTCGGCATTCCAGGGCACCGCCAGCAGCGCCATCAAAGTCACGGGCGGCAAAAAAACCTTCCACTGGCTCCGCCGCGTCAGGAACAGATAGAGCGCCGTGAACGGCGTAATCAGCTTCACATCCGACTTCGTCTTGTAAGCGAAGTAAGTAAGGATCGCCAGCCCCGTCCACCGCAGAACCCACGCCCGCCGCGCCGGGTCACTCCAGAAATTAACCTCACTCCACTCGGTCGGCGTCTTCTCAATCTCCGCCCATAGCAGGAACGTGATCCCCGCCACCGCAAACTCCGCCACCGGAGCGAAATCCGCAATCCACGACATCGACGCAATCGGAGCCGGAGCCGCCACAAATAGAACCGCCGCCGCCGCCCCCGCATACCGGGCATATTTCGAATCCGCCACCAGCCGCAGGGACCACAAATAAATGAAGTACCCGATCCCCCCGTAACAAGCCGCCCGGAACCACACATACGGCCACGACTCCCAGCCCACCAGCAGGTACCCGATCTTATAAATGATCAGCTGTACCGTGTGGTCCAGAAAGCCCCAGTTCCGCGTGTCCTCCGTGATCGGCGACAGCAGATCGCCCACCAGTTTCGCCAGCGACTTGTCCTGAATCGCCGTGAAGAAGATCGTGAAATCGCCGTCCCAGAAAGGTAGCGACTGCGTCATCAGCAGGCCAATGCCGAAGCCCACCAGAAAGACGATCATGCCCCAGGGGTTTTGCCGCCACCCGGCGGTCGGCGAGGGAGGTGCAGTCGATTCAGTCACGTTTATTGAGAATACCGTTCCGCAGCGGCGGCATGGCTTCGCCGCCAGATCCAGATGGAAGTCACCAGATAATTCCAGATGGCGCCCACTGTCAGCCCCAGCACCCCCGCGCCATACCAGCTAAAACCCACCTGCCGCGCCGCAGCCGCCACCCGCAGATTCGAAAACGCCCCCACCGAACACGCCAGGTAAAACGTAAATAGCCCCATCCACAGCGCCCGGCCCCGCAGCTTCCGGTCCCGGTAGGTCAGCACATTGTTCAGGAAGAAGTTCGCCGTCATCGTGATCCAGGTTGCCACAACCTGCGCCACAAACAGGTCCAGATGCATTACCCGCACCAGGAGCAACAGCAGCACCAGGCAGACCACCGCACCAAGCGACCCCACCAGTACGTAAATCACAAACCGGGGCGGAATCCACTCCCCGATGAGCTTGTCCAGCAGCAACTGCAAATACTCCAGCCCGACCATGATGTCGAGCTTGCTCTCCCCGTGCAGTCGCGCCCCGAACGTATAAGGAATCTCCGCCAGCCGCACCGGCCTCGGCGACGTCGCCACCAGATCCAGCAGGATCTTAAACCCGATCCCCGACGTCTGCCGTACCGCCTGCTCCAGAAACGGCCTCGTCAGCATAAAGAATCCGCTCATCGGGTCCGACAGTTCACATCGCGAAATCAGGCGGCTGAGTCGCCGTCCCAGATGGGATAACTGCACCCGCGCCGCGGAAAACTCGCCCATACTGCCGTCCCCGGCGTTGCGTGTTCCTACCACCAGGTCCACATCGCCCTGCCGCAACTGCGCCAGCATTGCCGGCAGAATCCGCTCATCATGCTGCAGATCCGCATCCATCACCGCAATGCACGGAGCCGCCGTCGCCATCATTCCTTCCAGACACGCCGACGACAACCCGCGCCGGTGAATCCGCGTCAGCACTCGTACCCTGGGGTTCGTCAGCGCAATTTCCCGAATCTTTTGGCTCGTCGAATCCGGGGAATCGTCATCCACAAAGATGATTTCGTGGTTCACCCCGGCCAGCACCACGTCCAGACGCTCCAGCAGCGGCACAATGTTGTCCCGCTCCTTGAAAACCGGCACCACCACGGCCAGTTCCAGCGGCGACACTTCCGTCACGGTTGAACATCCTCACGCCGTGTGGCAATCAGATTCGTATACCGCCGCCCCTGCAATCTCCCGATCAGGGCCTCAAAGTCACCCACACTCTGGAGCGCAGCCCCCGTCGCTTCCCACAACCGGAAATTCTGGGCCGCCAGTTGCTTTAGCAGCGTCAGCGCGTCGTAACCCGTCCGCTCCAGCCCGTAAGGCCAAAACTCCATCACGATCGTGAGGTGCGGCGAATTCGCCAGCATCTCCTGCGCCCCGGCCAGCACCAAACCCTCGGCCCCCTGCGCATCCATCTTCAGGATGTCCACTGCCCGGCCAGCCAGCAACGCATCCAGTGTGGTGGTCTCAATCGCCACCGAGTCCTTCAGCAGTGGATCGTCATACAGTCGGCTGTCTCCCCGGTTATCCGGATTCCGATACAGCCGCGCCGCCCCCGGCTTTGCCGACGCCGCCACCCGGTTCGGTTCCACATTTTGAAATCCATTCGCCGCGATCGTCTGCTGCAGAAAGCCAAACGTCTCGGGCTCAGGCTCCAGCGCAATCACCCGCCCGCTCTCGCCAACCGCCCGTGCCGCCAGCGCCGTATACAGCCCGATATTCGCGCCCACATCCACCACCGTCAGCCCCGGCTGCAAAATCCGCTCGAAGAACTTTACCTCGCCCGTCTCGTAAAGCCCAAACGTTAGCGCCCCCGAAACCACCGGATCTTTCGGGTTCAACGCGAGCCGAAGCCCGTGATACTGCAACTGGGCCGGCAACAACGCGCGAATCACAGCATTCGCCGCCGCCCGCAAAGGTGCCGGTTTCAAAAGGACGGTATAGATGAACTCTGGGATGTTCAAAGGGACCCGCTGCTGCTACAGAAAGATTATAGGCTGCGGAGCCAGGGCCAACACTAACCAGCCAGGCCCGGGACGCCAGCGACGGTCTTCGCCGCCCGAACCGCCCTTAGGACTGCCTGCGCCAGAACTTCCGCCGCCGCTACGCCCACCGCATCCACCGAGGCTTTTTCTTTCCCCACCGAGATCGCAAACGTAATGTCGCCGTCCGCCATTGTGTTCACCGGGGAAATCGTCCGCGCCACACCCAGACTCGCCAGCGCCGCCAGCTTATTCGTCTGCACCTTATCCAGTGCGGCATTCGTCGCCACTACCGCCAGCGTCGTATTCCCCCGAAATGGCCGAGTCTCCGGAATCCCGTGCCGCAGCGCCATCGCCGAATCCACAAACTCCCGGCTCGTGGGCGACACCCGCGCCCCCGCCACAACCTTGCCGCTGAAAGGGTCAATCACATCCCCGTAAGCATTCACCGCCACCAGTGCCGCCACCACCACACCATTCCCCAGCGTCAGCGACGCGCTCCCGATCCCGCTCTTCATCGCCTGGCGCATCCCGAAAATCTTGCCCACCGTCGCCCCGGTCCCCGCGCCCACATTGCCTTCTTCCACTGCCGCGTCCGTCGCCACCAGAGTCGCCTTCTCGCCCATTTCTCGTGTTGGACGCACCGCCGCACTGCCAATCCCTAGGTCGAACAGAATCGCCCCCGGCACAATCGGTACCACCGCCACGCCCGTATGGAACCCCGCGCCCTGCTTCTCCAGAACCCGCCGCGTACCCGACGACGCTTCCAGCCCGAACGCGCTCCCCCCCGCCAGCACAATCGCGTCCACATTCGCCGCCACGTGCCCCGGGTTCAGCGTCTCCAGCTCACACGATCCCGTCGCCGAGCCCCGCACATCCACGCCCCCAACGGCGCCGGGCCCGCAAAGAATTACTGTGCAGCCCGTAAGTGCTTCAAAATCCGACGCATGGCCGACACGAATTCCAGGGACATCTGTGAGACCTTTCATATTGCCTCCGTATGCTAGCATCGGGGTTCGTGCTGGAATTTCTCAAGGGCCCGACGCTCGCGCTGCAAGAGTTCTACCTGCTCACGGGCCGGGCGATGCGCAACGTCACCCGCCAACCGCACTATACCGATGACATCAAGCTCCAGATGGATTCCATCGGCGTCGGTAGTATCCCCATCGTTTTGCTCACCGGTTTCTTCTCCGGAGCCGTCATGGCGCTCCAGATGGGTCGCGCCCTCCAGCAATACGGCCAGACCGGCCGCACCGGCACCGTCGTCTCCATCATCCTGGTCCGCGAACTCGGCCCCGTGCTCACCGCGCTCATGGTCGCCGGCCGCAACGCCTCCGGCATCGCCTCTGAACTTGGCTCCATGAAGGTCACCGAGCAGATCGACGCCATGCGCGCGCTCGGCACCGACCCCATCCAGAAACTCGTCACCCCCCGCATGATCGCCACCGGCGTCATGCTCCCCTGTCTCACCGTCATTGACGATTTCGTCGGCATGGTCGGTGGCTGGATCATCGGCAAGCTCCTCTACGATCTCGATGCCCTCCAGTACTGGTCGCAAACCTGGCACGCCCTCGTCTGGAGCGATGTCGTGCAGGGCCTCCTCAAGCCCTTCGTTTACTCCTTTGTCATCTCCCTCATCGGTTGCTTTTACGGCCTCCGCGCCAGCGGTGGCACCCAGGGTGTCGGCCGTGCCACCACCCAGGCCATGGTCGCCGCTTCCGTCACCATCCTGATCCTGAACCTCTTCATGGGCCTCATCTTCGTGAAGTACTCGGGCAACTAACCATGGCGGCCGCCGCGAATCTGCTGGAGTTTGACAAAGTTAGCGTCGAATTCGATGCCGGTGTCCCGGTCCTCGACCAGATCTCTTTTTCCGTCCCCGAAGGCCAGACCCGCATCATTATGGGCGCCGCCGGCAGCGGCAAAACGGTTCTGCTCAAGACGGCCATGGGCCTCAATCGAGCCTGCGCCGGTCGCATCTCCCTCCTCGGCGAAGACATCACCGAAAAACCCGAAAACCAGCTCTTCGATATCCGCGCCCGCGTCGGCATGCTCTTTCAGGACAGCGCCCTGTTTGACTCCATGACGGTCGCTCAGAACGTCGCCTACCCCCTCCTGAACCAGAAATCGATTCAGATCCCCCGCGACAAAATGGAAGAAAAGGTTCGCGAATCCCTGCGCTTCGTCGAACTCGAACAGGCCCTCACCAAGTACCCCAGCGAACTCTCCGGAGGCATGCGCCGCCGCGCCGCCATCGCCCGCGCCGTCGTTACCGGCCCCCCGCTCCTCCTCTACGATTCGCCCACCGCCGGCCTTGACCCCATCACCGCCCACACCATCATGGCGCTCATCATTAAGGAGCGCGATATGGACAACACCACCGCCCTGGTCGTCACCCATCGCTATCAGGACGGGAATCTGGTCGCCAATTTCCGCTACAATCCGGACAGTGGCACACTCGACCCCGCCGGTGAACGGGCAACCAATACTGTGTTCATGGTGCTGCGTGAGGGAAGATTGGTATTTGAGGGGACGCAGACCGAACTGGAAGCCTGTTCGGATAGTTACGTGGGAAAATTTGTGAAGAAGCCGGAGTATGCGGCTTAGCCCGGATAGACCAGGCCAGGATAAAGACCAGGGATGCCATCGCCAAAAAGAGTTGAGTGGGCTCAGTTACGTGTAGGAATCGTGTCCGCAGTCGCTATGGTGATTGCGGCAGTCCTCATCTTCCTCCTCACCAGCCAGAGCAACATTATTGCGGGCGACTTCAAACTTCGTACCTATATGGAAGATTCGGCAGGCATGGCCGAAAACGCCCCCGTCCGCCTTAACGGCATCTTCGCCGGCCACATCTCTACTGTCAAACTCTCTGGCTCCCACGACCCGAAGCGCACCGTCGCCATCGAAATGAAGATCAACCGGAACTTCCTCAGCCAGATCCCGGAAGATTCCAAAGCCGCCATCAGCGCCTCCAACCTCCTCGGCGACAAGTACATCAACATCACCCGCGGCACTCACCCCAAACAGGTGCAGGAAGGCGGCGAGATCGCTGCCGTCATGAGCCAGGACATCCCCGAACTCCTCAACCAGGCTTCCACTCTGCTTACGCAGTTGCAGACCATCCTCGGCCGCGTTGATGGCCTCCTCGCCGTTGTCGACTCTGGCAAAGGCAATCTGGGCAAGCTCCTCAAGGACGATTCCCTCTACGACCGCCTCAACGCCACCGCTGGCGAAGTTGCTCAGATCGTTAAGGATGTCCGCAACAGCAACGGCACCATCAGCCACCTCCTCTACGACGACACTCTGTATCAGGACATCCGCAAGCCCATCCAGCGTCTCGACGACATGCTCGCCCAGGTCCAGCAGGCCAAAGGCTCCGCCGGCAAGCTCCTGTACGACGCCCAGCTCTACGACGAAGCCCGCGCCAGCATCACCGAAGCAAAGAAGATTCTCAATGACCTGAACGCCGGGAAAGGCACCGCGGGCAAGCTCCTGAAGGACGAAGAGATCTACCAGCAGCTCAACCTCGTCGCCTCCAAAGTGAACATCGCGCTGGAAAAGGTCAACTCGGGGCAGGGAACTATCGGCCAGTTGCTCATCAATCCCCAGCTCTACGACTCCATCAACGGGGCCACCCGCGAACTCAACAGTCTTCTGGTCGATGTCCACAAGAACCCGAAGAAGTTCCTCAGCATCAAGCTCGCCATTTTCTAAATGAAGCTGCTAATTGTGAATGCTGATGACTTCGGCTTCACTCGCGACGTCAATGCCGGCATCGTCGCCGCCCACCAGCACGGCATCCTGACCGCAACTACTCTGATGGCCAACGGTGACGCCTTCGATGACGCGGTCGCTCTCGCCCACGACGTCCCGACCCTCGACATCGGCGTCCACCTGGTCTTCGTTCAGGGCCGAAGCGTTCTTCATCCGACCCGAGAACTCCCGCCCACCCTCGGCGATCTCATCAAAACCGTCTGGCATGGAGAACTGGAGATCTACGAGGAGGCCGCCGCCCAAATCCGCAAAATTCTCGCCGCGGGTATTCGGCCGAGTCACCTCGATACCCACAAACACACCCATCTCCTGCCGCCCATCCTAAAGGCCGTGGCTCGGGTCGCCCGCGAATTCAACATCCCCTGGGTCCGCCGCCCCTTCGACTTTGCCCTCGACAGTCAAGTCGCATTGAAGAAACGGGCCGTGACTCTCGGCATGCGCATGGTGATCCCGAACTTCAACAAACAGCTCGCCGGACTCCGCTCCACCGACCATTTCGCCGGCTTCCAGATCACCGGAACTCTCCACACCGGAAGCCTCCGCGAGACCCTGAAGCGCCTCCCCGAAGGCCGCACCGAACTTATGTGCCACCCCGGAACCCTGGGAGCCGAGCTAAGAATCGCCCAAACCCGCCTCAAAGAGAGCCGAGCCATCGAACTCGCCGCCCTCACCGCCCCCGAAACCAAAGCCCTGGTCCGCGAGCTCGGAATCCAGCTCACTAACTACAGGGGCTGAGCCTCTCAGAAGATCGCGCGGGTGATGGGCAGCAGGTGACACGTCACTCTACTCCCTCGAATCGAAACGAACGCGCCGCTCAGCAGTTCCTGCTCATAGCGCACCAGCACCGGTGCAACGACACTGACAAAGGCTTCGGCCCGGCAACCTTCCATCCGAAGCCGAACGACGGACGGTCGCGCCAGCCGCTGGACCGCAATCAAAGCGTGGAAATCAGCATCGAGCGTCAGAATCGCCGAGTGCATCTGCGCCGCGGCCTCAATGATCTCCGCGTCTGAGTGCGTCGTCATCCCGATTTCCGATACATGGGTAGCGCGATAGCCCCGCTCTCGCAGCAAGTTGGCGGCATCCACCGGGACACCCTGATCCAGCAGCAAAGGGAAGCGAATCACGCGGCGGACATTTCGGACACTTCATCACCCAGATTGGCAGCAGCAAACTCCAGTGCCTGGCGGACATCCTCTTCATCCAGGTCGGGGTAATTCCGAAAAAGCTCGGCCCGGTCCGGGTACGCCGCCACCGCCGACACCACCCGCCGAACCGTCAGCCGCATGCCACGAATACAGGGCTGTCCATTCATCTGACCCGGATTCCAGGTAATGCGGTCCATCATGACCCTTCCATTATCACCACATATTCGAGCTCGCCGCGCTGCCCTCACCCCAGACCGAGGTGTGATCGGGCAGCGCGGATTTCGAGTTGACCTTCTATCGGCGGTTTGGCGCTATTGCGATAGGGTGAAGTTCACTTCCACTTCCGTAGTTACCTCAACCGGCACGCCATTCAGAATCGTCGGTCGGTATCTCCACCGCCCCACGGCCTCCAGCGCACTCTCCACCAGCAGCGGCGGACCACTGATCAACCGCAGATTTCGAATCGCTCCATCCGCGCCCACAATTGCCTGCAGCCGCACACGCCCCTGTTGTCGCGTCGCTCTCGCCAGCGGAGGATAAACCGGCTTCGGCCCGAAAATCAGCAACGCCGCCTGCACATTCGTACTCACACGAAGTGGCGCCGCAGGGGGCTGGGGAGTTTCCACCACAGTTGCAGGCGGCTTCACTACTGCAGGCACGCCAGCCTTCGGAATCGCACCAATCAGTGTATTTATCGCGTCACCAACAGCGCTGGGTATGGAACCCACCTCACCCACAAACTCCGGGGCATCCGTGATTCGCACCACTCCAGTGGGCACCGTCCTTGGAGCCGTCAGAGCCGACGAAAAGACCAGCCCGGTAGGTCGAGCGATTTTAGAACCAGCTGGAATCACAACCGGAATCGGAGCCATAGTCATCGGCCGATAAACCACCGGAGGTCCATCCAGTCGCATCATCGGACCCTCCGGATGCAACAACGGAATAATCAGCAGCAACCCAACCAGTCCCGTTTGGACCGCAGCGGATGCGGCCAGCGACCACGGCTGACGAGCGCGGGTCTGCGTGTCGACGAACGTTTGTTCGAACATGAAAGTTCTCCCTCTTGTCTCGCCGCACTCTTGAATTTCGTCTTCGACCGGTCGACGCGAAAAGCAACGTGCGTGTTTTTCGCTGGTGTAGACGCCGCTCTCAGCTGGAAGTTCCGCCTGATTTTAGCCCTGCAGCAACCGCTCAATTCGGGCGACCACCTCGTCGTGTTCCAGCAAGTCGCCGCGCGCTGCTTCCTGCCGCCCCTTTTCGACTGCAGCAATGAAACGCTCGTCGTACTCGCGAAGGCCGCTCGGATCGTCAGGGATAACCATGTGGTCCCTACCCGCCAATCGCATACATCGGCCGAGGCGGAGGCACAAACTTCGCCGAGTTAATCTCATGCCCCAGCCACTTATCCGCCACGTTCTTCCGGATCGCCGCCTGGATCTCTTCGTCGCTCGCCCCGCCCCGCAGCAAGCCCTTTACATCCATCTCTTCAATCGCAAACAGGCAGTACCGCAGCTTCCCGTCCGACGTCAGCCGAATCCGGTTGCAGTTCAAACAGAACGGCTTGCTGATCGAAGCGATGAACCCTACCGCCCCACCACCATCCGCATACCGGTATTCCGTCGCCGGCGCCCGCGGATCCGCGTCCGGCACAGCTTCCAGCGGCCCGATCTCGCTTGAAATCATCGCGATCATCTCGTCCGCCGTCAACACCTGTTTCCGCTTCCAGAGTTCCTGCGAATCCAGCGGCATGAACTCGATGTACCGGGGCTCGAATCCGCGCTCCCGGCAGTAACGGGCCATCGGAACAATATCCGGCTCCATCAGCCCCTTCACCGCCACCACGTTAAGCTTGATCTTCTCGAAGCCTGCCTTCACCGCCGCGTCAATCCCGGCCAGCACCTTCGGCAAGTCATCTCGCCGGGTAATCTGCTTAAACTTCTCGCGATCCAGGGTATCCAGGTGGATGTTCAACCGGTGCAGTCCGGCCTCCCGCAACGGTACCGCGAACTGTTCCAGAAGTACCGCGTTCGTCGTCAGTGCAATATCCCGAATCCCGGGAATCGCCACCAGCCGCCGAATCAGCTCCGGCAGATCCCGCCGCACCAGCGGCTCGCCACCCGTAATCCGCAGTTTGTTGATCCCCAAAGGCACCGACGCCCGCACAAACTTCTCAATCTCTTCGAAACTGAGCACGTCGTGCCGGTCAAAAAACTTGACGCCTTCTTCCGGCATGCAGTAGAAACAGCGGATATTACAGCGATCCGTCACACTGATCCGCAGGTTGTCGTGCACCCTGCCGAATGTGTCAACCAGAGGCTTCACCAGATCTACTTTACAGCCAGCATGCGTTCCAGCGGTAGCAGAGCCTTCGCAATCAGGTCGGCGGACAGTTCCACCCGTGGTGTCAGTGTCCGCAACGAATCCCGCAGCTTCTCCAGCGTGTTCAGCCGCATAAACGGACACTCGCTGCAGTTGCAGTTCTCGTTCGCCACGTAATGGAACTTGCTCGTCGGGGCCACACGCTCCAGCGAAAAGTTCACCCCGGACTCCGTCATCACAATGAAGTCACGCCTCGCATGCGCCGCCACGTAATCCACAATGGCCGACGTCGACCCAATGAAATCCGAGTGCTCCAGCACCGCTTCCGGGCATTCCGGGTGCGAAACCACAATCGCGGATGGGTACAGCGCCTTCGCTTCCAGCAGACGCCTCACCGGGAAAGTGTTGTGAACAATGCACGATCCCTGCCAGATCTTCAAATTCTCCCGGCCCGTCTCGCGCTTTACGTAATTCCCCAGATTGCGATCCGGCAGGAACAGCACCGTCTTGTCCGCCGGGATCGAATTCACAATCTTCACCGCGTTCCGTGACGTGCACAGAAGGTCTGACTCCGCCTTCACCTCAATCGAAGTGTTGATGTAGCTGACAATCACGTGGTCCGGATGCCGCCGGCGATACTCGCGAATCGGTTCTACCGGGCAACCTTCCACCAGACTGCAGCTGGCGTTCTGGTCCGGCACAATCACCACTCGTGATGGACTCAGAACCTTTGCCGTCTCCGCCATGAACCAGACGCCACAGAAAGCGATCACGTCGCCCTCGGCGTCTCTTGCGGCCCGCGCCAGTTCCAGGCTGTCGCCCGTGAAATCGGCGATCTCCTGAATCTCCGCGTCCTGGTAGTGGTGCGCCAGAATAATGGCGCGCCGCTCCCGTTTCAGGTCAAGAATCTCTTCGGCTATGGTTGGTGCTGCGGTCATGACTTCCGTATTCCGGCAGCCCTGGCTTCGAAACTACTTCGAGTCCGTCGTGGAACTGCTGCTTGCTGGTTTAGATTCGGAGGCGGCGGGTTTCGACTCCGTCTTGGTCTCGGTCTTCGTCTCCGACTTCGATTCTGACTTTGAATCCGACGATTTCGAATCGGATGACTCAGACGACGAACTGCTCTTATCGGCCGGCTTAATCGGCCCCCCACTACCACCCTTGGCGTAATCCGTCACGTACCAGCCGGACCCCTTCAGGTGAAATGCGGGCGCAGAGACTAACCGGTCTACGGTCCCGCCACAATCGTCGTGCGTGGTCAGGGGGGCATCCGAAAACTTCTGGATGCGCTCAAAAACCTTGCCACACGCCTGGCATTTGTATTCGTAGATTGGCATGAATTTCTGTTTCTATCTTAACAAGTGCCGAAATTTCAGCGTTGCGTCGGCAATCCGCTCACTCCCATGGCCATCCCCATAAGGGTTATGAACCCGGCACATCCCGGCCCTGGCCTCCGCAGACTCCAGCAGTCGCGACACCTCAGCCACAATCCGGTCTTCGTCCGTTCCCACCAGCCGCACCGTGCCCACTTCCACCGCTTCCGGCCGCTCCGTCTTCTCCCGCATCACCAGCACCGGCTTGCCCAGCGACGGACCTTCTTCCTGCACGCCGCCGGAATCCGTCAGCAAAATGGTCGCCCGCCGCATCAGATCCACAAATGGAACGTAATCCAGAGGCTCCAGCAGGTGAATCCCTGCCACCCCCTCCAGATACTTCTGCACCGGACCCAGCACGTTCGGGTTGCGATGTACCGGAAACGCAATCTCCACATCCCCGCGCGCCGCCAGCCGCACCAGCGCCCGGCAAATCGACTCCATCCCGCCGCCAAAACTCTCCCGCCGGTGAGCCGTTACCAGCACCAGTTGCTTTCCGGGCTGCGGGAAATTCCAGTCCGATCCCGTCAGTTCCCCGGTCTCCAGCCGTTTCTGCACGTTCAGGACGGCGTCAATGCCCGAATTTCCGGTTACGTGGATCACTTCCGGTGCTACCCCTTCGCGCAGCAGGTTCTCCTTCGAGCCCTCGGTCGCCGCAAAGTGCAGCGTCGCCAGCCGCCCGGTCAATACCCGGTTCGCCTCTTCCGGAAACGGCTGCAGCAGATCTCCCGTCCGCAATCCCGCCTCGATATGGCCCACTTTCACCCCGGCGTAAAACGCCGAAAGCGCTCCACAAAACGTCGAGGTGGTGTCGCCCTGTACATAGGCAATGTCCGGCTGGGCCTCCTGGAATACCGGTTCCAGAGCTGCCAGCATACGCGAGGTCGACTGAGCCAGAGTCTGGCCCGGCAACATCAGATTCAAATCAAAGTCGGGGACAATACGGAAAACTGCGAGGACCTGGTCCAGCATCTGCCGATGCTGAGCCGTTACGGCGACGCGGACGTCGAAAACGTCCGGCCGCGCTTTCATGTGGAGAATAACGGGGGAAAGCTTGATTGCTTCGGGGCGCGTGCCGAAGATGAAAAGCGCTCTTACCGGTGGCGGAAGGTGATTCTGCCCTTGGTCAAATCGTATGGGGAAAGCTCCATCGTGACTTTGTCGCCCGCCAGTACGCGAATGCGATTGCGGCGGAGCCGACCTGCAAGGTGTGCCAGGACGATGCGTTCGTGTTCCAGTTGAACACTAAACAGACCGCTCGGAAACTTTTCCAGAACGGTTCCGGTTACTTCAATACTGTCTTCTTTACTCATTCCACCTCAACTCGTTTTGTGCTGCCGGCGATCGGTGTTGCGGGAGGGCCGGAGCGTGAAACTCCCGCCCTCCCGGCGCTGATCATTTAGATTGCGGTGACGTTCGACGCCTGGAGACCCTTGGGCCCCTGGGTCACTTCAAACTCAACTCGCGCACCTTCATCGAGCGAACGGTAGCCGTTCGACTGGATGGCGGAGAAATGAACGAAGACGTCTTCGCCCGTTTCGCGCTGAATGAATCCGAAGCCCTTGGCCGCGTTAAACCACTTCACAGTACCTTTTTCTCTCATGCTAAAAAAACCTCTACTTAAAAATCAAAGCCAACATCGCCCGGGAACCGTTTCCCAATGACTCCAAACGAAGCCCGCTACAAACAAAAACAGGCTGCCACAGCGGATTTCAGCTGCGCAGCCCTACTGTTTTATTGCGATTCAGGACAAGCACCAAAGAACGATCAGCTATACAGCATAGAGTATAGCCTGGTTCAGGCCGTCACGTAGCAATTCCCGGCGAAGCGTAGAGAAATCACTCCTCCACAGTTCCAGAATAGCAAGCTAAAGTATTGAAAACAAGACTATCCAGGGGGCCGTTCTTCGGGTAGTATCGACTGTATTCCCTGTGAGGAGCAGCCAGATGAATCCACAAACGCCGCCACAGCCCCTGATTCCGGAAGACAAGCTTTCCGCTGTCACCCGCGGCCTCCAGTCCGCCTTCCATGTTTCCACCTTTGAGAGCATCTCCACCGTAACCGGCGGCCACACCAACGCCCTCGTCTACCGCATCGTTGTCCACGAAACGCCCTATCTCCTGAAGATCATCATGCGCAATGAAGATCCCACTCGGCATTACACCTGTATGAACCTGGCAGCGGACGCCGGCATTGCGCCCCCGGTGCGCTACATCGACACCGAGGCCCGCGTCTCCATCACCGACTTCGTCCGGGTCCATCCCCCGTCGCAGGCCGAAGCTCGCCTGCGTTTACCGCGGCTTATCCGGTCACTTCATGACCTCCCGCTGTTTGATGAGGCACCCTTCAACACCACCTGCACCTTTCTGCTCGGGAAAAACGCAATGTCCGCAAGGATTTATGACTCGCTTCCAGGTGTCCGGTCTGCTTCCCGAGGAAGACATGGCCATCTTCATGGCAGCTCATCAGGAACTGGTCGCCGCATACACCTGCCCGGACACCGACAGAGTCTCCAGTCATAACGACCTCTTTAAGCCCGACAACATCCTCATCGACGGCTCCCGTCTCTGGCTGGTCGATTGGGAAGCTGCCTTCCGTAACGACCGGTATGCCGATCTCGCGGTAGTCGCCAATCATCTCCTGTCAGACGAAAGTCAGGAGCGAGGCTTCCTCGCCGAATACCTCGACGTCACTCCAACGCCATATCAGTGGGCGCGACTCCACCTGATGCGCCAGCTCTCCCATCTGTTCTATACAGCGGCCTTCATCCAGATTGGTTCCCAGGGGCAGGCCGTCCAGTGGGACGAACCTCTCCCCAACTTCGCGGAATTCAATCGTGCAATGTGGGCCGGCAACGTAGACCTGGCCGAGCCCCGGGTAAAAATCCTTTATGGGAAAGCGCACTGGGGCCAATTCCAGAGGAATCGGGAGCTACCCAGCTACCAGGAAGCGCTTCAAATCGCCGCAGAAAATCGCGTCCCTTAATATGATGCGGTCATTCATGCCGGCAAACGTGTCGCAAACGCGTTTCAAATAAAAAACAAGCCACTAACTCGCTTCTTTTCTGAGGCTTACGGGCGGTCTCGAAAACTATTTTGAGTGAAAGGCTTGCGTTGTTTTGTGCCCGGATGCTATATTTTTCTTGTGCCCGACGCAAGCAACAACGGCGGCGAGCGGCGAGAAAAGCGGAAACGCTCAAACGCAAACCTCTGAAGCTCCC
>CANIHR010000049.1 GCA_947467185.1 Bryobacterales bacterium
CTCCACATGGGCCACATGCTGGAGCACACCGAAATCGACGTCACCGTCCGCTGGCACCGCATGAAGGGTGACTCCACCCTCTGGCTGCCCGGCACCGATCACGCCGGTATTGCCACCGAGATGGTCGTTTCCCGCCAGCTCCAGGCGCAGGGCATCTTCTATCGCCGCGACCTGACCCGCGAACAGTTCATCGACAAGGTTTGGGAATGGAAGGCGGAATCCGGCGGCACCATCAAGCGCCAGATGATCCAGATCGGCGCCTCCTGCGACTGGTCCCGCGAACGCTTCACCATGGACCCGGGCCTGTCCCGCGCCGTCCGTGAAGTCTTCGTTAACCTCTACGAACGCGGCATCATCTACCGCGGCGAGTACATGGTCAACTGGTGCCCCGGCTGCAACACCGCCATCAGCGACCTCGAAACCGTCCACGAGGAAACTCAGGGCCACATGTGGCACCTGAAGTATGGTCCGCTCGTCGTCGCCACTACCCGTCCGGAAACGATGCTGGGGGACACTGCGGTTGCTGTCAACCCTAGTGACACCCGCTACGACGGTCTCACCCACGTCCCGCTGCCGCTGATGAATCGCGAGATTCCCATCGTCCGCGACGACATGGCCGACCCCGAATTTGGCACGGGCTGCGTGAAGATCACGCCCGCGCACGATCCGAACGATTTCGAAGCTGGCAAGCGCCACAATCTCCCAATCATCCAGGTCATCGGCCAGGACGCGAAGATGACGGCCGCCGCCGGTGTCTACGCCGGTCTCGACCGCTACGAAGCCCGCAAGCGCATCGTGGAAGACCTGGAAGCCCAGGGTCTGCTGGTCAGCATTCAGGACCATACCCTTTCCATCGGCAAGTGCCAGCGCTGCCGCAGCGTCGTCGAACCCCTCGTCTCGAAGCAGTGGTTCGTGAAGACGAAGGACATCGCCGCCAAAGCCATCGCCGCCGTCGAAGAGAAGCGCATCGACATCGTCCCCGAAGTCTGGGTCAAGACGTGGAATGAGTGGATGCACAACATCCGCGACTGGTGTATCTCGCGCCAGTTGTGGTGGGGCCACCGCATCCCCGTCTGGTATTGCGATTCCTGCGGCCAGGAAACCGCCTCGCGCGAAGACATCAGCGACTGCCCGAAGTGCGACGGCACGCTGCGTCAGGATACCGACGTTCTCGACACCTGGTTCAGCTCCGGTCTGTGGCCTTTCTCGACTCTCGGCTGGCCCGACCAGACAGAAGACCTGAAGGCGTTTTACCCCACCAGCCTCCTCATCACCGGCTTCGACATCCTGTTCTTCTGGGTGGCGCGTATGGCCATGCTCGGCATCGAGTTCATGGGCGAAGTGCCCTTCCACAAGGTCTACATCCACGGCCTGGTCCGTGATGCCGAAAAGCAGAAGATGTCCAAGACCAAGGGCAACGTCATCGATCCGCTGGTGGTCACCGACCAGTACGGCACCGACGCCGTGCGCCTCGCGCTGCTGACCGGCGCGGCCCCCGGCACCGACATTGTCTTCTCCACGGACCGCCTCGAAACGGCCCGTGCATTCGCCAATAAAATCTGGAACGCGGCCCGCTTCATCTTCATGAACGTGGAAGGCATTGCGCCTTCCACCGGCGTGCATTCGCTGGAAGACAAGTGGATTTATTCCCGCCTCAACCAGGCCGCGCGCGACATGAACCGCGCCATCGACAGCTATCGTTATCATGAAGCCGCTCAGACCATCTGGCACTTCATCTACGACGATTTCTGCGACTGGTACATCGAGCTCAAGAAGGTCTCGGGCGACTGGAGCAACATCGCCGAGGTGTTCGAAACGACCATGAAGCTGCTGCACCCCGTGATGCCGTTCCTCACCGAGGAATTGTGGCATCGTCTGGGTGAAGGCCGCGACGGCCAGTCGATCTCGCTGCAGGCTTATCCGCAGTACGACGAAGCCCTCGACAACCCGACAGCCGAAGCGCAGATCGGCTTGCTGCAGGACGTGGTTCGCGCCGGCCGCAATCTGCGCGCCGAACTCGGCCTCGACCCGAAGGCTCCGCTCGAAGGCTGCATCAGCATCGACATCGATACCGAAGTCGTTCGCCGCCTCTCCGGTATCACGTTCACGAAGGGCGATGTGCCGACTTCGGGCCCGATACGCTCCACGTCGGCGTTCGATCTTTCCGTCAATGTTTCGGCAGAGCAGGCCGAGATCCAGAAGAAGCGACTAGAGAAGGAGCGCGAGCAGTTGGAGAAGAACATCGCCAACGCGAAGCGCCAGCTTTCCGACGATACCTTCCTGGGCAAAGCGCCCGCGAAGATCATCGACTCCATCCGCACGAAACTCGCAGAGTACGAAGCCCAACTAGCCAAGCTGAATGCACTCTGAGGTCATTGACGCCATCCGCAGAGCCCTCGCCGAGGACATCGGCGGGGGCGATCTCACCACCCTCGCCTGCGTCCCGGAAGAGACGCGGGCGCGAGGTATTTTTCTTGCCCGCGAGGACCTGGTCCTGGCGGGTACCGACCTTCTACGCGCCATCTACGATGAGCGCGGCGGGGTCGATCATCTGGAACTCTTGCATTCCGATGGCGAGCAATTGCATGACGGGCAGATCGTCGCCGAAGTGATTGGCTCGGCGCGGACTCTGCTCGAATGCGAACGGGTCGCCCTGAACTTTCTGCAGCGGCTCTCGGGCGTGGCCACGCTGGCCCGCCAGTTCGCCAAACTCGTTGAAGGCACCGGATGCCGCGTCCTCGATACACGCAAGACCACGCCCGGACTGCGGCGTCTGGAGAAAGCCGCGGCCCTGGCCGGCGGAGTCGTCAACCACCGGATGGGCCTGTGGGACGCGATCCTGATTAAGAACAACCACATCTCCGCAGCAGGCGGCGTTGCGCCCGCGCTGGCCGCCGCGGCGAAGCAGAATGTGCCGGTCCAGATTGAAGTCCGGACGCTGGCCGAATTGCACGAAGCTCTGGAGTGCGGCGCGAACCACCTGCTGCTCGACAACCTGACGCCTGATGAGGCTCGCGAATGGATCGCGATCATCGCCGGACGGGCGAAGGTGGAGCTTTCGGGCGGCATCAACCTCTCCACCGTTCGGGCTTATGCTGAGACCGGCGCGGACTTTGTGTCATCGGGCGCCATCACGCATTCAGCCCGCGCTGTGGACCTCAGTTTCCGCCTGGAGCTGCTGTGATCCACCGCCTGCGAGTCACATCCTCCACCATGAAGGATGCGGCGGCGCTGGCGGCGCGCATTGATGGCAAAGAAGGCGCAGCGCACGGGACCACCGTCGTCGCCGAAAGCCAGTCCGCCGGCATCGGGCGCCACGGGCATTCGTGGCACTCCGAAGACCTGGGCGGCCTTTACCTCTCGATCATTCTCCGTATCCCCGGTGTGGGGCCGTTCGTGACGCTGGCGCTGGGCCTCGCCGTCCAGGAGGCACTTCAGGAAGTTGCCGGTGTCGCCGCTGACCTTCGCTGGCCGAATGACGTGATGCTGAACGAGCGCAAGGTCGCCGGCATCCTGGTACAGGCGGCGGATGACGCTCTGATTGCGGGCATCGGGATCAACGTGAATCAGCAACGTTTCCCGGCCGAACTCGCCGGACTGGCCACCTCTTTATCCCTCGAAACCGGACAGACTTTTGACCTGGAAGCGTTGCTGCAGCGAGTGTTGGTACTCAGTTTGCACTTGACGAAAATGTCCCGAGCTGAGATTCTTCGAAGATTCGAAGAATGCTCCAGTTACGCGAGGGGTAAGGCGGTGGAAGTGGAAGGAGTTATCGGAGTCACGGCGGGTTTGGATCCAAATGGTTTTCTGCTGGTCAAAACGGCGACCGGTATCCACACGGTTACGGCCGGCGGTGTTCGGCCCGTCCAATGATCAGCGTCATCATCTGCACGTTCGACCAACCGCTGACACTCCCGTGGCTGCTGGAGTCGCTGGCCAACCAGACGTACCGGGAGTCTTTCGAAGTATTGATTGCCGACGATGGCTCCGAACCGGAGGTTCTCCGCCTGGTGGCGGAACAGACAAGGCACCACGGTCTGGACATCCGTTACCTCTGGCAACCCGACGAAGGGTTTCGCCTCTGCCGGTCCCGGAACAATGCGATCCGCTGCGCCACGGGCGACATCCTGGTGTTTCTGGATGGAGATATGGTGGTCCGACCCAACTTCCTGGAGGCTCATCTGGAGGCGCATCATGGCGGCAGCCAGGTACTTTGCTGCGGCACACGGGAACACCTGGAAGTGCGCCGGGAGCGCCCCCCGATCAATGCGGCGGACGCCCTCAACCTTGCGGAGCAAATGGCGCAGATCAACCCGCTGGAATCCGAGGCCCGGCAACAGGAGTCATGGGCCCGATCGAGGTCGCCGTGGATGGCGATTTCGGGCTGCAACTTCAGTGTCCGGAAGTCCGGGAATATCTGGTTCGACGAAGGCTTCACGGGCTGGGGCAGTGAAGACCGTGAGTTCGCCTGCCGGCTGATGAAGCAGGGCTACCGGATCGTCGTTTCCGACGCCACCAGAGGTGTCCATGTGGATGTAACGGAATCCAGAAGCAAGCAGCGGCAAAGCGACGACCGGGAACACAGCGAACTGACCGAACTGATCCGGAACAAGCTGCTGCTGCGCCACCGACACCCGGATGTGGACACCACTCCGGCGCTGCGGATGCTGCAGCACTGCTCCGTCGATCCGGCATCGGGCCGGTGGTCGTATGAACCCGATCACGAACCGACGGAACTGGGTGCTGCTATTGAGGCGGCCGAGGCTCAGTTGGGCAGGACAACGACCGAATAGGTGCCGGTGCCGCCCTTGATCTTCTTCGTCACCGTGTTGGTGGCGAGATCGACGACGGAGATATCACCGGACGGGCCGTTGGCGGTAAAGAGGGTCTTGCCGTCGGGCGAGATGCCGATGCCCCAGGGGCGCTGACCGACTTCGAAGTTCGCGGTCGACTGGTTGGTCGCCGTGTCGATGACGAAGACCTTGTGGCCACGGCCGGTGCTGACGTAAAGGTGCTTTGCGTCGGGCGAGAGGACGAGGCCCATGGGCTTCACTTCGCCGGGCGTGCCGAGTTCGATGGCCTTCACCATTTCGTTTTTCACGGCATCGAACAGGACGACAGCGGCGTCGTTTTCGGCGTTGACGTACCCGGTTTTGCCATCCGGCATGAAGACGATGTTGCGGGGACGGCGACCGACCTTGAAGGTCT
Source organism: Bryobacterales bacterium (assembly GCA_947467185.1). GTDB lineage: Bacteria > Acidobacteriota > Terriglobia > Bryobacterales > Bryobacteraceae > BOG-234. The sequence continues at coordinate 5,209 of CANIHR010000049.1, forward strand.
TCAGGAGCTTGACTGCAACAGGGTCGATGACCGAGATGGTGCCATCTTCTTCGGCGGTGGAATAGATGAGCTTGCCATCGGGCGTGACAGTCACGCCTTCGGGCTGTTCGCCGGTCTTGACGGTCTGGGTGAGTTCGCCCTTCGCGAGGTCGACGAAGCCGACTCCGGCGGTGTCTTCATTCGAGACGTAAATGAACTTGCCGTCGTGGCTGACGTCGAAATTTTCGGGGTCCGAACCGGCATTGACAACCTTCGTGACCATCAGCTTTTCAGTGTCGAAAACGGCGATGCCGTCGGCTGTCTTGTCGGGGGGCGGCAGGGTGTCTTCATCGACTCCCGGAGGCGCAGCGGGCGTGCCGGAGAGGGCCACGTAGATCAGCTTGCCATCGGGGCTCGGGTGCATGCCGCGGGGGCGCTTGCCGAGGCGGGCGGTGGCGATGACGTTCATGGTCGCCGAGTCAATTACGGTCATGTCGCCGGAGGTTTCGTTGGCGACAAAGATTCGATAGCCGGTCTTCTTCGCCGGGGTACAGCCGATCAGCATCAGCGTCAGCGTTGCGCCGGCGGCCCACTTTTTCCAATTCATGAATCTTATTCTCCCTTAAAAGTGAAGGTCGCTTCCTGTTTACCAGAAGGCGGGACGGTTACCTTCATTTCCTGCGTTCTATACTGCTCATGCCACGCTTCGACAGTATATTCTCCCGGGGGGAGGTTTTTGATTTCGAAGCTGCCATCGGTGCCGGTGACGGCGAAGTAGGGGTGCTCGACAGCCCCGATCCAGGCGCGCATCCAGGAGTGGATGTTGCACTTGATTTTGATCATGACTTCGCGCTGCATGAAGCGGCGTTTCAGAGGTTCGGAGCCGGGGTCCTGACTCTGATTCCAGGCGCGATTGACCTGCGCCAGGGGGTGGATGTTGTGCGTGACCGGGTCGGAGTTCGAGACGAGCAGGGGCTGGCCGGTGTGGATCCCCTGGACGCGGGGGCCAAACCAGCAGCCTTTTTGATCGATGCTGACGGGCGTGGTCGGCGGCTCGAACGTCTTGCCTTCGAGGCCCTGCTTCACGTAGATAAAGGCGTTAGCGAGGGTACCGTTTTTGTTGACGATGACGGACTCGTCGTAGAGTCCGTCTTTGTGCATGGCGGCGCACTGGCGGTCTTCATCAACATCGATCTTCTTGCGGGCGGGCTTCTTGCCAGTGAAGAGGATCTTGCCGGAGACGGTGCCGGCGGTGGCGGCGTCCACCTTAAAGTAGACGGGTTTGGGCGGCTCTTCCTTCTTCGTCACTTCGGCCGGTTTGGGGGCGGAACAGGCGGCTAAGAAGAGCGCTCCGACGGCTACGAGGCGTCTCATTTGGGGATGTCTCCGGTGAGGGATTCGAGGAACGCTACGAGGTCGTTGCGCTCGGCGTCGTTGAGGTGAAGCTGCTTGATTTCCTTGTCGAGGTTCGGGTTGGAGCTGCCGCCTCCGACGTAGAAATCGACCACTGCGCGAAGGGTCTTTTGGGAACCGTCGTGCATGTAGGGGGCGGTGAGGGCGATGTTGCGGAGAGTGGGGGTGCGGAAGGCACCCTTGTCGGCTTCGGCCTTCGTCTGGTCGAAGCGGCCCTTGTCCTTCAACTCGCCTTCGGTGTCGAGACCGACTCCGAGATTGTGGTACTTGCCGTCGGTGAAGAGGGCGAACTTCTCGTCGATGGTGTGGCACTTCACGCAGTTGGTACGCTCGGCGTTTTTGAAGAGCGCCAGACCGCGGATGGCGGCGGGGGAGAGAGCTTTCTTGTCGCCACCGAACTGGTAGCGATCGAAGGGGGAGTTGCCGCTGAGGATGGTGCGTTCGTAGCTGGCAATCGACATCCGGACCTTTTCCATGGTGATTTCGCCAGGGCCAAAGGCTTTTTCAAAGAGCGGTTTGTAAGACGGATCGGAGTTGAGGCGTTTGACGGCTTCGGCGTGCGGGAGATTCATCTCAACCGGGTTCGCGATGGGGCCTTCGGCCTGGGCTTCAAGGCTGGCGGCGCGGCCATCCCAGAACTGCTGGGGATTATAGGCGGCGTTCACGACCGTGGGGGCGTTGCGTCCACCGAGCTTACCGCCGACTCCGGCGGAGAACTGCTGGTTATCGGTATAACCCTTGTCGGCTCCGTGGCAACTGGCGCAGGAGATGGTCTCGTCGGCCGAGAGTTTCGTATCGAAGTAGAGCTTCTTGCCGAGCGCGACGGTCTCGGCGGTGGGCGGATTGTCAGCCGGGACCGGAACCGGGGGAAGACCCAGGGGAGTCGGAATTTCGATGGTGGCGCCGATGGGCTTGGCGGGTTTGGCCGCTACAGGTGCTTCGGTTTTGGTGCCACCGCAGGAAACAAGGGTCAGAGCTATGAAGGGAATCGCACAAATTGTACGCATAAGGCCGTTGGTCGTATTTTATACGTGCCTGGCTAGTAGCGATTCAAATCGGCCATGAGGGCGGCAATGCCCTTCTTGTTGTAGACGTCGGCCAGGCGCTGCTCTTCCGGGGAGGGGGCCAGAACGCGGAGCAGCGGGGAGCCGGACAGGTCCTCGCGGGTGGGGACCCAGACCTTGCCGTCGGCGAATTCGACCTGCCTGACGAAGCCGGTGAGGCGGGGGACGTCGAGGGGTTTGCCAGCGCGGGGAACGCGGGATTTCTGACCGGGCGCCAGGGCGACCGGGGTGGTCGGCGGCGTCAGGAGGGCGACTTCGTGGCCCTCGGCATCACGAGCGATCCAGCCGAGTTCGATGTGGCGGATGGGGCGGCCGGAGCGGTTGATGACGTCAAGACCGGAGGCCGTCGCTTCCGTCGGTTCCACGGGGGAGTGGGGGACGGCGAGGAAAGCGTACTGGGCGACGTGCTCGGCGGCTGCCGGGGTGATATTGGTGGCGGATTCGAGCTTCTGGCGGTCGGCCTGGCGGGTGAGGGCGGCGAGCATTTCGTCGCGGAGGCCCTTTTCGCCTTTCGCCTGGAGGGTGCGGCGGAAGTACGCGCGGTCACGTTGGGCTTCAGTTTCCCAGACCGTCATGGCGCGCTGGGAGTTGAGCTTGTTGGGGCCGAAGAAGCTGAGGTCGTCGAAGAGGACTCCGTCGAGCTGAACGCGGACGACGGGGCCGGCGGGGGACTGGACGGGTCGTAAGAGCCGGAGTTCGACGGGAATCGTGAATTCCTGGCTGGGGGGCACGTCGATGGACGGGCGGGCGACCGAGCCTTTGCCGCCGGGGGCGGATTCCTGGGCGGTGATCAGCAAGGTCACACCCCGGACGCGGCGAAAGCCGGCGTTGCGGAGAGTGACGGACATATGGAGGTCAAGGACCATCGCCCCGCCGCGGGTGGTCGCGCGCGATTCGCCGAGAGTGGAGGAGACCAGCGTCAGCGGGGAATCGGCGGGGAGGTCTATTTTGACGGAATTATTCGGATCGAGTGCAAGTTCCTGAGCGAACACGGGCTGGGCGAAGGCCGGCAGGCAGAGGGCGAGCGCGAGGAGGGACTTATTCCATGTAGACATTGGTTATGGTCACTCCTTCGGTATCGACTTTGACGCTTTGCTGCTGAACGCTTTGTTGATGGGCTGCGAGGACAGTCGGGGTTGGTTTCGGCTGGTCGGGGCGGAGAACGATTCCGGCTCCGATCAGGAACATCAGGCTGGCGAAGGCCAGCGCGAAACGGGGGCTGAACCACGTGGTGACGGCCGGGGCCGGGGCAGAGACCGGAAGGCAGGCTCCGGCTTCCAGGCCTAGCCGGATGTTGGCCTTCATCTCGGCGGCGAGGTTGTTCCAGTCTTCGATGTGAGGTTCGGAACTGGCGAGATCCGCGGTGATCTCGCGGTAGTCCTGGACGGCTTCGGCGCAGTTTGTGCAGGCGCAGAGGTGCCTTTTGATGCCGAGGCGGGAGAACCAGCTGAGGTCACCAGTGGCGTAGAGAGCGAGATCCTGTTCTGCGGGGTGGGACATTAACCTTTTCTCCTTTCGGCGAATTTCTTCAACTTGATTCGGGCGTTGGCGATGTGGGAACGGACGGTCGCTTTGGAGCAATCGAGGCGCTGGGCGACCTCTTCGGCGGGGAGGTCTTCCATGTCGCGGAGGACGAGGGCGGCTCGTTCGCGGGGGGTCAGTTTTTCCATGCCTTCTGCCAGCCACTGGCGGCGTTCGGCTCGGAGCAGTCCAGCTTCCGGGGTCTCAAAATGGGACATTTCGAGATCACTCAGGGGCGCTTCATTGATCTGACAAAAGGTGACGCGCTTGTGGCGGCGGAGGAAATCGAGAGCGGTGTTGGTGGCGATCCGGGAGAGCCAGTGGGCGGATTTTTCGTCGTCTTTGAGCTGGTCCTGCCGCTGGAGGGCCTTGATGAACGCTTCCTGGGTTAAGTCCTGCGCGTCCTCAACGTTACCGACGAGGCGGTAGATCTGGCGGAAGATGCGGCGCATATGCTCATTGACGAACTGCTCCTGTGCATCCGGGGAGGAGGTCGCAACTGGGCGAGTTGGCACCGCTAAAAGCATGTTACACACTTCTGACGAAGGGCGGGGACGATTCGTTGAATAGAATATTGACTGGATATGAAACTCGCTGAAAGAATGTCGCGGCTGATGATTGAGTCGGCGTTCGACGTGTTGCAACGGGCTCGGGCGCTGGAGGCGCAGGGTCGGGATGTGATCCACCTGGAGATTGGGGAGCCGGATTTTGACACGCCGAAGCACGTGATTGAGGCGGGCAAGAAGGCGCTGGACGACGGCTTTACGCACTACGGGCCGACGCCGGGGCTGCCACAGTTCCGGGAGGCGATCGCCGAGTATGTGGGGCGGACACGCGGGATTTCGGTGGGTTTGAAGAACGTGGTTGTGGTGCCGGGCGGCAAGCCGATCATTTTTTATCCGATGATGGCGCTGCTGGAGCCGGGCGATGAGGTGATTTTCCCGAATCCGGGGTTCCCTATCTATGAGTCGATGATTGGGTACCTGGGGGCGAAGGCTGTGCCGATTCCGCTGGTGGAGGAGCGCGGTTTTTCCTTCGACATGGACGTGTTCCGGGCAAGCCTGAGCGACAAGACGAAGATGGTGGTCCTGAACTCGCCGCAGAATCCAACGGGCGGGATTATTCCGGCGGCGGACATTGCGGCGATTGCGGATTTGCTGCGGGATCGCAATGTGATGGTGCTGTCGGACGAGATCTACTCGCGGATTTACTACGGGCAAGAGGCTCCTGTTTCGATTGCGAGCATGCCGGGGATGGCGGAGAAGACAATCATCCTGGATGGCTTCTCGAAGACCTACGCGATGACGGGTTGGCGGCTGGGCTACGGCGTGATGCCGGAGTGGCTGGCCGAAGCGGTGGGCAAGCTGATGGTCAATTCGACGAGTTGCACGGCGACTTTCACGCAGATTGCTGGGCTGGCGGCGCTGACGGGTCCGCAGGACGATGTGGACCGGATGAATGCCGAGTTCGCGCGTCGGCGGGCGGCGTTCTGCGCCGGTTTGAATGAGATTCCGGGGTGGAGTTGCGAGATGCCGGGTGGCGCGTTTTATGCGTTCGCGAATGTAAAGGCGAGCGCGGCGGCTCTTGGGATGACTTCGAAGCAGATCGCGGACTCGCTCCTGAATGACGCGGGCGTGGCTTGCCTGGATGGCGGGAGTTTCGGGCAGTTTGGGCAGGGGTATCTGCGGTTCAGCTACGCGAATTCGTATGAGAATCTGATGCGGGCGGTGGAGCGGATTCGGGGTTGGGCGGTCGGCCGGGCGTAGTTCGGGCGTGGTCATGGTGAGGGGCCTCGGGTTGGTGGGGGTTAGGCGGCTTTGGGGTGGGTGACCGGGTGATTCGGGTGGGGCTGCCCGGGGTGTTGGGTGGCTCGGCGGGCGGCTTCGACTCGGCGTTTGTGGGTCAGGCCGGCGATGATTTTGGTGGTTGAAAAAACGAAGCCATTGACCTGAATGGTGGTATCGATCGGGTTTTGTTCGTCCTGGGCCAACTGATTCGCGAGGAGCACCTCGGCTTCTTCGCGGGCCTGGGCTTCGGCGGCCTTTCGGGTGGCCTGGAGGGCGTCGAGTTCCCGCTTGTTGTGGGTGATGGTGCGCTCGATGCGGGCTTCATAGAGGGTCATGTTGGTGAGAGCCTGGTGGTGGTTGAGCCAGGTTTGCGCCTGGGTGACGGCCACTTCGACTTCTGCGGTTGGAGCGTCGAGTTCGTCGGCGAGCAGGTGGTGGCCGAGACCGAGGATGTTGGATTCGAGGGCCCGGGCGCGGTGGAGACGCCAGCGGTTTTGGGCGATGCAGATAGCGAGATCGCGCTCGTAAGTGCCGACGGGGGCGAGGGCTTCGAGGATGCCGGTTTCGTAGGTTTTGTACGCGCGTTCGTCGTCTTCGGACATGACGGAGAACTGGCCGGTGAGGCCGTGCCGGAAGGCGTTCATGCGGGATTTGGCTTTGCCTTCGGGCGTGCGGGGTCCGGTGGAGGCCTGGGCGTTGGTTTGGTTGGCTTTGAGTTGCGCTTCGGAAATCGTAGATTCGGTAGTGGTCGATGTGGTCATGGCTGCTCCTGTTTTCGGTTACAGAAGTAGCATGGGGCAGTTTCAAGATATCTGGATATTGTTGATTCTGTTGAGTGAAATTGTTGTGACTGGAATTTGGCTGGTTAGACGCCGAGTCTTGCCCAAGGGGTGGAGGTGGCAATTGCGGGAGCGCTGCCAACCATTCGAATATCACGCCGGGCCAAAATGGTAGTCGTATGACACTCTACGAAGAATTACCTTGTCGATACTTTTAACTGATAGCACCCCGTCACGAATAGGTCGCCCAAAGATCGCCAAGTTCTGAACCGGCCTTGACTGCTCGTACGCTCTGAACTGTGGGATGCGACGATGCGACATGCCATAAACCGTCTGAAAGGGCATGTTCCCGCGGCGCAGATAAGTGAAATAGGACGGAAAGATGATGCCATCGAGACCACGACTGAAGGCAGCCTTTGACAAATCCCTAGTAATTTCATATGAGTGTTTCCCCGCAAGAAACAGCATGTGGATAGCCATGTCCAAACTCTCGAATTCGGTTACATTGCCTGGTTCATCGAGGAAAGCAGATAGATCCAGGAGTGTCAATGCACGGTTTGAAATCAACGTTGCGGAGTAAAGATCATCCTCTGAAGACACCCGGCATTCATGCAAGCAGAGTTCGAGGTCAGCAGACGCATACAAAATGGGGCAGTCGATGCTATCCAACCGGCCAGTCCCCAAGCTTGGTTCAGGTGGACTGTCATATTGTGAAGGATCACGCGGGGCCGATGGATTTACGCGGACCCGGAAGAACGTCTGGCCTGACGTGATTGTGACAGTGGGATATTCGGTGAGCACACGCTCAATAGTTCCTGTCCGTGTTGTGGCGTTTTGGAGCGCTTTCAGCGGCTCAACCTCGCCAATCATCCAAAGGTTCGGCCCGTAGTGGAAGAAGCCAACCCCAAGGATTTCTTCAAATAACTTTACATCGCGAACAAGCCAAACCGGAAAATCGACGGAAGTCGCCTGGTGAGTATTGAACTGAATGCTTGGCGCCATGCCAAAGTCAGAACGCTGCATTGAGCCCCACACGAAGTACTTATGGGCCAGCGTCTCCATCTCTCCGCGATCCAGTTTGCTCCCAGAAGCTTCCCCACAACGAGGACAGGGGCTATCAGAACGCTCGCCATTGCGCTCTGCGTCCGCACGGAGGCCACTATCAGAGAAACATGCCGAGCAGGCCATGGGAGGTGCATTCATTTAGCGGAAATTGTACACCGTCAGATTCAAGCGATCCGGTCAATGCCATTTGCGTAGGATGTCCCTCGATTCACCGCGGTGAACGACCTTGCGTGGGAAGCGAGGATTACCTTTGGGCAGCGCAGCGAAGTTGAAGAAGACCGAGCTGCGGTCCTTCACATGGACTACGAGTTCACCGATCACGATGGGGTAGACAAGAGGGTGGCCCTCGGCGAGGACGCTTTTATTCGGCGCGAGGGCTCGGAATGCTGGCAACGTCGGACTCATGAACCGATGAAGGGAGCGAAGAAACGAGCCGGCACGGTCATCACGCTCCCTCCCCGGCAGAGGATGGTTTGTCCCGTGAGAACCGCTTCCCATAAACCGATCCGTGTGTGTCGAGGTCTTCCACATACCGATGCAGACCGGGATAGAGACCAAGCAACTTGCCTCGCTCCTCCTCGCTAAAAGACTTTCCCAGCGGGTCGGAGTCCTTGTAGTCGTCAGGCCATTTTGCAGCCTCCCAGACCCGGCGGATTGCCCGGATTTCGATGGCACGCACGGTTGAGATGACAGTGTATCCGTTCCGCTCCTCCTGAGCGCTATGGGCGGCGGCCGCAGCTTCCATACTCATTGAGGGGTCTTTTGTGCCGTAGAAGAAGGCGGCATTCTTCTCGCGAATGCACCCGTCAAAAAATGTCCGATAGCTCAAACGGCTCAGTTCCAGAACACGGCGATGAGCGTCTTCTGAGACCTCTTCTGAGAGGGCTTTCGCATGCCCCAGCACACGTCCGGCCGCAATCCAAGCAGGACGGTCGTTGTTGTCGTCGGCTAGCATTTTTTTGCCTCTTCATAGGCCTTAATACAACTTTCCAAATAGAACTCTGAGCGTTTCTCCTGACTTTCCTTCAAGTCACGCGATTGCGTGAATAAATGCCCTGCAACGCTAATGAGCACACCGGCGGCGGCGAAAGCCAATGTTGAGACCGGAAGTACTTGGCGCCACTGATCCTGCCCCACCAACACAAGCAGGATGCCGGTTGAACCCATTCCGGCCGCGACGATGATGAAAATCCAAGCGACAACCCGAAGGAAGCCCGCAAGTGAGAAGCTGTCTTTCATCTTCCTGATGGCGCGATTGATTCTGGACATGGATGAGGAAAGAGTATCAAGCCGCCAATTCGGTGACCATGTCTAAACGCTCACCCCAGAGGACGGGGCGGATGTCGTAGTTTCGGAGGGCGTCTATTACCGCTTCCGAGACGGGCTGGTCGTCGTTCAGAACGGCGTAGGCTTTGGACTCGGGGGCGCGGACCTGGCGGGTGTCGCCCCAGGCGTTGATGAAGTGGAGGGCACTTTCGCGGGTCGGGCGGTTGATGGCCTGGAGGATTCGCTCGGGCTGTATGCGGGACTTCGGGATGGCGAAGTCGAATTGGTGGTCGTAGCCGCTGATGCCTGTGAATTTCACTCTGGGCATGTAGCGGATGTCGCTGGCGTCGAGCCAGGCAACTACATCCTCGTAGAAGAGGCTTTCGACGACGGGCTTCGCGAGGTAGAAGAGGTCGTTGACGGCGAGCATCGCCTGAATCAGGTTGTGCTTGCGGAGGGCGAAGTTTTCGGGCGTGGCGTGGACTTCGATGGCTTCATTGTTGAGTTTGACGCCGAAGCCGTTGAGGGTCATGCGGAGAAGGTCGCGGCGCTTGTCGGTGCTGAGACTACAGCCGGAACCTTCGAGATCGTGGATGGTGTAGCTGTCGTCGGAGAGGACGAAGCCGCCGTTTTCGCGGCGGGCGTAGATCTGGAGGGCGTCGTTGTGCCGGTCGAGCCAAGGGGTGGTGATTTCGACCCAGGAGCCGTTGAGTTCGCGGAGCGTGGTTTTATCTTTGAGCCAGACGCGGTAGTCGTTGAGGAGGCTTTCGATTTCGGCAACGCTCATGAGAAGAGACCTTTCTCGATTTGCGGCGGGTCGGTGATGTTGCAATGCGCCATGAATGCCTCGAACGTAGCGAAGAGGTCGCCAACATCAGGATAGCGTTCCGGGGGCGCTGCGATAGCCCACTTGTCGGCGAACCCTTCGCGGTAGATGTGGAGGTGGGGGCAGGGGATTTCGAGGCCGTCGGGATTTCGGTGGGGCGGGCCGTCGAGGTCTAGGCGCATGAGCATGATGGCCTGGCGGGCACGGTTCTGGTAGGTGGCTTTGGTGAGCCTGATTTGAGCGCGAGTGATGTCGAGAGTGAAGTTTTCGCGTTTGTCGAGTGAAGTGAGGGCTACGGAGAGTCGTTCTCCGGAGGCGGGGAAGAGAGAGGTACGGTCGTCGGCGCGCCGTTTCTCCATTTGAAGCAGGGTGTCTGCTTCGTCCTGAGAAATATCGATATCGGCCATGGAAATTCCGAGGTCTTTCTTCGCAGGGTACAACAGTTTTGGAAAACGGGTGAAATTTAATCCCAGGAAGGAGGCTCGAAGGAGTCGCGCCGGGCTTCGATGGCGGCGCTCACATCGGTAGCGAAGGCGTCGTCGGGAAGGGGTGCTTCTCCGTGTCGGGCTTCGTAGTCCGTTGCGAGTGCGAGACAGTCGGCGAGGCTGCGCCCGGGAGTCGGAGAATAGTCTCGCAGGATGGTTTGGGCGGTCTGATGATCTCCGCTTAGGGCGCACCCGATTGCTCCGCCGGCGAGCGCCTGGCTGAACGCGGGGTCGCGTCGCGCTCTTTCACGAATCGTGTCTTTGAAATCGCGGGTTAGGGGCATGATGCATTTTCGCAGAAATCAGGGGGCGAAGGCTTTGAAGAAGGCGGTGACGACCTTTTCGGGGAGGTCGGGGGGGATTTGGTTGTCGTTGACGAAGCGGCGGTGCATGATGGGGCCGATCAGGAGGTCGGCGGCGAGGTCGGGGTGGATTCCGGGCTGGAGTTGGCCGGAGTCGGCGGCTCGTTTCAGGATGCCGTTGATTCGCTCTCTTCTTGGTTCGAAGAGGCGTTCCTGTAAAACTTTGCCGAAGCCTGGATTGGCGGTCGCGTAGCTGATAATTCGCGGCCAAATGCGGGCGAGTTCCTCGGTCTTGTTGGCGTGGCCGAGGTACGTGAGCAGGTCGATGAAGTCCCTGCGTGCGTCGCCGGAGTTGAAGGCCGGAGCGCCGAGGGACTGGATGCGGATGGCGTCGACGAGGAGGGCGTCCTTATTGGGCCAGTGTTTGTAGACGGTGGCCTTGCTGACCTGGGCGGTGGCGGCGATGAGGTCCATGCTGGTGGCCTCAATGCCGCGCTCGCCGATGAGAGTCAGGACTGCCTGCAGGACTTTGGCGTGGGCTTCTTTGCTGGGAGTTCTTGCCACGGTATTAGAGCTGGATCCTGGAGAAGAGTTTCGCGCCCACGGCCATGAAGACGAGGCTGAGGATGGAGAGGACGGCGAAATCGGTAGTCATCCCGAAGTGGGAATTGCCGATGAGGGCGCTGCGGACGCCGTCGACACCGTAGGAGAGGGGGTCGAGGCGGGCGAGGATGTCCATGACGGTGGGGAGGTTCTTCAGGGGGAAGATGGCTCCCGAGAGGAAGAAGATGGGCATCACGAGGAAGTTCATGATGAGCTGGAAGCCCTGAAAATCGTCGAGGACGGAGGCGATGGCGGTGCCCATGGCCGTGAAGACGATGGCGATGAGCGCGAGGAAGAGGAAGGCCGCGGGCAGGGACGATAGCGAGGGTCGGAAGCCGGCGATGACGCAGATGATGGCGACGATGAGGCCCTGGATGATGGCGACGGTGGCGCCGCCGAGGGTGCGGCCGACCATGATGAGCAGGCGCGGGACGGGGGCGACGAGCATCTCTTTGAGGAAGCCGAACTGGCGGTCGAAGATGAGTTCGATGCCGGAGAAGATGGACGAGAACAGGACCGTCATGGCGATGACGCCGGGGGCGAGGAACTGGATGTAGCTGCCCTGGCCCGCCTTTTCGAAGACGGGGCCGAAACCGAAGCCGAGGCCGAGGAGATAGAGCAGGGGCTGGCCGAGGGAGGCGACGATGCGGGCGCGGGCGCGGACGTAGCGTTTGAGCTGGCGGAGCCAGAGGATGTAGATGGTGGTCATGGCGTTTGCGCTCCTGAACTAGCGGGGCTTCCTCCACATTTTGGCCATGTTGCGGAGGTCGTTACTGGCGTCGGCGCCTTCGGCCCGGATGGAAGAGCCGGTGAGGGCGAGGAAGGCCTGTTCGAGGGTTTCGGTGTTGGTTTGCTGCTTGAGTTCGGCGGAAGTGCCCTGGGCGACGATTTTGCCGTGGTCGATGACGGCGATGCGCTGGGCGACGCGGTCGGCTTCTTCCATGTAGTGGGTGGTGAGGAAGACGGTGACGCGCTCTTCTTTGTTGAGCTTTTGGACGTGGGTCCAGAGCTGGTTGCGGGTTTGGGGGTCGAGGCCGAGGGTGGGCTCGTCGAGGAAGAGGATGCGGGGGGTGTGGAGGAGGCCGCGGGCGATTTCGAGGCGGCGGCGCATGCCACCGGAGAAGGTTTTTACGGGCGAGTTGCGGCGGTCGGCGAGTTCGAAAAGCTGGAGGAGCATGTCGGTGCGCTCGTGCCGGAGTTTGCGAGGGACGCCGTAGAGGGCGCCGTGGATGTCCATGTTTTCCCAGGCGGTGAGTTCATCGTCGAGGGAGGGGTCCTGGAAGACGATGCCAAAGCGCTTGCGGCATTCGTTCTGGTGAGTGGCGGCGTCGAGGCCGTCGATTTCCACCGTGCCGCTGGTGGGGCGGAGGAGGGTGGTCAGCATCTTAATCGTGGTGGTTTTTCCTGCGCCGTTGGGGCCGAGGAACGCGAAGATTTCGCCTTCGTTGACGGTGAAGGAGATGTCGCGGACGGCCTCGACCTGGCCGTAGGTTTTGACCAGATTTTGGACCTTGATCATGAAATAAATACTAAACGGTGTAGTTTAGTTATGTCAAGAGAGGTTTTATTTCGTACGTTTCGGGGCGGGGCGAATGATCCCGCGGCTGGAGATCGTTCGCGTATCTGGGTGAGGAGATTATGCGATGAAAACAGGCCTTGTTTGCCTGCTGCTGGCGTTGCCGCTGGCGGGTCAGCCGATTTCGGTGGGCGGGAAGGTGGGGATTCCGATGGACCCTGCCGGGACCGGACCGGGAGATACGATCAGGCCTCGGTGGGTGGTGGGACCGACGATTGAGGCGCGGGTGACGCGCCATTTTTCGATTGGCGGGGAGGCGCTGTACCGGCGTCTGGGATATGAGTATTCGCGAAGTGCGGGGTCGGTGGGGTTCTTTGAGGACCGGACGACGCACCACTGGGAGTTTCCGATTTATGGCAAGTACCGTTTGGGGAAGCATTTCTTTGTAACAGGGGGCGCGGCTGCGGAACGCGCGCAGGTGACGGGAACCGTGGGGTGTACGGGAGACCGGTCGGTGTGCGGCGAGAGTGCGGGGCGCTTCAACCTGGACTCCACTTCGTGGGGGTGGGGCTATTTGATGGGCGGTGGCATGGAGTTCCGCCGGGGTCCGGTAACGCTGGCGGGAATTCCGGTATGCGCGCTGGATGAGAGGTTACTTTTCTGGCGCGGGGCCGGACCAGCCCGCGGTCTACCTGGGGATTCGATTTTAGGGAAAAGCTATGAGACGACTATTAACTGGAATTGCCGGTTTGGTGCTGGCTTCGACCACGTGGGGGGCGGATTATTTGCCTCTGCAGGTGGGGAACCGGTGGATATTGCAGACGAAGGGTTCGGACCCGGAGATTTTGAATATTGAGGTGCTGCGGAGCCGGGTTCGGGACGGGAAGACGTACTTTCTGATTACGGGGTACGGGGTGGAGGATGAGTGGGTCCGGCGGGGTGACGGCGGGGCTCTGGTTCGGGAGGACGGGGTGGAGGTAGCTCGTCTGGTGCCGGGCGCGGCGGCGTATCGGACGAAGCTGAGCGGGTGTTTGCAGACGGCTTTGCCGGGGGCGGAAGCTTCGGCGGCGGGCGCGCTGGCGGTGCGTTATGCAGCGGATGACTGCCGCGACGTGGGGTTCACGGAAGAAGTGTATGGTCCGGAGATCGGACTGGTGCGGCGGGCGGTGACGACGTTCGCGGGCGAGAAGGTGTTTGAACTGGTGTCGGCGCATGTGGACGGGGCTTCGGTGGTGGGGATGTCCGGGGAAATTGTGTTGGATTCGCGGTTCAGCCGGGGGAGTACGGGGTGGCTGCCGGGGTTTGCGGATTATGATCGGCGGTCACAGGATCTGCGGATGGTGGCGGACGTTCGGGCGTTGCCGGATGAGGTGGACGGGAACCGGACGGGGTTCTATCTGCAGAGCATGAACCGGTCAGACGATCTGTTCATGTTCCTGAAGAAAGAAGTGACGGAGGCGGATGGGCTGGCTCCGGATTCGTCGTATCTGGTGTCGTTCGATATTCGGTTTGCTTCGAATGCTCCGACGGGGTGTGTGGGTGTGGGTGGATCTCCGGGGGATGGCGTTTATCTGAAGGCCGGTGCGAGTGCGGATGAACCGCTGGCGCTGCTGGGCGCGGGGAGTCCGGAGATCCAGATGTCGGTGGACAAGGGCGCGCAGGCGAATGGTGGCCGGGATGCGGGCGTTGTGGGGACGATTGCGAACGGGTCGCCGTGTGAGAGTCTGGACTGGCGGTATAAGCGGGTTCGGAAGGCTTACGGGCTACCGCATCCGGTGCGGACAGACTCGCGGGGCGCGCTGTGGCTGCTGGTGGGGACGGATTCGGCGTATGAGGGCCTGACCGGGCTTTACATCGAGAGCATCACGGTGCGGATCAATCCGGCGGTGGAGGCGGCGGGGCGTTAAGTGCCGAGGCCGGGGGCTTCGAGACCTTTGGTTTCGAGGTAGCCGTTTCTTACGTTGAAGATGCCGGGGTAGCGTTTTTCCCAGCCTTTGCTGGCGGCGGGGACGTATTCGCGGGCGTTGGCTTCTAACGCCGAGGTGCCGGGAATCCAGGCTGCGATGCCTACGGAGTGGACGAGGGCGGCGCCTGGGCAAGTGAGGTCCTGCACGCAGCGGAACATCTTGTATTTCTGGGCGGCGGCTGCGAGGAGGAGGGTCTGGGAGTGGCCTTTGCAGGCTTTCAGGGCGACTCCGGTGTAGCCCATTTCTCGTGCGGTGAGGAGAGCGTCGAGGCCGGTGAGCGACTCGTCGATGACTACGGGGCGGAGTTTGGCGACTTCGAACATGGTGTTATTGCGGTCGGCCGTGAGGTCGCGAGCGGTGGGTTGTTCGATGTACTGGACGCGGTCGAAGGCCGTGGGGGCGATTTGCTTCAGCCGCAGAGTGAAGTCGAGGACGTGTTTGGCGCTGGGGCAGCGTTCGTTGAAGTCGAGGGAGTAGATCCAGTCCTTATAGCCGCGGGCGGCTTGCGCTCGGGTGGTGACTCGGTCGATTTCGGCGACGCGGTCGGAGTCCCAGACGAGGTCGGCTCCGTTGAGTTTGATCTTGATGGCGGTGATGCCGGAGTACGGGATCCAGGCTTCGAGAGTTTCGGGCAGACCGTCGTTGAGGTTGGAGTGGAGGTCGGCGGCGGAGAGGGCGTCGGAGGCTCCGACGGAGTGGTACATGCGGACGCGGGGGGCGGGGCGGCGTGAGACGTAGGGATCGAGGAATTCGCCCTTGAATTCGGGGTTCGCGAGGTAGTGGGCGAGATCGTGTTGGACGAAATCGCGGCCGGAGGTGAGGAAGGCGTTGCGGTTGTGGAGTTTGCCGAAGGCGTCGTGGAGAGCGGCGTCGAGGGGGCTGGCGGTGACGAGGGTGCAGAGTTTGGGGATGGGCTGCGAGAGGTTGAGTTCGCGGGAGACTTCGGCGGCGGCTTTGAGGTAGGCGGGTTCGAGGTTGTGATTGATGTCGAGGGGGTGGGCGTAGCCGGGGTAGTCGCGGGTGAGGGTGGCGAGGCGGGCGGCGAGCACCTTCATGGCGTTGAGCGTGGTGTCGTAGGGGAGGCCGGGGAAGGCCCAGACGTTGCCCATCGACATTGCAGAGGAGCCTTCGGCCGATTTGCCGGCTTTGGTGGAGAGGCGGCAGCGGACGTTGAGCATGGTGACGCGGTCAACTTCCCTGCCCCCGAACTTGTAGGGAGCGCGGTAAAGGAAGTCTTCGAAGGAGATGGTGAGGGAGTCGACGCGGGCGTCGGTGGCGGGTTTCGCGGCGAGGAGAAAGGGGGCTGCGAGGGCGGGGAGGGAGAGCATCCGGCGTCTGGAAATCGACATAAAGTGTTGAATCCTAAAGGTACTACAAGTACTGATTCCTGGGTTTTCCATTGCGCTGGTGGCGCGATTGGCGTATTTTGTAAAGACTAACAGGAGGACTGTCCATGTTCAAACGAAGAGGTGCCCTGGTTGCGGGCCTGGTATTCGTGGCGGTTGGTTTGGCGCAGGCGGCGTCATCCACATCGTGCACGACGGGATCATTCGGGAGCTATCGGACGCTGGGCCTGTGTTCGGTGGGTACGCTGGACTTCTACAATTTCGAGTTGTACACACTGGACCCTTCGAACGTGGCCACGGCGGCGGATTCGACGCTGCTGGGCAACATTATTCTGCATCCGACCTGGGATGGAGTGACGGCCACGATGACGGTGGACGGATTTACAGGATTTGCAGTGGCATCAGGCGCCACGGCGGCGTGGCGAATCAGGTTCACGGTGGATCCACCACCGATTATTCTCGATGATGATGCGGCGCTCGACCCGCCGTTTGGTGAGATTCTGGTGACCCACTCGGTTTGCGCGGATGGCGGGACGTCAGGCGGCTGCGCAACGGGCGTGCAGACTCAGCAGTTTGGAATTGGCGGTAACGCGCATTTCACTTTCACACCGGCGGTTTCGGTGCTGGACGTGGTGACGGATATCCGACTGAATCCCCATTTTGCGACCACGGGTATCGCCTCCGGCTTCGACGGGATCGTGTTTGCAGTGGGAACGACGGCGACGCCGGAACCGGGGACGTGGATGTTACTGTTCCCGATAGCCGGGGTGGTTCTGCGGAACCGCCTGCGCCGGAAGTAAGAAACGAGCGCATTTGCGCTGACGATGATGCGACTTTCCCGCGCCACTCTCGCAGGGCTCATGGTGGTGTGCGCGGCACAAGGGCAGCAGACCGCCCGACCGGCTTGGTCCGGCGATGAGGCGGGATCCCCTTTAATCCGCAACTTTACCCCGAAGGTCTATAAGGCATCACCCCAGAACTGGGCGGTGACGCAGGACCGTCGGGGTTTGTTGTATTTCGCGAACAACGAGTGCGTACTGGAGTACGACGGGGTCGGGTGGCGGCGGATTCCGTTGCCGGGGGGCCAGGCAGTGCGGTCTGTGGCGACAGACGGAACGCTGGTGTACGCGGGGGGCCTGGGGGATTTCGGATATCTGGAAGCGGATGCTCACGGGAGCATGGCGTATCGCTCGCTGCTACCCCTGATTCCGGCAGACGCCCGCAAGTTCCGGGACGTGAGGACGATCGTACCCACGGCACAAGGCGTGTACTTCGGGACGTATGAGGGGATTTACCGGTGGGTGCGCGGGGAAAACCACATTCGCGCGTGGAAGCCGAACGTCCAGTTCGGGCGGATGGTGGGCGCCGAGGGCACGGTCTGGGTGGTTTCCCGGGGCGAAGGACTACAGCGGATGGGGACGAATGGCCTGGAACCGGTCCCAGGTGGGGAAGGGGCGAACGAACTACGGTCGATTTTTGACCGAGGTCAGGGGCTGGAAGTGGCTACTGTCAACGGTTTGTTCCGACGGCGGGAGGGACAACTTACACCGCAAACGGGCGAGGCGGCGGAGTTGCTGGCGGGGAGTTCCGTGTATGCGGCGACGGTGCTGCGGAGCGGGAGTCTGGCGGTGGCGACGCTGCTGGGCGGGGTGTTCGTCCTGGGGCCGGACGACAGGCTGGAACGGCGACTGAACAAAGACAGGGGCCTGCAGGATAACGGGACGAAGAGCATCTTTGAAGACCGTGAAGGCGGGGTGTGGGTGGCGTCGGCTGCCGGACTGGATCGGGCCGATCTGGCGATGACCAAGTTCGCACAGGGCGAGGGGCTACACGGGTCGGCGTATGCACTGGCCCGGCATGAAGGGCGGATTTATGCGGGGACGGACCAGGGGCTTTTCGTGCTGGGAAAGGGCCCCGGAGGGCTGGCAGCGTTTGAGGCGGTAACGGGGGCAAAGGGTCTGGTGCCCGCCGTGGCGGAGACGCAGCATGGGTTGCTGGCAGTGTTCCCGGACGGCGTCTATCAGGTGGAGGGCGGGAAGGCCAAGTTGGCGGTAGGGGCGCGGGCTCCGTTCGATGTTTCGGTTTCGGCTCGGGACCCGAATGTGGCGTATGTGGCGGGGCGGGATGTGACGTCGCTGCGCTGGGACGGGAAGAGGTGGGCACAGGAGAAGAGTTTTGCGGGGGGGAACGAGGATTTCCGTTCGGTACTGGAGGGTTCGGACGGGGTGGTTTGGGTAACGACCCAGAAAGACATTCTGCGCATTGACTGGCGGACGAGCGAGGGGCTGGTGACGCGGTTCGGGGCAGAGGCGGGAGTCCCAGCCGGTTTCAAGAACGTATACCGGGTGCGGGGAGAAGTGGTGTTCGCGACGCCGAAGGGTTTGTTGGCCTTTGATACAGCGAAGAAGGGTTTTGTGCCGTGGCTGGGCGCCGGGAAGCAGTTTGCGGACGGGTCGCACCCCGTTGGGTTGGTGCGAGAGGCTCCGGACGGGCGGCTGTGGATCACAGGAGACGGGTACCACGGGGAACTGGTGCCCGCGGGCGGGGGCTGGACGTGGAAACCGATGACACTGGGCCGGGCGGAACTGGCAGAGCTCTATGCCGTTCTGCCGGAGGGCGACGGGACC
>CANIHR010000050.1 GCA_947467185.1 Bryobacterales bacterium
AATCCAGACGCCACGGCATTAGCACAGACCTCGCGCGACAGTGGCCGCCTGAATTGAACAGAGTCCGGAGATCATATCTTCGACGGTAGCGAAACCATATCGAAAATCACATCCCGAATCCGGAGTAGTACCTGCGCAACCGACCATCGTCGGCTCCTGTCCTACTTTTTCAGTGCATCAATCAGAGCGGGAACGACCTGAAACAGATCACCCACAATACCGTAATCGGCGACTTCGAAGATGGGGGCTTCCGGGTCCTTGTTAATGGCCACAATGACCTTCGAACCCTTCATGCCGACCAGGTGCTGAATGGCGCCGGAGATACCGACCGCCAGGTACATCTTCGGCGCAACGGTCTGGCCGGAGCTGCCGACCTGGCGTTCCATGGGAAGCCAGCCGTTGTCGCAGATGGGGCGGGAGGCCGCGAGTTCCCCGCCGAGAGCGTCGGCGAGTTCCTGCACGATGTGGATATTTTCCTCTTCGCGGATGCCGCGGCCGACGGAAACGATGATGGGAGCGGCAGTTAGGTCAACGGCGCGGTCGGATTCACGGAAGCGCTCGAGCGGCTTCGTGCGAATCTGTGCAGCATCGAGGGTGACGGCGAAGGCTTCCACTTTGGCGGAACCAGCGGTTAGGGCGTCGGCGCGGAAGGCACCGGCCTGGATGGAGGCGAAGAACGGACCTTCGCCGTTGCACTGGATATCAGACGCGATCTTGCCCTGGAACATCTGACGAACGAGAATTGCGGCACCGTTTTCGATGCGGTGCCCCACCACGTCGCTCACAAGAACTTTGCCAAAGGAAGTGGAGAGGCGCGGGGCGAAATCGCGAACCTGGTAGGTATGGGGGAACAGAACCCACGCGGGGCTATGCGCCTGAATTAACTGGCGGAGGGCCAGCACATAGCCATCGGGAGTATATTCGGCCAGCAGGTCGTGCGAAAGAACATGGACTGCGGCAATGTCAAAGGCGGCAACGGCCTGTGCAGCGGCCTCGGCACCGGCGCCCAGCAGGGCGGCGTAGACAGGCTGGCCCAGTTCCGCGCCCAACTTCTGGGCGGCGGCGAGCGATTCCAGCGCCATCTTGTGGAGCTGGCCTTCACGTTGTTCCAGTACGGCGAGAATTCCGCTCATATGACCCTCGCTTCAAAACGGAGTTTTTCCACCAGTTTCGCGGCCGCTTCTTTGGGCGCATCGTCGAAGATCTGACTCTGCTTGGTCTTCGGCGGCACATACAGGCGCGACACCGTGATGGACGGTTCACTGACGCCGCCGAGTTCATCGGCAGTCAGCAGTTTAATTTCCTTGGTCTTGGCCTTTTTGATGCCCATCAGCGTGGCGTAACGAAGCTTTGTCGCGCCGGACTGAATGGTGAGCAGCGCCGGAAGGGGCATGTCAACGTTCTGGAACCAGCCGTCTTCCAGTTCGCGGCGGACGCGGATGCCCGCGCCTTCCGTCTCCACGTTCATGATGAGCGTGGCGTGCGGCAGGCCGAGGAGTTCCGCCAGAATCACACCGGTCTGGCCGTAGCCGAGATCATCGGACTGGAGACCAGTGAGCACCAGGTCGGGCTGTTCCGCTTCGAGAGCTTTGGCCAGCAACCGGGAAAGCACGAGGGGATCGCCCGCGGAAGTTTCTTCCACTTCGATATGGATGGCGCGGTCGGCGCCTTTGGCGAGGGCTTCGCGGATGGTCTGGGTGGCCCGGTCGGGACCGGCACAGAGGACGACTACTTCGCCGCCCTCCTTTTCCTTCAGCTGCAGACCAGCTTCCAGAGCGTAGGCGTCGGGTTCGTTGATTTCGAACGACAAGTCGGAATCTTCGATCCAGCTGGCTTCCGCGTTGACCTTCAGCAGGCTGTCCCGCGCGGGGACCTGCTTAATGGCGACAACGATTTTCATGCGATGAACTCCAGTAGAACGAATTACTCAGTGAATCTTTTGAAAATCAACGCACCGTTGGTGCCGCCGAAGCCAAACGAGTTGGACAGGGCGTAGTCGATCTTCATGGGGCGGGGCTGTTTCGGGATGTAGTCCAGATCGCAGCCGGGGCCGGGGTTTTCGAGGTTGGCGGTTGGCGGGGCCACCTGATGCTGAATCGCCTTCACTACGATGCCGGCCTCAATGCCACCAGCGCCGCCGAGCAGGTGCCCGGTCATGGACTTGGTGGAACTGACGGCCAAAGCGCTCGCGTGGTCGCCGAATGCGCGCTTAATGGCGGTGGTTTCCGCCAGATCGCCCACCGGAGTGGACGTGCCGTGCGCGTTGATGTAGTCGACCTGTTCCGGATTGAGCTTCGCATCGCGGAGCGCCGCACGCATCACACGGTAAGCGCCTTCGCCGTCATCGGGAGGGGAGGTAAAGTGGTGCGCGTCGCCGCTCATACCGTAGCCGACGATTTCCGCAAGGATGTTCGCGCCGCGGCGCTTGGCAAATTCGAGTTCTTCGAGAATGAGGACGCCGGAACCTTCACCGACCACAAACCCGTCACGATCCACGTCGAAGGGCCGGGAAGCGGTTGCCGGATCATCGTTCCGCTGACTCATGGCACGCATGGCCGCGAAGCCACCGATGCCCAGAGGGGTGATGCAGGCTTCCGCGCCACCGCAAATCATCACGTCGGCATCATCGCGCTGGATGATCTTGAAGGAATCGCCGATGGAGTGCGCGCTGGTGGTGCAGGCAGTCGCCGTGGCCGAGTTCGGACCCTTCGCTCCATTCCGGATCGAGACGACACCGGAGGCCATGTTGATAATCACGGCGGGGATAAAGAAGGGGGAAATACGGCGGGGGCCGTGCTCGATCAGATTGCGGTATTCGCGCTCGATCACTTCGAAGCCGCCGATGCCGCTACCGATGCAAACACCGGTACGCTCGGCAAGTTCCTGGCTGGTCACCTTGTAGCCGGAATTCGCCATCGCCTCGTCGCTGGCGGCAACGGCCATCTGCATGAACCGGCCCATCTTTTTGATTTCCTTCTTTTCAATGAACTTTGAAGGATCAAAATGATGGATCTGGCCAGCGATCTGGCAATTGAAGGCCGCCGCATCGAAACAGGTAATGGGGGAGATCCCATTCCGGAGCTCCATCAGGCCATTCCAGGTTTGTTCGGTGGTGTCACCAATAGCTGTCAGGAGGCCGACGCCGGTGACTACGACTCTACGGGAAATAACGTTCTCCTTAACTGAACTCCGCCCCGCAACCATAGGAGGAAGAGCCGTCACATATCCGACCGTACTGGCCACCGCGTTGCCCATGACGGACAACGCAGGTGCCTGTTGGATGCTGTAACGCCCGCAACCGTCGCAACTTCGCCGGAAGAACCTTCGGGGCAGCGCCGTGGCGCGGGAAGGGGTCCGGTTCGGTTAGCGGAGGGAGGAGGTTAGTCCTTTTTCTTGCCTTCGATGTACGTCACGGCGTCTCCGACCGTGCCAATCTTCTCGGCATCTTCGTCGGGGATTTCGAGTTCGAATGCTTCTTCGAACGCCATCACGAGTTCAACGATATCGAGGGAGTCTGCGCCGAGATCGTCCACGAAAGAGGCCTTGTTGTCGACCTGGCTCTCATCGACGCCCAACTGCTCGACAATGATCTGCTTTACTTTTTGCTCAACAGCTGATGCCATAACTTTCTCCACTATAGCCTGGGGGGGCGCGCGGAACCTAACAAAACTCACCCCTGAAATGCGCGCGAGGAGGCCTAAAGAACGCGAACTTTCGATTTTACACTATTGCTTACCTGCGACGCGCGCCAGCGTAGGACAAATCCCGAATAACGATCCAATGTGCAACGATACATACATCCCTCCCGCGCTTACAGTTGTTCTGATCGATACGCGAAACCCTTTGAACATAGGGTCTGCAGCGCGCGCGCTGGCAAATTTCGGCATCACCGACCTTCGCCTCGTCAACCCCTATGAAGTCGCCTTCCGCGAAGCCGTTTCTGCGGTGGGTGGCGCACCCGTACTACAGGCGGCCCGGGTCTTCGAAACTCTGGGAGAAGCGCTGGCCGATTGCTCGCTGGTGCTGGGTACCACCGCCGGGCAGCGGCGAATTCCGCAGCACCCGGTGGATCGTCTGGAGGCAGGGATGGCCCAGGTGCGCAGCGCTGAGGGCCGCGTGGCGCTGCTGTTTGGGTCAGAAAAGTTTGGCCTGTCGAATGAGGACATGAGTTTTTGTCATTCGTTAATTCGGATTCCGACCGTTCCCGACACGCCGTCGATGAATCTGGGGCAGGCTGTGGCTGTGTGCCTGTATGAATTCATCCGGGATAACGATGCGGTGCCTGTTCGTCCCGCATTTCAACCGACACAGGGTTCGGACGCTGAACAGATTACCGGCCTGCTGCACGAGATTCTCGTGCAATCGGGCTACACCAACCGGATCACTGCCACTTCTACAAACGAAAAGGTGCGGCGGTGGGTACGTCGACTGCGCATCGGCCACCGCGACGCACCATTGGTAATGGGAATGCTTCGCCAGATTCTCTGGAAGTTCGGCAATTCCTCGAAGGACTAAGCCGACACCAGTTCCCGCGCGTCCGCTTTGCTGCGCGCCTTTCCCGAGTAGAGCTTCTGATCGGCCCGGTCGAGGAGTTCTTTGCCGTCTTCGCGGCCGTTCCACTCCACCACACCCATTCCGGCCGCCACCTGAACTTTCACCTGCCGGGCCCCGGCATCAAGCGTATATTCACCCAATGCCCACTGCCGGACGCGGCTGGCCCTCGATTCCGCCTCCACAATGCCACCATCTACGATAACGACGAACTCGTCACCACCCCAGCGCCCGACCAAATCAGTGGAACGGAACTGCCGCCTGAGTTCGTCGGAAAACTGGGTCAGCAAGCTATCGCCGGCGACGTGCCCGAAGCTGTCGTTCACGCCCTTGAAATCGTTCAGATCCATCATGATTAGGGAGAAGACTGACCCTGCGTTGATACGTCGCTCCAGATTTTCTTCAAAAGAGCGGCGATTTGCCAGCTTCGTCAGCGGATCCAGCGCCGCGGCCTGTTCCACCTCCGCCAGTTTGCTCCGGAAGTGTTCCACCTGGGCCGAGAGCTGTATAACCACAGACTTGTTCTCCTCCGCAAGCTTGTCCATGCAGGATTTCAAAGCGGTCGTTGTGTCGAGAATGGACCGGCGGATGGGAGCCAAATCCTTCATGTCGGCGATAGAGCGCAGTTTAGATGTCAGATCCCCCACCTGGCGGCCATATTTCTCGTCTCGCTTGCCAATGCCCTCTGCGGCACGCGCAACGCCATCAAGAATTTCCCTGATCTCGCGTTCGTTGTCGGCATGGAACTGAACTGTGCGATCCGCCCAGGTATTGAGCTCGTTCCGAACGCGCTCGCGAACCGAGGACGGAATGGCCGGAGCCACGTCGCGCTCCAATTGCTCGCGTAACTCCTTGAAACTACGAACGAGGTCGCCGCCGACGCCAGGGACGGCCTTGTTGGCGGACTCACTAACCGCGGTCAGGACCTCACCGTATGCTTCCGTCCCGGCTGGTGGCCTTTCGGGGGTCGGTCTGTCCTGAACCGCAGGGGCGGCGGCGGTGCTCGCGCCGTCAATGTGCTTTCTTAATGAAATCATCCAGTCCATACAAAGCTCTCCGAGTATTCTTATCGGCAGAAAACTCGGAAAACTTTGTAGGACGCTGGATTATTGTTTGCTAAGACGCTTGTAGTATTCTGCGATCGCCGACGCGTAGCCGGGCGGGGTGTTCCGCGGATTGGTACTGCGCACCGAGCCGTCCTTTGCATCCAGCTTGCGCCGGAGCAGGAGTTCCATCTGGTCAATAGCGGGCATCACCTGCCCGTTAATGACCTTGTCCAGGTCGGCCGAGTTGGCACCCCAGCGTTTTGGATCCAGTTGCTGAGCCTGACGCGCGAGTTCCTGGTATTCCTTTGAAAGATCACGGTCGCCCGAGACATCGTTGCGGAGACGCTGAATGTCGCGCATCATTTCGGCGTAGGCCTGGTCGGCCTGAGCCTGGGTCTGGATACCGTTCCCGTTGCGGGGATTGTCATTAGTGGCACCTTCAATGCGGCGGGTTTCATCGAAGCGACCATTGCCGAGCTGGCCACCGTTCCAGGGACCCATCGCACCGCCATTCATGCCGTTGCGGTTGCCGGCATTATTCACGCCGCCACCGCCACCCTGCTGCCCGCCCCCCTGCTGGCCCTGACCCTGCTGACCACCTTGCTGACCACCCTGTTGACCCTGGCCCTGTTGACCACCCTGCTGGCCCTGACCCTGCTGACCGCCCTGGCCCTGCTGCCCTTGTTGGCCCTGCTGCCCTTGTTGGCCCTGCTGGCCGTTGCGCGCCTGCTGTTGGCCACCCTGCTGGCCCTGACCCTGCTGGCCACCCTGGCGTCCGTTCTGCGCCTGCTGTTGACCACCCTGACCCGGCTGCTGGCCCTGTTGCCCATTCCGCCCCTGCTGCCCGGGCTGATTGCCGGCCTGCTGACCCTGCTGGCCATTGCGACCCTGTTGCTGGCCGTTCTGTCCATTCCTATCAAGCGCGCCCCTGGCCAGTTGTTCCATATTGCGGCGGATCCGCTCGGCCTGATTGAGCGCCTGCTGCATGGCGATCTGGCTGCGGTCATCGCCCGCACCCTGACCCTGCTGCCCAGCCTGCGACGCCAGATTCTTCAACTGGTCCTTCAAATCGTTCAGTGACCGCGTCACAGGAGCTTCGCGCATCACGGCATACTGCCCGTAACCCTGGCGGAGCGCCGCTTCAGTCCACTCCATCTTGCTCTGGACTTCATCCTGCTGGCTCTTGCCCATGGCATCACGAAGCTTTTTCGCGGAATCGGGCTGAGCACCGCTCAGATTGCGAGTCGCCTGCTGCATCTGCTTTTGCAGTTGCTCGTAGCTTTCGCGCATGCCCTTCTTCTCGTCGGCCATCTGCTGTGCGGCCTGCTGATTTTCCTGCCCCTGACCGAAGTTGCGGCGGAGGCGCTGCTCATAATCCTGCTGGTGCCCGGCGAGCTCTTCGGCGCGATTGGCGAGGTCCGCCATCTCGGTCCCGTTCTGCTGGCTGCGCATGGACTGGATCGACTGCTGAGCCTGCTTCAGGCGTTCGGCGGCGCGCTGCGCTTCCGTCTGCCCGGCGGCTCCGCCCTGCTGGCCCGGCTGACGGGCGGAGGCGGCGGAACTCATGTCCCGCGTCGCCTGTTCGAGCTGGCGGATGGCCTGTTCCAACTGCTGGCGGCTCGCCTGATCCTGCCGCGACATCGGCTGGTTCCCGGCGCGCTCCTGCCCCTGTTGCTGTTGCCCCTGTTGTTGCTGACCCTGCTGCTGGCCCCGCTGGTTGCGGGCGTTCTGCTGGCCGGACTGCTGACCAGACTGGCCACCCTGTTGGCCCTGTTGGCCCTGTTGGCCCTGCTGGCCCTGCTGGCCTTGTTGACCCTGCTGCCCTTGTTGTCCCTGCTGGCCTTGTTGACCTTGCTGGCCCTGTTGACCCTGCTGGCTCGAAGCGGATTGCTGCCCTTGCTGGCCCTGTTCGCCACGCTGCAACTGCTCCATCTCGCGACGAAGCTGTTCGGCTTCCCGGCGCAACATTTCCTGCTGCCACCGCTGTTGCGCCAACTGCTGCGCGTTCGGCTGCTGCTGTTGCTGGGCGAGCTCCTGCTGGCGGCGTGCGAGATCGGCGAGCTTCTTCATCGCCTCATCAACAGCCTGCTGCTTCTGTTCCTGCTGGGAACTGGCATTCGACTCGTACTGGTTCTTGTCCTTATCGAGTTCGAGGTCGAAGAGGTTCGCCAGGTCACGGCCCGCGCCCCCACCACCACCGCCTCCGCCACCACCGCCACGGCTCATCTGCACCTGGATATCGCGGAATGTCGATTCCGCGCGCAGCAGATGCTGCAGTGCCTGCTGTTCGGGCGTCAGCGCATCCTGGAAGGCCTGCGCCTTCAGCTTCTCGGTTGCGGGCGTCATCGCCGCAATCGCCGCGTCCATTTCCTTCACGAACTGCGAGACGGCAGCACCTGCGGAATCGAGCTGACGAGCACGGGTGCGGTCGGCCAGTGACTTCGCCTGGTCCCGCAGCTTGCCCTGCACTTCGGACAGGTACTTTGCATTCTCGGCAGCCGCAGCCTTCGCCTTCGCATCGCCCTTCACCTGGTTAAAGGTGGCCGCGATGATTTCCTTTTGACGTTCGGAGATCTGCTGTTCCTGTTCCCCGCCCATCCCCCCACCACCGCCGCCGCCCGCCTGCTGCGACTGCGTGTAGTTAAATTCGAACGGTACCGCCTGGATGAAGAACATGTCGGTCTTGGCCGAGTTCTTGCCGTCCTTCGCGGTCGCGTAGATGCTGACGATGTCGCCGGGCACCAGCTTGAAATCTTCCATGGCCAGCAGCGTCGTGGCTTCGAATTTCTTCGCGCCCTTCTGCTTCAGCATGTTGATGGTCTTCTCGGGCGCACCGTTCACCGAATAATGCAGGTCGAGTTCCTGCAGCGGGTATTCATCTTCCGCCGTCAGTTCCACCAGCACTTCTTCAATCGGACTGACCTTGGCATCGCGCCCCGGCTTGGTGATTCGCACGGTTGGCGGCGAAACCTTACGGGCTTCAATGAAGTAATCGTCGGTCAGGCGAACCGTTTCGCCGTGATCGACCACGGAGAGGTGATAGGTACCGTCTTTCTCAATCGTGACCTTGGCGTTCGTCTTGTTGTTGGACGTATCCGGCAGGTCCATCGGCTTCGCGCCTTCAATGAGAAGCTGCGCGCCGTTCAGAGGACGATCCGTCTGGATTTCCAGAGACGCGATGGTCCCTTCCACGGCGCGGAGATCGCCACCGGGGTCTTCGGTTTCTGACGCCATGCCGGTCCAGCCGGGGAACGCGTAGGTGACCTTAATATTCTTCACGGATGGGAGATCGACCGTGTGGATCTTGTAATCGCCGGAGCGCAGACCGCCAGCCACCACGTAATACTCAACATCTTCCGGCAGGCCCACGAACATGAAGCCCCAGCCCGCGCCACCCTTCTGCGGTTCCATGGGAGCTTCTTCCCACTTGCCGGAACTGGCATACTTCACGAAAACACTAGCCTTGGCGGAGGTGAAGCCATTCAACTGCGCCGAAACAATCACGTCCGTGCGGCGTCGGATGGTCTTCGAACCCGGTTCCACCGTGATGGAGTACAGCGGCTTGGCGGAATCCTTCGGATAGCTGCCCCACAGAAGTTGCGTGCCGTGGCCAAGAACGCCCGGGCCCCAGAACATTAGCCAGGCAAGAACTCCGGCGGCGACTGCAGCTGCGGAGGCAAAACGGAAAATCACGCTGCTTTCAAAAACCTGCTCGGGCTGTGCCTGACGGGCGACATCCAGGGCATCAGCGGCCAGCAGCGGAAGGAATGGATCAGACGCGTTCGTCTTCTGCTTTTCCGTAAAGGTGAGTAGGCGCTGGTCGAAATCAGGATGCTTGTGTTCGGCGTCTTGCGCGGCGCGGCGACGGTTCATGCGCATCAGCGGCACCACCAGCGCGACCGCAACGGCCGCACCAATTCCAACAAAGAGCGCGAAGCGGCCCGCAAGCAAAGTACCGGGCGTGAAAGTGGCGAGGATCAGGATGCCAACGACGGCGAGCGTCAGCAGCAGCGCGGCACCCGCGACAGCGGCGGCTCCACGCGACCAGGTGACCCAGCGGAGACGTTTCTCCAGACGGTCCAGATATTGCGAAAGACTCTCAAGAGGATTCATGCCGTTTCCTTGCCGGCCAAATGCCGGTTACCCAATACCGATTCAGCGATCGCCAGCATCGCAAGCAATGCCAGCACCCACCACCAAAGTTCCGATTTGACCTCACGCGTGTTCGATGACGCCGACGTTGCGCCCGTCGCGTTGGAGGCTATCCCTGTATTTTTCCACAATTCGACGGTCTCTGCGGGAACCACCGAAAAGTCCGATTCCCGCCGGTCCGCATTGACCGCCGCCAGTTCCTGCCGCCCATTGGCGCGGCGAATTTCGAAGAAGCCCTCGGAGGGGAACTGGTAGTTGGTCGCCCTGGCCGATTCCGACAGCGACATCATGCGCTTGCCATCGGGACCCAGAATTTCCACCGGCACATTGCGCTCGCGGACACTGCGGAGTTCCACAAACGAACCCACACGGTAGGCACCGCGGCCCGAACCAACGCCACCCATTTCATGAGTGGTCTGTTCCAGGAACGGCAGCCATATGGGCTGCAGGGGGAGGTTGTTGGCGATGTTATCGAAGGCTGAGGCGAACACGAGGACATGCCCTTCGCCCACTTTGCGGTCCACAAACAGCGGCAGACCGTTCGCGAGGCGAGCGGCCACGCGAGTTTCGGGCGATTCGGCCGGAGTCTGAATCTTGGCGTACTGGAAAATCTGAACGGAATCCCAGTTGGCGGAGCCACGTGCGGAACTGATGGAGAAAGCCGGATACGACGAGTCAATCTGCGCGACCGTCTGAATGGCCTCTTCACCGGTGATCGTGTGAATCTGCGTCACCGGGAAACCGGCGACCGGAATGTTGCGACCTGGCGTGGCGTAGCGGCCGAGTGAGACGAGGATGGACCCGCCAGCCCGCACTATTTTTTCGAGCGAATCTTCGAGCGACTTCGGCAGCGGACCGGGGTCGGCCAGGATGGCGAACGCGAACTTCGAGATGTCCGCACTGGCAGCCTGGTCAGGCGTGCGGGAGTCAACGGTGAACGCGGCGTCGGTGGCGGATTCGAGCGCAGTCTTCACATAAAGAGTGCTGGCCGAATCGTTGGCCGAATGCAGCAGCAGAGCGGGTTTCGGATCGGCGCGCTCCACCGAGAAGAACCAGTGGTCGTCCTGTGGGAAGGCGTCAGCGGAGTCAATGCGGACTTCGCACTTCGTCAGGCCATAGGGAACATCGAGGGTGAGGAACTCAGCAACCGCGCGGCCACCAGGCGTCAGCTTCACCTGCTTCGTCTCCACGGTCTTGCCATTGGCTACGAGCGATACCGTTCGAGTCGCCATATCGCCGCCGTAGGAAGCAATCGTCGCCAGAGTGCGAACCTTCTTCGTATCGAACACGCGGCGAGGGGCATCCACCGCTTCAATTGTCCAGTTCGGAATCGGACCTTCGCCCACATTGTGGACATTCAGCTTCGTGCCGTCATTCAGCCGAAGATCGGCAAAGCTCGCGGGCAGTGAAGACTTCTGCAGATCGGTGAAGACATGCGCTTCAATATTGGTCTTGTAGCCTTCACTGGTGGACCTTAGAACCCGGGCAATTTCCGCATAGGAACTGGTGTCATCGCCAGGCTCCAGCGCCGAGACAGCCGCACGCAGAATCTGCTTGTCGCCCGTCATATCGGTGACCAGCTTTGCGGGACCACCAAACGTCACTACCTGACCGCGGTCAGCCTCACTCAGCTTCCCTATCTCGTCCAGCGCCTGCTGCTTTGCCTTCGCGAAAGCCCCACCGCGACGCATGCTGAGCGAGTTATCCACCGCAAACACCACGGTCTTCGCCGAGTTCACGCTCACTGCGCCGGACGTGGAAATGTAAGGTCGCGAGAACGCCAGCACCAGCAACAGAATGAACAGGGCGCGCAAAGCGAACAACAGCAGATACTTCAGCCGCCGGTGCTTGACCGAGCTCTGCGTCCTCCGTTCGAAGAACATGAGCGAGCTGAACTTAATCGGCGTTTGCTGGTACTGCCGCAGGAGATGGACGTAGACCGGCAGGCCAACAGCGGCCGCCCCGGCGAGAAACCATGGTGTGAGGAAACCCAATTACCTTCTCCTCTGGCGAATTGCGAGATAGTTGCGGAGGCCCTGATCGAGGGGCTTGGAGGTATCGAGGAAAACGTAATCGAGACCCGCCGCGGCTGCCTTATCCGCCAGTTGTTTGCAGTGGTTATTGATCTTGTCGCGGTATTCGTTCCGGGCGTACTCGGGCGAAATTTCCATGGCGCTCTCATCTTCGGAATCGATGAGCAGCACAGGATCACGGAACTTCGGCGCGAGTTCGTTGGGGTCGAGAAGATGGAACATCACCACGTCGTTGCCCCGATAACGCAGGGGTTCCACGGCTTTGATGATCGCGGTGGGGTCAGCGTAGAAATCCGACAGCACCGCCACAATGCTGCGGCGATGCAGGTATTCCTGGAAGTGATGGAAGGGCTTCACGAAATCCGTGCGCGCCCCGTTCTCCGCCTTCTCAATGGTGTGGAGAAGGCGCACCAGTTGCCCCTGCCGGGTGGAAGGCGGCACGTACGCGCGGACATCGTCGTCAAACACGATGATGCCCGCGGCGTCGCGCTGCTGGGAAGACATGTAAACCAGAGAAGCAGCGATAAAGCGCGCGTAATCCAGCTTGCTGATGGTGCCGCCCTTGTAAGGAACAGTGCCATACGACATGGACGCGCTGGTATCCAGCAGCACCAGCAATTGCGAGTTGGTCTCACCCTTGAACCGCTTCAGATAGATGCGGTCCGTGCGGGCGTAGACGTTCCAATCCACGTGGCGAAGGTCGTCGCCTTCCACGTACTGGCGGTATTCGGCGAACTCCTGGCTGAAGCCGAAGGACGGAGAGCGATGCAGGCCGGCGACAAAGCCATCCACCACCGTTTTCGCGATGAGATCAAGCGAGCCGATAGACGCGAGGACCTGCGGATCCAGGAAGCGCTGTAGCATTGAGTGCGGTTACTCCCTGGGGGCCGGTTTCGCCTGCAGAACCTGATTGAGAACGTCATCCGGCGTCACACGGTCCGACTCGGCATGGAAGTTGAGCAGGATGCGGTGACGCAGAATCGGGATGTACAGTTCGCGGACATCCTCGAAGCTGACGTGATAGCGGCCTTTCATCAGCGCCCGGGCTTTGGACGCTAATACGAGGTTCTGCGCGGCGCGCACGCTGGCGCCATAGTTGACGTACTTCTTGACGATGTCGGGTGCGGCCGGGTCCTTGAAGCGGGTGGCACGGACAAGATCGATGGCGTGTTTCGCCACCGTCTCGCCGATGGGCGTCATGCGGACCAGTTGCTGGAAGCCGAGCAGCTCTTCGCAACTGGTGATGGAATCGACCTTCGAAACGTGTGTGGTGGTGGTGAGATCCACAACCTGCAGTTCCTGCTCGGCCGAGAGATAGTCGAGCATGATGTTGAACAGGAAGCGGTCGAGCTGCGCTTCAGGCAGCGGGTACGTGCCTTCCAGTTCAATCGGGTTCTGTGTGGCGAGCACGAAGAACGGCGCGGGTAGTTTGTAGTGGTGGCCGCGCACGGTGCACGACCGTTCCTGCATCGCTTCCAGCAGCGCGGACTGCGTCTTCGGCGGCGTACGGTTGATTTCGTCGGCCAGCAGGACATTGGCGAAGATGGGCCCCTGTACGAAGGTCCACGTGCGGTGTCCGGTGGTGGGATCTTCTTCGATGATGTCGGTACCGGTGATATCGGTCGGCATCAGATCGGGCGTGAACTGGATGCGCTTGAAGAGCATGCCGAGCACGTCGGACATGGTGCGCACGAGGAGGGTTTTCGCGGTCCCTGGCAGGCCGGTGATGAGACAGTGGCCGCCCACATACAGCCCAATGCGGACCTGCTCAATCACTTCATCCTGGCCGACGATAACGCGCCGTACCTGCCGCACAATCTCGGCATCGACTTCACGGAAACGCGTAATCCGCGACCTTAATACTTCGGGGTCAACTTGAGTGGTCTCGTTAGTGGACATGGATTCCTATGGTTTTTGGCCTTCGCCGCTCAGTTCGAGCAGCAGCTTCTGGGCGGGCCGGAAATCCGGTGCCGCTTCGAG
This sequence comes from Bryobacterales bacterium, assembly GCA_947467185.1. Lineage (GTDB taxonomy): Bacteria > Acidobacteriota > Terriglobia > Bryobacterales > Bryobacteraceae > BOG-234. The sequence continues at coordinate 13,763 of CANIHR010000050.1, forward strand.
TGCGTTGAAGGCTTCCTCTCTGGCCTTGTCTTTCAGGCCCTGCGCGTTGAATGCTCTTGCAAGATTAAAGTAACTGCCGGCCATATCGATCGGTTTGAGCGCGAGTTGAACGCCGTACTCCCGAGCCGCTTTGGCCGGTTCGCCGGTGGCGAGATAGAGTTCACCCAGACGGGGGTGGAGTTCCTGATCGAGGGGACTGATGAACAGCAGCCGCTCCAGCGCGGCCGCCGCTTCTTTCTTTTTGCCCGCTTCGTCGAGGAGTTTGGCCAGCGCCATCACAGGCGCGGCGTCACGGCCGCTGTGGGCGGAATACTTGCCGTATTCGTCGAGCGCGCAGGCCTTGTCGCCCTTCGCGGCGCAGGCTTTGGCGACGAGGACGTAGGCGTTACCAGCTTCGATGTAATCAGGGTAGATGGCCTCCAGATCGCGGCCCTTTTTGATGATTTCGTCGTTGTTGGGCGTCGCTTCGCGGGAGAGTTTATTCAGTTCCGCCAGACCCTTCGTCCACGTTTCGAAGTTCTTCACGGTGTTCGACGTTTCTTTGTCTATCTCAGCAAGGAAGTCCTTGTCGAAGGCTTCGGGTTCCATGCCTAACTGTTCGCGGAGAACATCGACGGTGGGGCGATTTTTCGCGAACTGCAGGGCGATATCGAGGAGTTTCTTTTCACCCCAGCGCTTTGCGATGTAATCGCAGATCTTGCCGGCCTGGAAGTAGGAAACGATGACCTGTCCGGGATACGACGGGTGCACAAAACCCCGGTCAATCTGGGCGACGGGCAGAAGTTTCTTGTCGCGAATGGCGGCAATGACGTCGGGCGTGATGCGGTCACCCCAGTCGGGGACCGTGGCCGTCTCTTCGTGCACCGCCATGCCCTCGGTATACCAGCGAGGGACGCGGTAATTCGTCAACGTCAGGATGTAGACGTGGCTCATTTCATGCCACAATGTGCTGGCCCAGTGGAATTCGCCAGGTTTGCGACCGGAGGGGCTATCCATCGCGACGACATCATTGAACGTAACGCCTAGAGCGCCCAGACCCGGCAGCCCCATGGTGCGAACCGCAAAGTCCTCGTGGTTCGGGTAGACTTCCAGTTGCACGGGCTTTTTCAGCTTGAACTCGTACTTCTTTTCGTAGACCGCCATCGAGCGGAGCATTTCGGCCTCGAAATAGGGCTTCAGCGCGGCCGCTTCCTTCTTGTGGAGGCGCAGAACGGTGGTGGGGGTCTTGAAAGTTTCGAAGTCCTTGTAGGTATCCATCAGCCGTAGCGTGTTGACGGTTGCGGCATCGCGGAAATGGTTCTCGTAGGCGAGCTCGAGTTCGATGCGGGCTTCATCCTCGCGGGCCAGGCGCATCAGGTTCACGCCCAGTTCGGCATGCGCGCTCCACAGTTTCGGATCGGCCGAAATCGCTTTGCGATACCAGATGATGCCTTCCTCGTAACGACGATTCAGTACAAGGAGGTGGGCGATGAGCTCGTAGCCCTTACCCCGATTAGCCAGCTTCGGTTCCCAGGTGGATTCTTTGTCCGCCAGCAGGTCGATGGCGGTGTGGATGGCGATGGCGTCCAGAGCGGTGGGCTCAATCTTCAGCGCGGCATCGGCAAGTTCGACGGCTTTCTTGTGGTCGTCGTCCTCCAGCGCCATCTTCGCTTTGATCTCGTGCGCATGGTAGAGGTTCGCGTCGATCTCGAGCGCCTTGTCGGCAGCTTCAGCGGCCTTGGGGTTGTACTCATCGGCCAGAATATCGGCTGTCAACAGGTAGGCGAGCGCGTACTTCGGGTCGATTTCCAGCGCTTCCTGATAGAGCTTGACCGCCTCATCCGGGGCGAAACGTTCGGCGAAAAGCTGCCCCCAGCGCAGACGATAGAAGGCGTTATCGGGGTAGGCGGCTACGAGGGCCTTAAACAGTTCATTGGCGTTGAAGAAGTCGCCAGACTTCCAGAGATCCTCAGCGGCTTTCAGAGAAGAGGGATTACCGGCAGTGGAAGCAACACGGGGCACGGCCTTGCGAGGCGCTGTCTGGCCGAAGCACAGGCACGCCGTCATCGCGACAATGGCCACCGTCCGTCTCATTTATCGATCTCGCTCTGCGTCCGCGCCAGATCCAGCAGCAGCGCGTTCATCTGCCTGCGGTAATCCTCGGGCGCCATCAGATCCTTCTGATACTTCAGCGCGTCGATACGGTTCTCAATCTCTTCTTTTTTCGTGACGAGCGCGCGCTTGGCGGGGTTCGTCACCACGGCTGCCGCAGCGCCATAACGCACCAACGGGAAAGCATTGGCCCGCTGCGGGTCTTCCAACTGCGAGTGCTCCGTAGCGAGGCGCTTCTGATCAGTGAAAAACGCGGTCGTCTTGGTCTGCGCGTATTTGTAGGCTTCGAGCGCGGTCACCGTTTCGTTTTTATCGGTGTCGGCGGCGGGGTCGCGCAGAGCTTCCACCCAGTAGCGGCCAAACAGGGTCGCGTTCTTCTCGCTGCCCGACTTCGTCGCGGTAATCACGGTCCGACCATCGCGCTTCAGCACCGGCGTGATGCCGCCACTGGCGCTGGTCATATCAACCACCAGTTGCCGCGCCGCGGAAACCTTGTTCAGCAGGACAGCCAGTTCGGTTCCCGAAATATCCGGTCCCACCAGATTGAACTTGTATTCGGCGCCATCGTGAGTCCCGTGGCCGATCATCGTCAGCACCAGAACATCGGGCGCTTTAGCGTCGGCGGCGATCTTCTGAAGCGCGGCGGTCATCTTCGCCTTCGTCGCATCGGCACCCTTCAGCGTGGTGATAACGCGATCCGTCCCGCCGCCCGCTTTCAGCAGCTTGTCGGTGTCATTCGCGAGCAGAGTGAAGCGCTGTTCGTAGTCGGGTTCACCGCCCAGGCCTGCGACGGTCAGGAAGTAGGTCGCCCCGGCGGCAGGCATTGTGGCCAGCAGGAAAGTTGCCAGAACCTTTTTCATTTAGACGACGCCCCACTTTCTGCGCAACAGCCACTCCCCGCCACGCAGCAGGATCGCCAGAAGGAACAGAATCGGCATATCCCAAAGGTCGAGGTTGTCGTGCGCGGTGATGCCGGCTTCGGAAACGGTAATTTCCTCGGTCAGCCTCTTTGCCTTAGACGGCGTGTAGTAGTTCCCGTTTGTATCGGCGGAAAGCTTCTCCAGAAGCTCTTTGTTTTGTGCGGAGTTGAAATTTTCCGCCACACCATCTTCGCGGCGGAAGGTCAGCGAATCGCGGCCGATTTCGCCCTTCTCGTCACGTGCGACGATTTCGGCCACATAAGCACCGGGTTTGTCTGCCGTGTAGTCGCCTGTGTAGGTGCCAGGTTCCAGAGGATCGGGTTTCAGATCGACGGTTGCGGTGCTACCGTCGGGTTGGCTGACCACCGCCTGGGTGGTCGCACCTGCCACCGTCTCGTACTTTTTGTCACGAATGACAGCGCGGAAGGGAATATGCGTTTCGTCGGAGAGCACCTGGCGGGGCGTCGCACCGGACACCTGCCCGGGCGTTTCGGCCACCAGCCAGCGGAGCAACTGCTGCCAGTAGGTCGCGTGGGTCTTGTCGGTGTGCTCCTGCAGCATCTTCCAGCGCCATGTTCCGGCAGTTGCCAGAATCGCGGTACGGCCGTGGCCATAATTCTGGATAGCCAGCAGCGGACTCGGGCGTTTACCCGGCGGCACCACATTCATCAGCACCACTGCGCCGGGCTTGGGAGCACCTAAAGCCGTGTAATTCGCGATCAGCGGCATCTTCTTCCAGCGCGCCAGATTGGCATCGCGACCTTCTTTGAGGCGAGTGACAACGCTTTCCTTGCCCGCGTCGGTCAACTGCGCTTCGGCAAAATCGCGTGACCAGGTCTTTTCATTCGGCAGACGCAGCGGCAGCATTTCAGCGATGGGCGTCGCGCCGTAACCACCCTCATTCAAAGCGAAGCGTCCGGCCAGGAACAGAACGCCACCGCCGCGCCGATCAGCAAAGTCCTTGATCATGTTCTGCTGCGTGGTGGAGAAGTAGTTTGCTTCCATGCTGCCGATGATCAGGCCGTCATAGGTGAACAAGCCTTCCATTGTCGGCGGAAAGCCCTGGTCAAATTCGCCGTCCTTACCACCCTGCTGGTAGGTCTTATTCTGCGTGGTGCGAACCACCGACACCAGTTCGATGCTCTCATCGTCTTCCAGCGCCCGGCGAATGAACTTGTATTCCCAGCGCGGCTCGCCTTCCACATAAAGGATGCGGCGCTTACCTTTCGTGACATTAATCACACGAACGACGGCATTGTTCTTCGCGTTTTCCTCGCCGGCAAGGGGTTCCACTCCGACGGAATAGCTGTGCGCGCCCTCGGCCCCGGCATTAAAGAGGACCGTCTGGCTTTGCTCAACATCGCCCTTCATCACAAATTCCTGTTGGGCGAGGGGCTTGCCGTCTTCGCGAACGATGATGCGGGCCTTTTCGTTTTCGTACCCGTGCTGGCGGAAGGAGACGCGCGCCACCACTCGGGAATTCTTGAGCGTTCGCGCCGGGACGGCCACATCTTCAACTTCGACGTCCTTCGCGTAGTGATCCGGTCCAAAGCCAATCGTATGTACGGGAACGCGCAACTGGCGAAGCTGGGAGATCGTTTCGCGATCCACCCCGCCTGTATTGTCGCCGCCGTCGGTCAAAAGAACAATCGCGCCGAGGGGCATAGTGCCGGCTTCTCCGGCAATATGCTTCAGGCTATCGCCGATCCGGGTCGCGTTGTCTTCCGGCTTTACTGATTTCAGGTCGTCCACACGGACAGCGTCCTTGCCGAACTCATAGAGACGAATCTGGAATTTCTTGCCCAGCTCGGGCAACAACTGGCCACTGAGAAGGTCGGCAGCACCCTGAACTCGTGATTTCCCGTCTTCGGCGAGCGCCATGGAACGGGAATGGTCGACCAGCACGGCAACGACGTTCTGCTGCGGCCGCAAACGTGCCACGCTGATCGCCGGGTGCCACAACATGAAGAGAACAATGGCAACGAGGGCGGTTTGGGCGGCCCAGATGGCCAGGGAACGGACTCGGGTGAGGGCGCCGCTGCTCCGGCGAATGTGCCAAAACAGACCTGCGGCGGCCGCAACAATAAAGAGGATGAGCAGCCAGACCGGCCACGACGACAAGAGGACGAACTTCCCCCGCGAGAATATTGCCGGCGGGTACTTGAACAGCATTTCGAACATTCGGTTACCTGGATCCCCTGTCTCGTCCGTCTTGCAGTACTTCTTCAGTGAATAGCTGGTTACCGCATCATCTTATGGAGGGACGGTGCAGCGCAATAACTGGTGACGTAAAGTTTTGCATTTGGAACCGTCTTCCTCGGTAAATTTCTGTGCGGCGCATCCGCTTGTGGGACATCAGGGCCCAGTCCGACTGAATACTCTCGGATGCCGCCAGCATATCACGGGTTGCAGAAACGCTTGCTGCAATCGAACCGGTTGAGAAGCGTTACACTCATCTGGAACGTCTTCTCCCCGGATAATCATCGTGGAACTCTCCATCGGACAACTGGAACTCGCCCTCCTTCGCGCCTCGCTTGACGCCTTCACCCTCCGTTTCTATAAGAAGGCCGGGTCCATGTATATCAAGTTTGACGAGGCCCGCACCGAATCAGCCCGCCTTCGCGCCCGATTCGTCCCATCGGCCCAAAGGGAATACCTGGCCGCCCACGAGCAGTGGAAGCTCTCAGTCGCCGACTACAACCGTGCGCTGGCGCGTCCGGCCGCCGATCCGGCGAAGTTGCACGCCCTGCACCGCGAACTCGCGCGCCTCTTCCACCCCGACCTCGCTCTGGACCCCGTCCGGCGCGGCCTCTGCGAACAGTTGATGACCGAGGTGAACACCGCCGCGCAGGATGGCGACTGGCGTCGTCTGGAACAGATCCGCACTACCGTCCACGGACAGATAGACGCCACCGGAGAAATGGCGGAGTTGACCGGCAGCATCGCGTTCCAGCTGAATGCGCGCAATCAGTACGCGCTCCGGCAACAGCAGGAATTACTCACCGACCTCACCGCCTGGCTCTACGGTCAGGCTGGTCAGGCGCAAACAGCTAGTGCCCATACGAAGCCTGTACGTCTCTTTACTGACCTGAAACTGCGGGCACTGGAGGACCTCCAGTCCGTCTCAATCCGTCTTCTGCGTTTCCCCAAGGGCTACAGCATGGGGAAACTCTCCGTGCGGGCTGAACGAAATATCGATGCGCCGGTGACGATGCTGGGGGACGCCATCGGCGGGGTGCGTGTCCCGTTCGCTCGGGCCACCGTTTTGCGTGTCGTGAAGGGGTGCAAGAGCCTGGAGCCACTCTCGGTGCTGGATCCGGAGGATATCAACGGCCTCATCGACGAATGGCCGGACTTCATCCCGTACACCGACGAGATGCTGCGGCCCCTCGCGGTGTTTAATCGACTGGAGGAACTGCACCTGGCCCGGACGCCGATTACCGGCAGGGTCTTCGATCAGTTCCCTCCCCTCCGCGAACTCCGCATTCTGATTGTGGACGAAACCGCGTTCGACGACCACGGCCTCGAGCGCCTCGCCGACTCTATCTGGATGCAGCGGCTTGACTTAAGCTCCACGAAAGTAACGGGAAAGGGGCTGGCAACGCTGCACCGCATGAAGAGCTTACGCGACCTCAGCCTCTACAGCACAGAGGTCGGCGATTCCGATCTCGAGGTCTTTACCTCGCTCCCCAGCCTCCGCAATGTCAACCTCGGACTGACTCGGGTCACCGATGCGGTGGCAGGACAGTTGAGCGCGTTGCGGCAAGTTGAGGTCCTGCATCTGGGTGGCACGGGTCTTACGGATGAAGGTGTGGCGAAGTTGAGCCGGATGCCGGCCCTGAGGGATCTGGTGCTGTGGGAGACCAAGGTTTCTTCGGCAGGTCTCACCGCGCTGGCGAGATGTGCCTCCTTGCGGTATCTCGACGTGGATCAGACCGCGGTTACAGGACAGGACCTCGCCCAATTCCGCGCTGCGCGCCCGGATGTCAAATTACCCACCGACATCTGGTCAGCCCCCGAAGAATCCGTCGCCTGACCGAACCTTTCGCTGTCACGCTGCCGACAGAACAGGGCAGATGTACACTCTCGGCCAGTCCTGTATCGGCCCCATCAAAAAAATTGATGGGAGGCGGTTGCGGACGAGGAATCTGCGATATACTCCTGGCGTAGGCCCCGTCTGCCTTCTGTACGCCGTGATGCGTCTGCCGCCTCTGCGCCCCGTCTGCACAGTCTGGCTTGCCTGAAGGAACGTCCCTTTAAAGAATTAGTGGCCACGTCTATGCCGCGCCGTAACGCTCTCATTTGCCTCCTCTTAGCGCTCTATCTTCCCGCCAGCGCCGGGATCCCGACTCCTCCGCTCGCCGATGTTACGGTTGTGCTGGATTTCAAAGGCCCCACGTCTCCTCAGACCACAAAGGAGATGCAGCGCGAAGCGTCGCAGATCCTCGGTGCCTCCGGCGTTCACCTGTCTTTCGCCACACGCGCGGAAGCAGCGAACAACGATTACAGTGACCTGGTTGTCATGACCTTCCGTGGCAACTGCAAATCGGAACCGCCTATGCCCCGTTACGACGAATCTGGCCCTTATGCCGTCACCTGGACGACTGATGGCCGCGTGCTGCCGTTTGGCGAAGTGGACTGCCAAAAGGTGATTCACTCCGCCCGCAGCGCAATGTGGGGCGGTGATCTCGCGCGTTCTGAACAGATGTATGGGCGTGCTCTTGGCCGCGTGATGGCCCACGAACTGGTTCACATGCTGACGAAGACGGGCGATCACGCGAGTCACGGAGTCCAGCGCGCCGCGCTCTCGCCCCGCGACCTGACCGGAGCATCTCTCACGCTCAGCAAAGACGATCTGGATCGACTGAAGGTGTTCTACCGCGCCCGGTAACGGCAGCGCACTACACCGACAGGAATTAGAAAACGCCCGTGGACAGAGATGTCGACGGGCGTTTTGATTTGCAGCTTGTTCTGGTTAGAGGTTATGGCGGAGAGAGAGGGATTCGAACCCTCGATAGAGTTTCCCCTATACACGCTTTCCAAGCGTGCGCCTTCAACCACTCGGCCATCTCTCCCCTTGGTATGGGGCAGCTTCTTTGGGTTAGGCCTGGCTGTTGCTACGTCAGGCTTGGGAAGCAGCTTCGTGCGCAACAAACCGCGCGCGAATCACTAGGATATCACGTACCTTCTGCGTGACTGCCTTAGCGCCCGCGAGCTCCGCCAGGACCGCCGCCGGCAGGCGCCGCCGCAGGTGCTGCGGCAGCCGGAGCAGCCGCAGGAGCGGAAGCCACCGCACCACCGAAGCCACTGGACTGGCTCGTATTCACGTTACCGAAGCGACCATTGCCGGGAGCACCGAAGTTTCCGCCACCGAAGTCAGCGGCACCACGGAAGCCGCTGTTCATTGCCGGCGATTCTGCGGAACGGATCGGGGAACTCATCGTGGGGTGAGTGTTAATACCCGCACCAAAGCGAGCCACCTGCGAAGCGGCAACGCCGGAAGTGCCAATATTGGTCAGCGGAACGCCCCCGGAATTGCCATTACGGGCCGAGCCGCCACCGTTCCAGTAATACCTGTCAGGAGAGTAGTAGGCATAGATGGAGCCGGGGCTGAAGTAACCGTAGCCGAAGGGACTCCACACGGTACCGTTGCGCGGCAGGTAGGTGTACATCCCAAGGTAGGGATTGTAGTACCAGCCACCCGAGAAGCCAAGGTACTGGCCAAACCCGCTATAGCCGCCACCGTTCCCGAAGAAACCACCGCCCATCATCGACTGGTTGGCAACCGTCCGAGCCGAAGCCATGTTCGCCGCCGACAGGTGCGATGACCGATCACGCGTCCAAAGATAGAGGTCATCCACATTCTTTTCGTCGAACTTCTCACTCAGGAGTGCGGCGGAAAACGGTAACTGGCGCCCGTCTTTCACGGTAACCTTCAACGTGGACGTGGCAACCGTCGCCTGCCCTTTGTAGACACGCAGCAGGGACGGGCTGGAGGTCATCTCGAACAGACCAAACTTCACCGGCTGGATCTGATATTCCTTATAGATGAGCGTAACCGCAGGATCCTTCACCGAGGTGTCGGGATCATCCGACTCCACCATCGCGGTACCTTCCAGGAACTCGATGCGGGTACTCATCAGGCGGTTATCCAGGACCTTGATGGCCGTATGTTCCCCGACTCGCAGGAAAACGCCGGGGGTCAGCAGGATTTCCGCACGCCCCAGTTCGGTCCGGAGTATGGAGTTTTCTTTGATTTCGTTGAACTTACCGGGCTTCTGTTCGATGGCCTTGCCATCAATCGTCACCGACCCGTCAAAGTAGTGAAGCGTGCCGGAATGCGCCGATATCACGCTCTGCGCGAACGCCACCGTCGAAAAGACGGATACGGCAAGTGCGGATACAACCAGACGGTGGGTGGACATTAGAAAAACCCTCAGTCTGATGATCTGCCCATTTCACGCCGGTGTCAACCGCCCTTCGGTTTGCACAAGTACAGCTTTTCCGCCCAAAGTGCTAAACTTTTTGCGTCCTTCCGCCGATAGTCTTCCTGGAGGAAGTTCATGACCACTACCGCCCCATTGGATGTGTTAATCGTTGACGATTCGGCGGCTATCCGCAAGATCCTGCAGAGGGTTCTACGCCAGACCGACCTGTCGCTCGGTGAGATTCACGAGGCCGGAGATGGTACCGAGGCCGTCGAGATCCTGCAGACCCGCTCGTTTGGGCTGATTCTGTCCGACATCAATATGCCTCAGATGGACGGCCTGCAACTCCTGGCTCGCCTCCGCCAGATGGAACAACACAAGACGGTGCCGGTCATCATGATCACCACCGAAGGTGGTCAGGGCAAGGTAATGGAGGCGGTCCAGTTGGGTGCCAGCGGCTATGTGCGCAAACCCTTCACCGCGGAGCAGATAAAGGAGAAGCTGACGGGAATCGTCTGCTAGCTTCGTCACAAGCATCACAAA
>CANIHR010000051.1 GCA_947467185.1 Bryobacterales bacterium
GACGATCGTCTGACCCGCCACCGTCCGCGTCGTCGGATAGGCAGTCACGCCGGCGACGACCCACGTGGTGGAGGCGGGGTCCGTCACAAACGAGGATGTGGCACGAAAGTTGAAACCGATGTCCCAGGCCCACGCTGGCATGGTCATCAACAGGAAGACCGCCACTGCGCGCCGCATTACAAAGTTCTCCTCATCACCAAAACCACCTCGGCGATATCGACTTTTGTTGCACTTCCCGCCGTGTCCGTCCGTATCAACCGCAGGTGCGCTCTGGAACCAGCAGTACATCCTGATGGCCAGGACAGGGATGTTGCACCGACCGTTGCCAGCAGGTTCGGAGTCCCCGGAGCCAGCACGACACCCGGATTGAAGAAATTTCCGCCCGAAAAAGCCCCGTCATTCAGAACGGTGCCGTCCACCGCAGTACAGGTCAGGTCCAGTGCCGGAGTGAAGGATCCGCCGGCAGTCGGCGAGAGGTAAGTCAGGTAGACATCCGCCGTTCCGGTAAGAGTTCGGGGAAGAACGAAGCTGGTCTGGAGCGACGGTGCTCCGGTAGTAGTGAAGGCGGCATAGGCGTCGTTCACACCTGTTCCGGAGCACCCGTCGGCCGTTGCCGCGGTCTGCCCGGTGGGCGGTGCGTTCCAGGCCAGAGCCGCGGCAGTCGCCGAGGTACAGAAGGCCAGGGGGGCATGCCACTCGGCGGTGCCGGTGACAGTGGTCGGCCCCGAGGCTCCCGAGGCAGTGATTGCGACCGGCGGGCCCGAGGGTGCGGAACTACCACCGCCGCCACCGGAAGCAATACCCTGCAGCATGCGGAAAACGGTTCCGTCGAACCAGACCGGATAAAGCTGACCCGCCAGAATCTCCCCGGTAGCCGGACTGGTGGAGCCGTCAGAACGTGTCACAGGCACGGCACCCAGCAGGTCCACATTTAAGGTTGTGGCCCCGCCGTTTCCGTTAAGATCCGGACGCCAGTTCAGGACCATGCCGGGGGCGTACGCGGTGAGAGAAGGATTGACTGCACAGGTGTAGGTAGTCGGGGAGTTACTCACGGAATTGCAGTAGATCGACTGACCCGTCTGGTAGGTTGTTTTCGACAGGATCTGGGCAGTATCGACAGTCTGCTGGATGGTCACCCGGCTGCCCGTGTCAGTGATGACATTCAGGAGGCCGGTACCGGGGATAAAGTTCTGAGTACCGCGAGCACCAATGGGCGTCCCGGAGTTCTGCACTGTGACGGACCCTGGCGTTCCGCCCTGGGGCACCCAGTTGTCCTGAGTCAGACAGGCGTAGATGTTAGACCCTGCCGGCGCCGAACTAATGAGTATCAGTTCGTTTGGAACGCAGGTTGAGGGAAGGGTTGCGGCAGTGCGAACAGGGCGGGTCATGTTGGCACCGCCGAAATCCACACTTTTGGATTGCGTCCTGAGGTCGACGTGCGTTTGCGCGCCCAGCGAAATCGCACATACCGCCACTAGAGCGGATTTGAGACTGATGTACCGAAGTGTTTGCATAAAGCTCCTCTATCCGGAAATTGGCACAGAGGAGCTGCAGGATCGTGCTGGAAGACTAACTCTTCACGCAGATGAAAACGAACTAAATGATTGCTTGTCTATAACATAGAAGGGGTGGAAAATATTTTAGCCCTGGCTGTGACCGCACTTGCGGCCTACACTCACGAAACGGACTTCTCGCCGTGCATCGCGATGTCGATCATCTTCGCGAAGTTTTCAGCGTAGACCGCCTCGCTGAACTCAGTCATGGCGATTTCCCGGCCCCGCGCACCAAACCGGGCACGCATCTCAGCGTCGGAAAGTAGCTTTCGCAGGCAGGCTTCCAGGGCATGAGAGTCACCAGAGGGAAACAGGAAACCGTTCTCGCCATCCCGAACCAGTGCTGGAATTCCGCCCACGCGGGTCCCCACAACGGGTACGCCTGCCGCCATCGCCTCCAGAAGGACACGGGGCGTGCCTTCATTCCGCGACGCCAGCACCAAAACCTCCGCCTGGCTGATGAGGCGGATCGCCTCTTTGCCCGGCACCGCGCTCAATAGCTGGACACGACTGGAATTGCCGATCACACGATCCAGGTCCGCACGATCCGGATTGTGCCCCAGTATCCGGAGATCGACATCCGGAAAATCGGGAGCCAGCCGGAGAAATGCCTCCACCAGAATGTCGGCGCCCTTCATATACCAGGGTGCCCCGGTGAGCATGATGTAACGGCGCTCGGAAGGCTGGTGCAGGGGGACGGCGCTGACCGGCACAAACTCCACAAACACAGCGCGGGGGACATTCCGCAGATACGGAAACGCATCCAGTTGCCAGGGATAAAGGAGGTGCACGCAGTCGCAGTTGAGTAACGTGAAGTGGAGGCAAATATCGGAGTACAGTTTCCGGAGTTTGTCGACCACGGTAGGCTTCGGCCGTACGTTCAAAAACACCAGATCCGGGGCACTGATGACCTCAACAACCAGGCGGGCACCGGTCAGCCACTTCAATATCACGCCGCAGATTGCCGTTGTCATGTGCGAGTATGCCATTACACAATCGAGCGGTTCTTCTTTGTGGGCCTTGAGCGTTTCCGTAATATAGAACCAGAAAATCAGGGCTTTTCGGACCGCTGCGTGATGCCGCCAGGCCAGAAACCACCGATAAGTAAAGGCTCTCCTCCGGAAACTCGGCCAAGCCTCAGCCCCCAGTGCCTTCGTTACCTGTTCCGGGGAATCGAACCACACTGGCTGTGCAATTTCGCCGGTTAGTTTGTCCGACAGATGGGCGAACCGATCTGTACTCTCGTCGGCGGAGGGGGGAACCACAGATGTCTGAAGGTACAGAAACCTGGGTTTCTTTTTGTTTTCCTGCACTTGACCTGAGAATATCACGCGGTTGCGGCAGTGCCGCCCCCGCGCAAGCCCTTCAGGAAACGCAGGTATCGAGCGATACGGCGACCGAACAGCCCGAAGGCAGTTGCGAGATAAACGACCGCGCCGGTGGCGATCAGGATACCGAGCGTGGAGCGATCCGCAAAGTGCTGTTGTGATGTCCAGTTAGAAACCCAGTAGACCGCGAGACACATCACGCCTGTGGAGATGCCGGCTGGCAGCAGGGCGGACAGGTACTCGCCAAAAGGCAGGCCGGACACCCGTAAAACCATCCAGATCAATGGGATGGACGAAAGGGGGGCAATCGCCAACCAGGCACCGGCAACACCCTCCAGCCCAAACCACTTTGCCCCAAAGAGAAAGGCGATCGGCATCACACAGCAAGCCATCAGCGATGTGCGCATCGTGAAGCCGGCCCTCTTTTGTGAAGTCAGGATCTGCTCGCAGAGCATGTTCATGGTCCGAACAATCTGGTAAACCGCGAGCCAGCGAACGGGTGTGGCAGCAGCAATCCACTTTTGTTCCCACAACGCGGAAAGCACGATGGGCGCGACCATGGCGAGCCCGGCCATCAGGGGTGTCACCGTCAAACTAATCAGTTCTGCCAGAATCACCGTGTATCGTCGCACCAGCGCCAGATCGTCTTTCACGTTGGCAAAGAGCGGGCCCGATGTCCGCATCAGCAACATGCTGATCTTCTCCGCCGGGGCTGAGGAAAGGTCCAGCGCCATGCCGTAGATACCTCGGGCTCTTTCGCCCATCAGTCGTCCGATAATAATGCCGTCCGATTGAATATAGAGGGACCACGCGATTCTGCCGATGGCGGATTGCCGGCCTAATTGAAAGGGTGCCCGGATATCTTCCCAACGGGGCCACGCAAAACCAACCGGCTTCCAGGTCGAAACCAGCACTGTGGCCGTCGTCTTCCCTGCCACAGAACCGCACAGAAGCGACCAGTAGCCCCACCCCAGCCAGGCCAGTGAGACCGACACTACGGCCTGAACAAGGAAGTGCGAAGCTTCGGCGATCGCCAGACGCCGGTAATCCATGTCCCTTGCCACCAGCGCATTTGGGATCGATTGGAAACCCGTAATCAACAGAACGATATTGTTCGCCATGAAGAACAGGATTTTGTCGCTGTGATAGAAGCTGGCTACCAGCGGCGAAACCATACACGCCAGAGCGAAGAACGCCAGGCAAAGCAGGCAAGAAAAGGCGTGGAACTGCGCCAACGCCTTCTTGCTGAGTTCGGGCATGTGCAGGACGGCAGTCCCAACACCAAACTCGGCCATGACATTAGAGATCAACAGCAGGGAACTGGCCATCGCCCCGATGCCGTAGTCTTCCGGCGTCAGGAGGCGCGCAAGAAAAAAAACCGAACTCCAGGTGACCAACTGCGTCAGCCACTTCACCCCGGCAGTCCAGGCCAATCCCCCGGCAAACCGTTTGTCGAGCCGCTCTGTACCCGATGACGCTTCTGCCATCAGCGGACTCCAGACAGCCAGGCTTCAAAATCAAGTTCCGAAGTTCCGGTCCCATCCAGGTAGCGCGGCAATAGAAGCGGATCAGAGCCGCGTCGGGCCAGACCATGCACACAAGTAGTGGCACTCTGCACGCCCGCTTCCCTCAGCCAGGGGAGGAAGGCCGAGTCCGTCACACCACTCGGGTAGCAGAAGTGGAGGGGCCGGGTTCCGGTAATCGCCTCGATGGCTGCCGAGTTGTCCTGGATCTCCCGCAGAAACAACTCGCGGTCAACAGGGGTTCGGTGACGGTGAGTGTGAAGCTGGAGATCAGTCCCGGCCTGGTAACACTCCCGGGCTTCCTCCGGGGACATGATCTGGAACATCCGATTCCGCAGAAGATCGTCGTAGTCGATTCCCGCTTTCACGGCCAGCGCCCGGGCCAGGTCATCCCGTTGATGGGGGTCCAACCCGTCTTGTTTGGCTTGCCGTTCCATCTCGAGTGACGCCTTCTCGCGCGCCTGGCGGCTCATATATTCGGGGTCGCCACTCTTCCAGCGGAGATAGTTGACCATCAAATTGAAGACAGGCAAACGGTATTGGCTGTACCAGGTGGTGAGGTACAGGGTCGCGGGAAAACTAAATTCCTGTAGTGCCGGCAGCGCATGCCGGTGGAAGTCGACAAAACCGTCGTCGAATGTGATAACAACACTGCGCGGAGGCAGCGTATCTTCCTGCAAACGTCGAATTCCCTCCGCGAGGGGAAGTACGTTGGCGCCCCAGTCGCGGAGAAACTGGAGACGCTCACGGAAGGCCGTCGGCGGCAGATAGAGGCCACCACCCCATTCATGCTCGTCACGCAGGGAAATTCCGTGATAACAAAGGATTACGAGCGAGTGGCGTCGCCGCAGGGCCGTCGAAGCTGCAAACGCCCCGGTCGCCCTCATCGTCCCCCATATGCCCTGTTTGAGCCAAACTCGCATCCGTGATTCAATCGTAGCTTGACCGTCCTGCTGATCGCGTACCATTTTCCGCCCGACGCTGCCATCGGGGGAGCCCGGCCATTCCGGTTTGCCCGCTATCTACGCCGCCTCGGGCATCGGTGCGTCGTCATTACGGCAGCCCCTCCCACGGGCGAGGATGTCATTCATGTGGTAGATCCCCTCCGGGATGCACCACGCAAGGGAATCCCCTTCCAGGTGGAACGAATCTGCTGGAAATTCTTCGTGCGCGGGGATGTCCGCCTCGCCTGGTCAGACGCGGCGTTCCGGGCCGGCAGAAAGTTTCTGGACACCAACCGGGGAGAGTCTGTTACCCTGCTTTCCACCGCCCCGCCTATCGGGACTCATCTCGCCGCCTGGCGTTTGGCTCGCTACTCCGGCTGTCGCTGGGTCGCCGACTTCCGAGACCCACTGCATTTACCCGGCGCCGAATCAGCCACCATCCCGGCTGTGGCCCCCGCCCTGGAACGGCTTGTTGTGCAGGCTGCCGATCTGGTAATCGCGAATACCGATGCCATGGGAGCAATGTGGGAACGAACCTACCCCGAGCAACAAAAAAAACTCCGCGTTCTGTGGAATGGTTATGATCCGGAGGACCAGATTCCGCAACTTCCGGTGCCGGTCCGAGACTGTCGGCTCCTGAGCCATGTGGGCGAACTCTACGGTGGCCGCGATATCCGGCCTGTGCTGCTGGCAGCAGGCCAATTGGTGGAAAGTGGTGCGGTGGCTCCGGGAACGCTGAAGATTCGGCAGATTGGGCCGGCAGACGCGACAGAACTGCCGCCGCAGGCTTTCACTGATCAGGCTGTGGCCGCTGGTTGGTTCGAGCTTCGTCCACCAGTGAAACCAGCCGAGGCAAGGAAACTGGCGATGGAGTCGGATGGCCTGCTGTTGCTGCAACCCCAAAGCGCGGTTCAGGTGCCGGGGAAGCTCTTTGAATACCTGCGGATGGGCCGACCGATCTTCGCTTATGTGGTGCGGGATTCTCCGGTGATGCGGATTCTGCAAAACGCGGGAGTGCCATTCGAGGCAGTCTTTCCGGGTGACGGGCCGGAGGTGATAGCTGTGGCTTTGCAGCGTTTTCTGTCAAAGCTGCAGCGCGGACCGGTGCCGCCTTCTGCCTGGTTTGAGGAGAACTTCGAAGCAAGCAGGCAGGCTCTCACGCTTTCGTCCCTGCTCGAACCTGGTATTGCGTTATAGCAACAGACCCGACGCGGCGATAACAGTTCCAGCAAGAGCAGCGGTTAACCCCAGCGACGGAAAGAGCTTGCGCCTGGCTATGAAGTAGAGCGAGGTAAGTACGAGCCCAATCTCCAGCAGACCCTCGCCGAAGTCGTAGCGCAGGGCCCGGTTTTCCACGTGGGCCGACTCTTCACTGGTCGCGCGAGCTTCTTCCTCCGCTTTCTTTGAATCCGCCGTGTATTTTTTCTTTTCCTCTGCGTAACGCTCGAGGGATTTTTCAGCTGCAGGAGTACGGACCGGCATCGCGCGCATAATATCCTCTCCGAGTTCGAGGTTGTGGAACTTAATGCGTTTTGACTGGTAGTACGACCACTTGTCGTTCGTTTCTGCCTTCAGCAATACGGCGTCTGTATGGGCGCGGTGCGACAGGATGGTTACGACAGCCAGCAGGACCGCAACCAGCGAGGCCAAGACCCCAACTTTCCGACCCAGGTCGTCGTGATGCTCTACGTCGTGATGAATCTCAAGTTCAGCCATTCTTGTCCTTTTAGTCCATCAGCAGGGCGGTTGTGTATTCCACGCCCGGCACCTCCCGTCCCAGCAGGGCAAACGGTCGCAGCAGGGCGGTGGCCTCCGGACGCCCTTCCAGTATCACGCGGATTTCATAAGCGGGGCCTAAAGGCCCACCCACAGGGAGCGGACGCAGGCTTTGCAGCAGAACCTTGGTTAAAGGTGATCCGTTGCGGTAGTAGAGGAGAGGTCCGCGTCGGAGTTCGGATTCCTGACGGAGGGGCATCGGGAAATGCAGATCGATGCGATCACCCGACTGCCAGGTTCGACGCAGTTTCGCGTAGCCTCGTTCGGCCTGGATCACTTGAGGAACACCGTTGAGCTGCATCGACGGCGCTGAACACCAACCGGGAATACGCAGACGGAGTTCAAACTCGCCCGAACCGGAACGAATCTCCAGCGCGACGTCTTCACCGTCCGGATAGGACGTGACCTGCACAAGGCGGGCGGCCTTCCCACCAGGTCGAAGGTTTACTTCCGACGCTCCGTACTGATGCACCCAGATCCGATCCCCTGCCGCTGCGTAATACAGCCAGGGCACCTGAGCCAACATCAGGGCACCGGCGGACCCCGCCTTCTCTCCGCCGAATTCGCTCGTTGCACCGCGGAACGGATTGATGGCTCGAAACCCATCGCCCTCCAGTGACTGACACGCAAGAATCTGATTCCAGAGGAGCCCCTCGATGGCATCGCCCCAGACACCATCTCCCGTACGATCCAGAACCCGGCTCAGTTCAGGCAGAATGGCGGAAATTCGCTCTGTTTCGGTGAGTCGAACCACGGCCGCAGCATCCAGACCCTGCCGATCGACAGGTGAAACCCCACCCATCCGGTCTGCCAGCGCTGCCGCCGGACCATTGCCCCAAAGCGCAGCAGCAGTATTCATCGCGCCAGCAATCGCCTGGGTATCTGCCTTTGCCATTTCCGGAAACGGCGGACCCTCGCCAGGCCGCTGCGCCCCCAAAATCCGGTCCAGCATGCCCGACGACCGCTGCCGCAGGAACGCATCCCCGCTCCATTCCGTAGCCAGGAACGAAGCTTCCAGCCAACGCCCGGCCAGTAACGCGGCTCCGGCCCCCTGCCCCATCTCGATCTGGTCCACCCGCCGGTGAATATTGAACGTCTTCAGCCACTGGGAGATGTTGCGCTGCAGCCGATCGGCAACGTAGCCGCCGAGGGACGCCATCGGAGCGAGGTCGGGCGTCTGGCCAAACCCGCGTCCGACGAACCCGCCCACGGTTGCAGCTAACAGCGCTCGGCGTGAGAGTAACAAACCGTCATTCTAGCTGCCGGGGCTGGAACAAAGTAGTGTACACTCTAAATTTAGGCATGACTAAAAACGCTATTCCTGCCAGCACCGAAGCCGTTGACGACTACCTGAAGGCCATCCTGGAGCTCTCCGGGCCCGGCGATGCAAGAGTCACCAGCAACGCGCTGGCTGGTCACCTCGGCATACGGGCAGCCTCCGTCACCGGCATGCTGCAAAAGCTGGCAGCGCTGGAAACGCCGTTCGTCGCCTACGAAAAGCACCGGGGAGTGCGCCTCAGCCCGGCCGGACGCTGCCGTGCGCTGGAAGTCATCCGGCACCACCGCCTGCTGGAACGTTTTCTGCACGATGTCCTCGATTATTCCTGGGA
The DNA here is from genome assembly GCA_947467185.1 of Bryobacterales bacterium. Taxonomy (GTDB): domain Bacteria; phylum Acidobacteriota; class Terriglobia; order Bryobacterales; family Bryobacteraceae; genus BOG-234. Next base: position 8,735 of record CANIHR010000051.1, read on the forward strand.
CGAGGTCCACGAGGAAGCCGAGCGCCTGGAGCATTACATCTCCGAACGCCTGGAAGATCGCATCGCCGCCCGCCTGGGGGACCCCAGCCTCGACCCGCATGGCCACGCGATACCAGGTAAGAACGGCGTGGTCGCGGAACGCGTCGAAGTCGAACTCTCCCGCTGGCCCTGCGATGTCCCCGGGGCCGTCAGCAGCGTTTCAGACCGAGATCCTGCGGCGCTCCGCGAAATGAAGAAGCTGGGCCTGGTGCCCGGTGCCACAGTCCTGATTGCCCCAGGTTCCCGTGCCGGTTCGGTGCTGGTGAGCATAGGCGGGCAGCCGGCCGCGCGCGTGACGCCCGAAATCGCTGCGGGAGTGCTGGTGGGGGCAAAAGCATGAGCCAGGCCCTCAATACTCGCTCGCTCTCCGACGTCCACGAGTCCGTAACCACTGATTACATCTCCAAGTGGAAGAAGGGCATGGCTTTTGCCGGCCCCGCCTACCTGGTTTCCGTCGGCTACATGGACCCCGGCAACTGGGCCACGGACCTGGACGGCGGAGCAAATTTTGGCTATTCCCTCCTCTGGGTTCTCGTCATGTCGAATGCCATGGCTGTGCTGCTGCAGACGCTGAGTGCGCGGCTGGGTATTGTCACGGGCCGCGACCTGGCCCAGGCGTGCCGGGAAACCTACCCTCGCCTGGTTAATCAATCCCTCTGGTTCCTCTGCGAAATCGCCATAGTTGCATGCGATTTGGCCGAAGTTTTAGGGGCGGCCATTGCGCTCAACCTGCTCTTCCACATCCCGCTGCTGGCCGGCGTAGCAATAACGTCCCTCGACACCCTGCTGGTTCTGTGGCTGCAAAGACTGGGGATCCGCCGCCTGGAAGCCTTTATTCTGGGCCTCATCGGCGTAATCGCCTGTTGTTTCGCGGTGGAAATGTTCATGGCGAAGCCCGATTTGCACGGCATCGTCATGGGCCTGGTGCCACACATCGATGGGCGCAGCCTCTACACCGCCGTCGGCATGTTGGGAGCCACGGTGATGCCGCATAATCTCTATCTGCATTCGGCACTTGTGCAAACCAGGCGTATCGGGCGCAGCGAAGAGGAAAAGCGGACCGCCTGCCACTGGAACTTCATCGACTGCGTCATTGCCCTGAATGGAGCGCTGTTCGTGAACGGCGCGATCCTGATCCTCGCCGCAGCCGTCTTCTTCCGCGCCCACCAGAGCGTGACCGAAATCCAGCAGGCGTACCTCCTGCTCACCCCGCTGCTGGGAACCGTGGTCGCCGCCAAGCTCTTTGGCGTGGCCCTTTTCTGCGCCGGCCAGTCCTCCACGCTAACCGGCACACTCGCCGGACAGATCGTCATGGAGGGCTTCCTGAACATCCGTATCCAGCCCTGGCTGCGGCGATTCGTGACCCGCTTCCTCGCCATTGCTCCCGCCGCTGTCGTCATCTGGCTTTCGGGCAACAACGGAACCTTCCGGCTATTGATCCTGAGCCAGGTCGTACTGAACCTGCAGCTCCCGTTCGCCATCATCCCGCTCATTCACTTCACCAGCGACCCTGTAAAAATGGGGCCGTTCGCAAACGGCTGGAAACTCCGTCTGGCTGGCTGGGTGACGGCTGCAATCGTCGTCAGCCTCAATCTCTGGCTGGCGTTTCAGACGATCGTTTCCTGGGCCGCCGGATCGGGCAACTGGGCTCCGGTCGTGTGGACCTTCTCGATTCTGCTTTGCGGCGCACTCATCACGCTGCTCGCCTGGGTCACCTTCCAGCCCCTGCATCGGGTTCCCGCAGACACCGGCATCGCCACCCTGGGCCTCGAAAGCGCTGCCGCCAGCCTGATCGACGCTCCCAGCTACCGCCGGATCCTCGTGCCCCTCGACCATTCCCCTCTCGACCGACTGGCGCTGAGCCACGCCGCGGCGCTCGCCGCCCAACACGGAGCACGCGTTTTCCTGCTCCACGTGGAAGAGGGTGTCACCAGCCAGATCTACGGCCACGAATCATCCACCGCGGAAGTGGAAGCCGGTCGGGAGTATCTCGATCTGCTGGTCGCCTCCCTGAGCGAGCAGGAACTGGAAGTGGAGACCGCCATCCGGCACGGCTCCAACCCCCGAAAGGAAATCATCCGCTACGCCCGCGAAATCCAGCCGGACCTCCTGGTGATGGGCGCCCACGGCCACGGTGGCCTGAAAGACCTGATCTTTGGCAATACCATCAACCCCGTCCGCCACGCCCTGAATATCCCGATTCTTGTGGTCCGCGGCGACTAGCTGTTCACTTATGGGGCAGTTTGCCCCATAAGCGTGTCCCAACCGGACACACACATTCTGCACAAATACGGTAAGTCCTTTGGAACCAGTACCAGGCCATTGGAACCGGAACTGCTCCTGCTACATCGTTACCCGTATGTTGAGCCGAGTCCAGTTCTGTGTCCGTGCCGCTTTTTTAGCGGTCGTTGGCACGTTCGTGGCTCAGGCGGCCACTCTGGAAAAGCTTTCGATGGACCAGTTGTCGCAGAACGCGACTTCCATCGTGCGCGCCACCGTCGCCGGCTCGTACACCTCGGTGATCAACTCCACGGTCTACACACACTACACGCTGCGTATTGCGGAGACGTGGAAGGGTGTGGCGGCGAACGAAGTTCTGGTTCCCGGCGGTACTTCAGGCGATCTCCGGCAGGTTTTCCCGGGTGTCCCGCAGCTGGCTGCCGGTTCGGAATACGTTCTGTTCCTCTGGAAGTCATCCGCCACCGGCATTACTCACCTGGTTGGCCTTTCGCAGGGCCTGTTTCAGGTGGACCGGCAACAGGATGGTTCCGCCCTCGCCACCCGCGCCAAAATCGGTGAAATGATGCTGGACGCGTCGGGCAAAAAGGTGGCCGACAGCGCCGTCACCATGGTTCTGACCGACATGCGGTCCCGGGTTCGCATCGCGACTTCAACGGCGGTGACGAAGTGAAGCAACGGGGCGCTCTCCTGATGGCACTGGCCGCGCTCGCGCTGCCCGCCCCGGCTTACTACCACTTCATTCACTACCTGAATGGGGCCTCGGTGCCCGAAAAATTTGATCTCGCCGCCCTCCCCGACAAGACCGTAACCTTCTTTGTCTCCGAAAACGGCCCGGTGGCATTTTCGTCCACTGACACATTTAACTCCGTCGTCAGCCAGCTCCGCCAGGCGGTCAATGTATGGAACGGCGTCAGCACTTCGGATCTCCGCGTCGCCTTCGGTGGCCTCGAAAACACCTCCACACTGCAGAATACTCCCGGTGGCGACATCGTATTTGAAGATCTGCCCCCCGGCCTGCTCGGCTATGGCGGCCCTTCGTCTCTGGCTACACCGGTCACCGGTGGTGCCAACCAGTTCGTCCCGATTCGCCGGACCGCGATCCACCTGAACCGCAATCTGCGTCTGGCACCCGGCCCCAGCTACAACGAAACCTTCTTTATGACAGCGGTCCATGAAATGGGCCACTCGCTGGGTCTGCAGCACACTTTCACCTCGGCCACCATGTCGACGGCCACCACCCGAGCCACCACCCTGAGCCGCCCTGTGGACGCAGACGACATTGCCGCAATCTCGATCCTCTATCCGAACGCAGCGTTCGCGAGGCTCGGCAGCATCTCCGGTCGGGTGACCATGGGAACCGGCAGCGCACATCTTTCGTCGGTGGTCGCGATTCGTGCCGGTGGAGCGGCGGTTAGCGCTCTCACGAACCCCGACGGGACCTACCGTATTGACGGTATTCCTCCCGGACAGTATTTCGTCTACGCCCACCCTCTGCCCCCCGACGCCGATATTTATGGCCCCTGGAACGCCGACGGTTCGGTCGCGAAAAGCTCCGGCCCCAGCAATGCCCTGTTCTACCCCGGCACCACCAACCTCGCTAACGCCACGCCACTCTCCGTCCAGAGTGGCAAGACGCTTGAGAGCATCAATATCGGCCTCACTTCGCGGTCCTTCGTCGCGATATATGACGCAGGCGTTTACGCCTACTTCAACAACAACACCGTCGCCGTGAAGCCAGCCTACGTAAATATGCTGTCGGGAGCGGCCACCGTCGTAGCCGCCGGTGTTGGCCTGGGAGCGAACGGTTCGGCTCCCGGCCTGAATGTCCAGTTCCTCGGCAACTCCGCGCGGATTGACGATGGCGGCATCCGGCCGTATCAGGCCAACGGTTACACGTACATTGCGCTGGATCTCGGTTTCAATCTCTTCGCCGGGACCGGCCAGCAGCATCTCGTATTTTCAACTCCGAACTTCCTGCACGTCCTGCCCGCCGGCGTCATCCTGACCCGGCAGTCGCCGCCCTCCGTCGCCAGCGTCACCCCCAACGGTGACGGTACCCTGACCATTACCGGCACGAACTGGAATGCCGACACGCAGCTCTACTTTGATGGTCTGCCCTCCGGTATTGTGTCCCTGAGCCCGACCACCGGATCCGCCGTCGTAACGCCTCCGGCCGGGGCCAGTGGGCAGCGCGCCACCATCACGGCGTATAACACCGACGGGCAAAATTCTCAGTTCATACAAGCGGCCACGCCTGTCACTTACGCCTATGGCACCGCCGCAGCACCGGTCATCACCTCGATCAGCCCGTCTTCCCTTGCGGCGGGCAGTGAAGCCATGGTCGAAATCAACACCGCCGGCTTTACCTTCAGTCCGGGCCAGGTCGTGGTCGGCTTTGGCACCTCTGATATCGTCGTTCGCCGTGTATTCGTGCTCGGGCCAAATCGCCTGCAGGTGAATGTGTCGGTGGCCCCTGGCGCTGCGCTCTCCAATCCCGACGCGAGTGTAATCTCCGGCTTCCAGATGGCGACCGCCGTTTCTGGTTTCCAGATCACGCCCGCGCAACCCGGCGCGCCGGCAGTGATCCCGGTATTCTCAAACTCACAGCCCGGTCTGACCGGAACGTACGCGGGTGCCCTGGTCACGGTGAACGGCACGAACCTGACCACGCCGGGCACGCAGCCAACGCTGACAGTCGCAGGCCAACCCGTCACTATTGCCCAGGCCTCTGCCACCCAGTTGCTATTCCAGATCCCTGCCGGTTTGCCGACCGGACCAGCCACGGTTGCCCTGAATAATGGCGTCGTTTCCGCCCCTGTCGTGCTGCTGAATATCGACACACCTCCTGCCCAGATCACCCAGATCCAGACCGGCAGCGGCGTAACGGTGGACGGCACACACCCGGCGCGCGCGGGTGAGACCCTGAACATCGTCCTGGCGGGTTTTTTCCCGGCCACGGGAACTCTCTTAACAGGACAATCCCAGGTTTCTGTGGGCGGCGTCCTCCACCCGGCCCTTTCCCTGACGCCCGTGAGCGGCTCCACCTGGCAAGTCACCATCGTGCTGAATGGCCCCGAACAGTTCGGCCAGAATCAGCAGGTTGTGGTCTATCTGGACGGCCGGAGCAGCCTCCCGGTCAGCATTCCGGTGGCCAGAGCGGATGGAACGTTTGCGCCAACGGCAGTTACCGGCACCGATGGTTCTGACGGCAGCGAAACACCTCAGCCGTAATCACCTTCCGTTACCGCACTTGATTTCCCCCCGGGCGGAAGAGCCACAATAGCCCTATGGCTTTTTGCTCAAAGTGCGGTTCTCAGATGCCCGATGCGGCGAATTTCTGTGGTGGTTGTGGCACACCGGTTGGCTCAGCAGCTTCGGCTGCGGCAGCATACTCGCCCGATCCCCTCGACTATTCCATCGTCGGCGACAATCTGCAGATCGCGCGGGTCCGGCTCCGCGCCGGGCAGCAGGTCTATGCCGAAGCCGGCAAGATGGTCTATAAGACGCCCAACGTTGCGTGGGATACCCGCATGACCGGCGAATCCATTGGCCAAAAGTTACTGGGAGCGCTCAAGAGGACCGTTACCGGCGAATCCCTGTTCGTGACCTACTTCCGGGCCAGCAGCCCCGGCGAAGTCGGTTTCGCAGGCAGCTACCCGGGTCGGATTCAGGCTTTTGACCTGGCCCCCGGACAGTCCATCATGACCCAGCGCGATGCCTTCCTGTTTGCGCAGCCCGGCGTTCAACTAAACGTGGCATTCGTCAAGAAACTCGGCGCGGGTTTTTTCGGCGGCGAGGGCTTCATTCTGGAACGGTTGACCGGACCCGGTCTGGTCTTCATCCACGCCGGTGGGGATTTTGTCGAATTTACGCTCCAGCCTGGTGAGAGTCTGCAGGTGGAAACAGGCTGCATCGTCGCCTTCGACGAAAGTGTCGACTACGACATTCAGTTCGTGGGCGGCATCAAGACAGCCCTGTTCGGCGGCGAGGGTCTCTTCCTGGCAACCCTGACCGGCCCAGGTCGCGTGATCCTGCAGAGCATGACCCTGCAGAAGATGCGGCGTGAGCTGGCATCGGGCCGCAGAGGTGGTGACGAGCACGGAGCTATGAATTCGCTGAGCGGAATCTTCGGCGGCAGCGAAGACTAGCCTAATCAAAAATCCGATTTCTGCCGATAAGCCACGCAGGATGTTGTCGGCCGAGCAACAGACGGAACTTCGCGTCAATCGGGATCTTGCAGCCAGAGCGCACGACGGACTCTGGGGACACCCTCTTTGCCTGGTTCTGGTCTGCCTGACAACGACGGTCTTCCCGGACCACCCCGTCCTCATGACGGCAATGGCGATCGCCTTCTTTGGCCAGACGGCGCTGCGCATCGCACTATTTCGCAGTATCGCGGCTTCCCACTCCGAAGACGGGGCAAAGTGGCGGCGAACTATGCTGATCATTCTGATGGGGAGTGGCCTGCTGTGGGGCCTGCTGGCCGCATGGGCCTGTCTCGTCTACGGCTTTCAGCATTCGAACACCTACTTGCTGCTGCTTTACCACACGGCGATATCGGTGATCGGGGCTGAGATGTTCATCCATGACCGAAAGTTGGGGCAATGGTACCTGGTTGCCCTGTTCTTGCCCCCCATGTCCACGCTTCTCTTCTCTTCGGATCCCCACGTGTGGGGTCCCGTCTGCGCATTTTCTTTTTACGTCGCATTTCTCTCCGCCCGGCTGAAGCGCCTCTGTGAAAACTACGCCTCACGCATTAAAGAAACCGAAAACCTGGAGGCCTCAGCGAAACGCGACTTCCTGACCGGCCTGCTGAATCGGGCAGCGATGAAGAGCCAGCTGGACCGGGAACTAAAACTTGCCGCGGAAAAAGGGCGCCGAATCGCACTTCTTTTTATTGATCTGGACGGTTTCAAGGCGATTAACGATACATGGTCACACCGAACCGGCGATCTGTTTCTGTGCGAAATCGCGGCCAGGCTCAGCCGGCTTGCAGGGCCGCTGCAGCGTGTAGCGCGGCTCGGTGGCGATGAATTCACCATTCTGGTGACAGACACCAAACTGACCATCTCGCGTCCCGCCCTTATGGGTTTTGCCGAACGTATGTTGGCCGCCGTCTGTGAGCCACTCGAAATTGAGGGTCGAAAGTGCGTGGTCGGTGCCAGCGTCGGAGTCGGACTCTTCCCCGATGACGCCTCCACCTCGGAACATCTGGTTCGTGCTGCGGACCGTGCCATGTACGAAGCCAAGCGAACCGGCAAACGCAGGGTCTGTGCCTTCGGCTCAGGACGCGACGGAAATTGCCACGTCCCCCGCGAACTGGAACGGCTCGACGATGCGCTGACTCGCCTGCCCTCAGTTCGAGCCCCGGCAGAAGTTTAGCGCAGACTTCGCCAGATATTGCTGTAGTCGTCGGTCCAGGGCAGCAGCCCCGGCACAACAGGGATGGCCTTTCCGTGTCCCTGCAGCCCCGGTGTCTCGAAGAAGCCGGGCTTTGACGTGACCAGAACCCAGTCGGACAGGAATTCAGCGCTGCCCGGATGCTCTTCTCTATGGACCAGCATCGCCTGTTTCCCGGCTTCCCGGGCGGCAAGATCCACGATGGGCGCCAGCGCAAGGTAACGGCTGGACACGTTTACCGCCAGCACCCCATCCGACTTCAGATGTTTCCAGTAGAGAGCGAAGGCCTCCCGGGTCAGGAGATGTACCGGTACAAAAGCCCCAGCCGGAGCATCCACCACCAAAAAGTCGAAATTGCGGGGAGGTTGCCGTTGGAGCGAGACCCGAGGATCGCCCAGCCTGATATCTCTGGCCACTTCCGACTCACCCATGAATGTGAACTGGCTGGACGCAACATTGAGCAGCACCGGATTGAGCTCATAAACCAGGTAACGGTCGCGTGGACGTGCGTAACTGAAAATGGTCCCGGCACCAAGTCCGAAGACACCGACGGTGAGTGGACCGTTCGGCATGAGAGCATCCAGCGCCAGCCCTACCCCGGAGCCGTGCGTGTAATGGCCAGTGGCAAGTTTCTGACTCTCCTCCGCGAGAAACTGAGCACCTCGTTCGGTCGCACCCTGCCTCAGGGTACGAATACCCGGAGCATCGGATACAACCAGAGAACCAAAGAAGTTGTGCGTCTGTACTCGGGCGGAACGAATAATCTGCCAGCTTTCCCGCGCCACGACAACAGAGAAGACGACGGCAGGAAGGGCCACGAAAAGAGCCGCTCCAAGAGCTCCGCCGGCGGCTATCGTGACAGGGCTGGCGGCGCGCTTCACCAGTTCCCCATGGCAAAACAGAAAGACTACAAACGCCGCCAGGACGATGGCGACTGGGTGGGCCACAAGAGCCAGAACCAGAATGGCAGCCACCGCAAGCGGAAGCCAGATCAGGCGGCGGTACCAGCGGCTCACGCCATAAGCGATGGCGAAGCTCATCAAATAGAGCGCAAACGGTATTCCCCACACGAGCGGTGCCGCAACAAACGCATCAGATACCTGCGTCGTCACCACCAGCAGCACAGCCGCCGGGATGGTGGCCAACGCCGCGCTGACGACGCGGTTCGGAGCCACAATCGCCACCGTCCCCCCCGGCACCTCCCGCTGAAGCCAGACCCGAACCGCAACCAGCAGGGCGAAGGCCACCCAGGCCCCTGTCCAGAGGGCCAACTGTCGGCTGTGCGATAACCAGGGTTCAACCAACCCAGGGTACACAACAATTCCGAGCAAACCACCCACGCTGGAGAGCGCGAATGTACGTCGCGACCAGCCCTGCAACACCAGCCCGCCCGACACCAGCACCAGACACGGCAGCCCAAGGGACGAAACGAGCAAACCCAAAATGCGTGGGGCCGGATCCTCCGTGCCCTGCAGCTGCCAGGCGATCACTCCAACGCCGGGCAGCGACGCAAAGCTGGCAGCAATCAGTGCTGTCTGAAGAACCCGCTGTCGCGCCCGCGTCTGGTGGCTGAGCCAGTCCGCCCAGCTATAGCCGGCAACCAGCACAACCTGAAAGAACAGAAAGCAGAGAGTCCAGACCCCAGCCACGCCGCCGAACCACGGCAGAAGTTGTTTCGCCATCAGCAGCTGAATCTGAAACAGCAAAAACGAACCCAGCAGAACGGTCGGAGCAAAAGGGGCGCGCGAGTTCACAGGAGGTTATCAACCGGGTAACGAAGCAGGATGGAAAGCTGCTCACTGTCCGGGTCTTTCCGAACCTTCGAGTTCCCCGCGTCAAAAATCATCGTCTCGCGAATGGCCTTCGTATACGCCGGCCATGCCAGTCCCGGCTGACTCGGATTCCCTGTCCGCGCGAAGGCCGCCCACGCGCCACTCAGCTGTTTCGAAAGACCCTCCGCTTCCGGATTCGCCACCGCGCGCATCGCCAGGGGAAGCTCCGCCGTATGGAAAGCTTTCATTTTCCCGCCGCCAACCGGAGTGTTCCAGACAAACTGATACAGGTAGACATTCGCCTTCCCCTGCGCCAGCTTCAGTTCCGCCTGACGGATTACATTCCTTCGGAGATCCCTGTCACTGGAGAGCCGAAACCAACGGTCGGTTGGAGTGTCCTTCGGGTAGTCGTATCTGTACAGCGTTATCAACTCCGCCGCATCAGTCCCCGAAATCCCGGTCTGTACCAGCCGATCCCGAAGCTGAGCATCATCCAGACCCCACAACGTCTCATCCTTCGAGAACAGCGTCGATTCGTCTTTCGTGTTGCCGATAATCATCGGTACGCCAGCGGAGAGGTCCGGAGCCTTCGGGTCCCAAATCTGCGCGGGAATGGTCTGGCCATCCACAACGGGCGCACCCGTAATTCCCGTCGCAAAAAGCTTCGCAGCCGGAATATTCTCCAGTTCCGCCACCTGATCCGAACGCAGCCCCAGCTTCGAGAGCAGGGTGGTCGCATTGACCGTACCCGCTTCCTTCGTGCCAATCCGCAGTGTGGAACCGCTCTCTACTATGGCTTTGTGGAAAAGGCCTTGCGCAGCAGGCATCGCCATCAGGCAATTGATCTTTCCCCCGCCGCCTGACTCGCCCCACAGCGTCACGTTCCCGGGGTCGCCTCCAAACCGGGCAATGTTATCCCTGACCCATTTGAGCGCCAGCACAAGGTCCAGATTCCCCGGATTCCCTTCTCTGTACTTTTCGCTCAAGCCCCCCAGGTACAGGTACCCGAAGAGGTTCAGCCGATGGTTCACACCCACCAGCACCACGTCCTGCTCACGAACATGGCCATCACCGAACAGCGTCAACATACTGGAGCCGCCGGTAAACCCGCCGCCATGGAGGTAGACCATGACCGGCCGCTTGCCCGTCAACGCGGGAGTCAGAACATTCAGCGCCAGGCAGTTCTCGCTCATCTCCTCCTGGTCGAGTTCCGGCCGCGTCTTGCCCCCGCTGAAGTAGGCCCCAATGACAGGTGAACGAAACAACTGCGTGCCGGTCTGCATGCAGCGAGGTCCAGGCCGAACCGTCTCCCGGACGCCCGGCCACGGCGTCACTTTCGCGGGTGGCAGAAACCGCGCTGCGCCATCGGCTGGGCCGCCATAAGGAATGCCGCGAAAGATCTGGACACCATCCACCGTGACGCCGCGAACCTTTCCCGCCGCAGTCTCGGCCACCGGCGAGCTTTCGGCTCCACGGACCAGGCGTGGCACCAGCAGTGCGCCCCCGCAACTCAGCGAGCCGACGACCAAATCCCTGCGATTCATAGCAACCTTTCGCGCCAGTGTTTCAGTTGCAACACCGTCACATCACATTCTCGTTTCGGGGCTTCCCGTGCAGCCCTCAATCGTCTAGTCTAATTCTGTGCGTTCTATTCTTTACGTCTCATTGACCGCCGCCGGCCTCGCGCTGGCGGGAGTCGCGGCAGCCCCTGCCATTTTCCCGATCCTGAAATCGGCCGCGCAGATTGGGAAACAGCCTCAGGGCTTCTACCTTCTGCCGACCAACCAGTTGTTGCAGCCGTGGGGAGAGCAGGCTGTAATTCAGGGCCGTCCGGTCGATTCCGCGCTCGATGCCAACAAGCACCTGCTGGCCGTCCTCAACACCCGGGGAATTGACCTGTTCGACGCCCAGACGAACATGCCAACCGGCACCGTCAAGACGAAATCGAGCTCCTACGCGGGCATCGCGTTCCGCCCGGGTACCAGCGAAATCTGGTCGAGTGAAACCTCGCGCAACGGCCCGGACTTTTTGTTGGTTACACCGGTCTCCGCTCAGGGCGCGCCGGGCGCGGGACATGAAATCGCACTCGAGGGGCATCCTGTCCCTGCAGGCATTGCCTTTTCCGCCGATGGCAAGACCGCCTACGTCGCCTTCAGCCGCTCCAATACCCTGGCAGTCTTTGACGCCACCACGCAGCGACTCGTCCGGGAAGTCCCGGTCGGTATGGCACCTTTCGGCGTAGCGTATTCGGCGAAGCACCAGAGTGTCTACGTTTCGAATCGCGGAGGCCGGAGACCAAAGGCCTCCGAAACAACCGCCCCCAGCAGCGGCTCCGCCGTCCTGACCGATCCTCTCACCGGCACAGCCATCTCCGGAACCCTCAGCGTCATCGACGGTCAGTCATTCGCGGTCAGGGAAATCGAAGTGGGGCGTGCACCCTCAGGTCTCGCACTCAGCAGCGATGAATCGTCGCTCGCCGTCGCAAATGGGCACTCCGATTCCATCTCGCTCATCGATACCGGCAAGTTGACGAAGCAGGACGTTAAGATCCCGGCATATCCGCAGGGCGTTGTGGGCAGCCAGCCCATCGCTGCCAGTTTTTCCGCCGACGGCAAGACGCTGTTCGTTGCGTGTGGCGGAACCAACGCCATCGCCAGTGTGCAAAGGAACGGAGCAAAGTGGACGGTCGCCGGCTCCATCCCAACGGGCTGGTTCCCCACCTCCGTGAAGACCCTCGACGATGGATCGCTCCGTGTGCTCAACATCAAGGGCACCGGCAATACTTCCAACGGCAAGGGGGCATTCAGTTCGCTGGTCTACGAAGGCTCACTGGTCCGCATTCCCGCCGTCAATTCCGGTAAACTGCAGGCCGCTACGCGCGAAGTGATCGCGGCAAACAGCCCCAAACTCGAACCCGCCGGCGGAGTGGCGAATCTGGTCTCGCTGGGAATCCAGCACGTTCTCCTCATCGTGAAAGAGAACCGCACTTACGACCAGGTCTTCGGCGATATCGCGAAGGCCAATGGCGACCCGAAGCTCACTATGTTCGGCAAGTCCATCACCCCGAACCACCACGCCCTGGCCGAAAAATACGTCGTCCTCGACAACTTCCACACCGGTGGTGCCATCAGCTTCGACGGCCACGCCTGGCTGATGCAGTCTTTCGTCAGTGACTATGTGGAACGCGCCTTCGCCGCTTCTCCCCGTGGCTATGCCTGGAACATGGCCGACGCCCTCACAGTATCCCCCACCGGCTTCTTTTGGCAGGGCGCGCCGAAACCGCCCTCCGTGAAAATTTACGGCGAATTCTGCCTGCCGGCGCGTTGGGATGCTGCTTCGCAAAGTGTCGTCGATATGAATGAAGGCGACCTCCAGAGCTGGACCGACTACTGGAAGCTCTATAAAGAAGGCAAGCTCATTGACATGGTGGCCTCGCGCAGCGGCGTGCCCGCCCTGCAGCAACTCATTGACCCGCGCTATCCGGTAAATGACACCAGCATCACCGACCAGGTCCGCGCCGATGCCTATCTTCGGGCCCTTGGTGCATTTGAGAAGTCCGGCGACATGCCGCAGCTTTCCGTCCTCACTCTCACCTCAGATCACACCAACGGCACACGCCCCGGTTCGCCCACGCCGCGCGCCATGGTGGCGGACGATGACCTCGCACTGGGTCGCATCGTGGAAGGAGTCACTAAGAGCCGTTTCTGGCCCTCCACTCTTATTCTGGTGGTTGAAGACGACGCGCAGAACGGCCTGGACCACGTGGACGGTCACCGCACCGTTGCGCTGGCAATCGGCCCGCACATCCGCCGCAACGCGGTCGATTCCAACTTCTACGATCACTCCAGCATGATCCGCACGATTCAGGACATCTTCCGGATTCCGCAGCAAACCCGCTTCGTCGCTGCGGCACGCGCCATGACCAGCATATTTACGCCAACCGCAAATACCGACACTTACACGGCGCTCAAGCCCGAGATCGCCCTCGACGAAATGAATCCGCCGCTGAAGGCCCTCGCGGGACGTGAACTCTGGTCCGCAAAGCAATCTCTGGCCATGAACTGGCACGATCCCGATGACATTCCGTCCGACGTCCTGAATCGTATTCTCTGGTGGAGCAGCAAGGGTTACGACAGGGAGTATCCGGTTCGGTAGGGGCGCCTGCCGCCCGGCTTTGCCAAACTGATCCGGCGACGTAAAGCTCGTTCCGCCCGCTCCATCGCGTTCGAAACGGCAGAATACAGGCTGTCCTGCCGCTCGCGAACAAAGATCTCGCTCGGCAGACCCGCGTCAACACGAACATCGCAACACTTGTCCAGACCGCCGCGCGGGCCATTCACATCCGCCAGGCGGACCGTGATGGCTCGGATTCGGCCTGCAAAGCGCCCGAGGCCGAAGTGCGCCCGGCGATGGACAAATTCTCTGAGATCCGGCGGAACTTCGACACCGTGCGCCGACAGATTCACTTTCAGGCTCTGGTTGGTACCACTGTGCTCGCTCATGTCCCCACTATAGGCACGGAGGAAATTCATCGACAAATAGATAGTTCCATCCACATGAATCGCATTTGACGATGTATAGTAACGGCATGGAATGGCTGAACTATCATCACCTCCTCTACTTCTGGACGGTCGCCCGCGAAGGCAGCATCGCACGGGCGTGTGAGAAACTACGCCTGGCCCAGCCCACCATCAGCGGCCAGCTGCGCCTCCTCGAAGATACGCTCGGGGAGAAGTTATTCACCAAGTCGGGCCGGGGCCTGGTGATGACCGATGTCGGCCAGGTCGTCTATCAGTACGCCGATGAAATTTTCGGCCTTGGCAGGGAGTTGCAGGACGTCCTGAAAGGGCGTCCGCGCGGACGCCCGCTGCGCCTGATGGTCGGCGTTTCGGACCTGGTTCCGAAGCTGATCGCCTATCGCATTCTCAAGCCCGTTCTCGAGATGGCGGAACCCGTCCAACTTGTATGCGACGAAGATACCCCCGATCGCCTCCTGGCCGCCCTTGCGGAACACCGCCTCGACGTTGTGCTCTCTGACGCCCCCATCACCTCCGCCATTCCGGTGAAGGCCTTCAACCATTTGCTGGGCAGTTGCGGAGTCACGATCTTCGGCGCCCCGGCTCTGGCTGCGCACTACCGGAAAGGCTTTCCCCAGAGCCTGGAGGGGGCCCCCCTGCTCGTACCAATTGAGGGCTCCAGCATGCGGCGCGCCCTGGAGCAGTGGCTCGACGGCCTCGGCGTCCGGCCGAGGATCATGGGTGAGTTCAAAGACGGCGCGCTCATGAAGACGTTCGGCCAGGCGGGGGTCGGGCTCTTCGCCGCGCCCGGAGCGATTGAGAAAGAGATTCGCGAGAACTATCGCGTGGCGGTGGCAGGTCGAGTCGACTCCATTACGGAGCGCTTCTACGCGATCTCCGTGGAGCGGAGATTGAAGCACCCGGCAATCCTCAAGATCTCCGAATCCGCTCGTGA
>CANIHR010000052.1 GCA_947467185.1 Bryobacterales bacterium
GTAACGGTCGTAGGCTAAGTTCGCGATGGTTCCTTTATCTACCCAGGTTACTGCTTTGTTGGGGAGTAAGTCGCCGGTCCAGGGGGATGAGGGTTGTTTTCCGTCGAAGGGGTCGGAGCGGAGGGTGATGAATTCGGGGAAGACCTTTTCACCCAGGAGAGAGCCGCCGCCTTTCTTGCTGAGGAAGGTTCGGCCTTCTTCGGTGTTTCTGGCGGAGAAACCTCCCTGAATGAGGCGGACTAAGTCGGCGGCGGCGGTCGCTTCGAGAACTACCGTGTAGTTACCAGGATCGAGCTTGATGGGGTTCTTCCACTTCAGACACTTGTCGATGGCTATGGCGGCGAGCTTTGCACTATCGATTTCGCTCAGCCTCAGAGACGGCTGACCGGCCCAACCGGAGCTGGAGCCGTCGGCCATGCGGATCGTTGTTGTGAGCTGCGAGTCGGCGGATTCCTGGAAACCGAAGAGGCCTGTCTTATTGGCCACGGCCTGTGCCCGGCGCGAGCGTTCGATGAGGCCGGCGGCGACGAGCTTCGCCTTGAGCGCCGCGTCGATGATGGTCTTCACGTGCGGGATCATCTCGGGGGCTCGGGCCTTTGCCGTGGCGAGGTCGAGGTCGTTGATGGTCGGGTAAGTCTGGGGTCCGAGGGCGGGCAGACGTTCGGAATTTGGCGGGGCCAGTGCGGCAAGCTCTTCGGCTTTTGCGACTGCCTGTTTCAGCGAAGCATCGTCGAAGTCATTCGCGGCGTAACTGCCGGTACGACCGTCGCGGGTGACGGAGACGGAGATGGACTGGCGCAGATTCAGCGAGGCCGTGGTGATGCCATTATTCGCGAAGCGCGTGTACGCCTGTTCGATGGTCGAGACGGAGACCTGGCACTCAGGGAAAGTGGAGAGTGCGAGGACTTTGGTCGAGAGTTTCTGAGCTTCTTCTCTGGTCAGCATTAGTCCGTCACCAAAACATTGATCTTGCGGAAGCGCGTCGGGGAGCATCCGTGGCTGATGGAGTTGATTTGCGTTGGTTCGCCTTTGGCGTCGCCGGTCGTCCCGTACTGGCGCCAGTAAGCAGGTCCGGCGGTGCCGTCGCAGGCCTGCCAGAAGTCGGGCGTGCGGGCCTGGTATGCGACACGCGAGATCATGCCGCGCTTCTTGCCGCCCTTGATTTCCCAGAACGCGTCGCCACCGAACTGGAAGTTATAGCGCTGCTGATCGATGGAGTAAGAGCCGCGGCCGTCGATGAGGACGCCGTCGTCGATGCCGGAGATGAGGTCGTCGAGCGAGACATCAGCGGGACCGGCCTGGAGCCAGACGTTGGGCATGCGCTGGAACGGAACAGTGGCCCAGGAGTCGGCCTGGCTGCAACCGTGGGACTCTTTGTCACCGACCAGGTGGGCCTGTTCGCGGGTGGTCTGGAAGTTGCGGAAAATGCCTTTGTCGATGATGGTGAACTTGCCGGCCTTCACGCCGTCATCGTCGTAGCCGACAGTACCGAGGGCGCGGGGGGAAGTGCGGTCGCCGACCACCGTTACGTGGTCGCTCGCGATGCGTTTACCGATGGTGGCGGGGGTGATGTAACTGGTGCCGGCGTAGTTGGCTTCGTAGCCGAGAGCGCGGTCGAGTTCGGTGGGGTGCGCGACCGACTCATGGATGGTGAGCATGAGGTGATTGGGCATGAGGATGAGGTCCTTTTTGCCTTCTTTCACGGGAGGCGCTGCGAGATGTTCCAGAACCTCTTCGCGGATACGCTGCGCATTCTCGCCGAAGTTCATTTCGGGCACGTATTCCCAGCCTGCTGCGGCCTGTGTGGGGACGTAGCTGCGGCTGCGGGAGATGCCGGCCTGACGATCCACAGCGGTGGCGTCCAGGTTGCCGTAAATCTGCAGGATGAGTTGCTGGATGGACGAGCCTTCAGTGGACGCGAAGTATTTGTCTTCGCTGCGCAGGCTCAGCGTGGCGGACGAACCGAAGACGCGCTGATTCTTCTTGATCTCCTCGGAGGAGGTGCGCAGAAGGTCGAGTTTCTCTTCGATGGAGACGGCGAAGGGGTCTTTTTCGTGCGGGGTTTCCCAGCGGTCGCGGTAGGCTTTGACGGGCGCGAGTTGTATGGGCTTCGGCTGGATGGTGGCGTTGGCTTTGGCGATGATGGCCGCTTCGCCGGTGACGCGTGCGATCTCTTCCCGTGTGACGAGGGGCGATGAGGCGAAGCCCCACGCTCCGTTGACGATCACGCGTACACCGAAGCCAAATGTGGAGTCTTCAGCGACGGTGGGGACGGCAAGCGTCTTGCCGGTGCCACGGTCGGCCGAGAGACGCATGCCGAGGCGCTGATCGCGCAGGCGGACGATGCGGATATCGCAGTAGGTGGCTTTGTATTTTTTGGATTCAGCGAGAGCGATCGCGCCGAGTTTCTCCAGATCGGCCGAGGGGGTTTTGGCCCCCTGCGGCGCGGCAAACAGGTCGGCAGCAAGTGCGGCTGCGGATGCGCCCAGAACAGAAGCGCCCATAAAATGCCTTCGCGTGAGCATATCCGCGTATTGTACGACGCCGGACGGCGCGCCGATTCCGTTCCTTCTTTTTCGATATACTTCAGAGAATTCCATGTCCATTGTCATAAAAGCAGCTTGCTGTCTGTTTGGTGTTCTGGTTACACTGCCCGCGCAGGAGCCCGCACCGGCTGATCCGGTGATTCGGGTGTCGGTGGATCTGGTGCAACTGGACGCGGTGGTGAAGGACGCTGCGGGTCGCCACGTGCGGGATCTGCGGGCGGATGAGTTCGAAATTCTGGAAGACGGCAAACCGCAACGAATTACGCACTTTGCCTTCGTGCCAGGCGCAGTATCGAAAGGCGCGACTGGCGCGGAGAAAAGGGTCGCAGCGCTGCCGGTAGCGGCGCCCCAATTAGCGAAAGATCAGGTTCAGCGGACGGTAGTCCTCCTGGCTGATGATCTGGGGATCTCGGCCGAATCGATGCCGCGTGTGAAAAAGGCGCTGGCCGACGTTGTGGATGAACACCTTCAGCCAGGCGATCTGGTTTCCCTGATGGCGTCGAGCGGCGGCACCGGCGCGATGCAGCAGTTTACGTCAGACACGCGCCAGCTCCACGCCTCGATCGACCGTATTCACTGGTTCCGGGCGGGGCGCGGCGTCGGTCCCTTCAAGCAGCTTCTGGACGCGGATCCGGCTATCGCGGCCAGGTCGACTCAGTACCATGCTGCGACCGAAGGCCTCGCGGATCTGGTGGAGCAGCACTTTCGCTATGGCACTCTGGCAGCGATACATTACGCCATTCAGGGTATGCGGCAGATGCCGGGGAGAAAAGCTCTGGTACTTCTCACGGAAGGTGTCGGCCTGGATATGCTGCTGGACGGCGTGATCGATGAAGCGAATCGGTCCGGCGTTGCGATCTACCCGGTTGATGTTCGTGGCGTCGCCTTCACGGGAATTACCGCTGCGGATCGGGTGTTTGCCCGGGCCGGTGCGGTCGGGGGCCGTCAGATAAATCCGACGCAGTCCATTGACGGCGACTTGCAGGGCAGAACCAACGTCTTCGAAAATTCGCGGCGGGGACTGTTGCGGCTGGCGAGCGAGACTGGGGGCGTCTTTCTCGAAAAAGACAACGACATCGGGGCCTTGCTGGCGAATGCGGTGGAGGAGATTGGCGACTACTATCTGATCGGCTATCAGCCGCAGCGCCAGGATTACGGGACGAAGTTTCACAGGATTCAGATCCGGCTAAAGAAGCGTGGCCTGCATCTCACTTCCCGGAGTGGCTTTCTGGGAGAGCCCAGCGCAACCGGACAAGCCTTGCCCCAGGGGCGCGAGATGCAACTCGCGACCGCTCTAATGTCGCCGTTTCGGGGCGAGATTCCCACGCCGCTTACGATCCACTATGGGCCGGGTGGGAAAGATCCGAAAACAGGGAAACGGGAAGTGGTGCTTCGTGGCCAGGTTTTGCTGGATGCGAAGGCGCTGGAGTTTGTTCGGCAGCCGACAGGCCGGCATCGCGCGGTGCTGGACGCCGTGGTGGCAGCTTACGGTGCGGACGGGAAACCGGTGGCGAGTCAGGACCGGACGTTCACGGTGGAACTGGATGATGCGGAGTTGCAGACGACGCTGGCGCAGGGGCTGTTCTACGGCTCTGTCCTGACGCTGCCGAGGGCGGGTGCCTACCAGTTCCGGATTGCACTACGGGATGCGGGAACGGGCAAGACGGGGTCTGCGAATACGTTTCTGCAGGTGCCGGATTTTGATCGCCCGAGTCTGACGCTGGCGAGCGTTGTGTTCCCCGGTAACGTGACGCACCAGTACACCGCGGGTGCTCCGATTGCGTTTCAGTGCGATGCCTTCGGGGCCGCGGGGGCTGCGTTGCAATTTGAAGTTCGTTTGTATCGCGGGGCGGAGCGGATCTATTCAGGGCCGGCCCTCGCTATGCAGGCTCAGGATACGGCAAAGCCCATGGCGGTATCGGGTGACCTTCGGCTTCCCGCAACCTTGCCCACCGGGGACTACGCGATGGAACTGGTGGTTCGCGATGACAGGGCAGCAGCCACCCAGTGGGCTGAGTTTCGGCTCGCTGCGAAATAGACGGCGGCGCGGGTACACCCACCTCGCGCCGCCGTGGGAGGTGCCTGGCCCTTAGCGGCGGCCGAAGCCTCCTTCCGGACCACCACCGCTCTGGTAGATATGAGTGACGCCGGTGGCTGTGTCATACGTTTCGAGCGAGGTGTCGAGATTGCAGGGCACGTTGGAGGTGCCGGTAAGGGTGATGACCGGACGGAGGATCGCACGCTGTCCGGACGCGCCAGCCGACGCGTAGGGAAGCTTCACGGAGACCGTCTGGCCGGAGGTTGCCGTGAACGTGGTGGCGGTGCCGACGACGGCTCCGGCCGCGTTCAGGAGCGAAACCGACCCGCCGCATGAGGCCGCCGTGCCACCGGAGGACGCAGTGGCCGTATTGGTGAGGTTGACCTGAATGGTTTCGGTCAAAGCCAGACCAATCGGCGCAAGCGCAGCGGTTCTGGTGTAGGTAGTGGTTGTGGTGGTGGTCTGCCCGAAGGCGCTGGCAGCCAGTAAGAGTGTTCCGACGCTAAGCGCCAGAACGGATTTGCCGTTACGCATGTTCTGTTACCTCTGTTGTTTGGTTGTGTGTACTGCTCAGGTGTGCTGGCCAGCTCGCCTATTGTGGTGGACCTTGTGTAGACGGAAAAAGTTTCGATTTGTTAGGGATTTGTGGGGATTTTGATTATTTTTGGGGCTTGTCAACCCGTGCGGGAAGACGGGAGTCTAACGACTGACCTCGGGGCGTTTGTGGAGGACGAAGCGCAGGGGGAGGTCGGCCGATTTGGTGATGCCGATGCGTGGGGTGACCTCGATCTCGGTGCTCCGCAACTCCGGTCCAGTGCTGACGCTGAAGGGTGGTTGAGTGAGATCGTGCCCGTAGAGTTGCCGGGTAATGTTGAGGGCGCGGGTCAGGTTGCCGGGGCCGGCGGCCAGGCGGTGGTCGGGTGTGCCGGCCGGTCGGCGCGTTCGCATGATGTCAAGGCCGGTAACCGGGGCCAGCGCCCGGATGAGCACACAGCCCGGTTGACCGTCCGGTTCCGCGACGATGTTGAAACATTCATGGATGCCGTAGGAAAGGTAGACATAGGCATGGCCCGGAGGGCCGAAGATGACCCGGGTGCGGTGAGTGAGGCCTGCGGCGGAGTGTGCGGCGAGATCGCCATTTCCCAGATAAGCTTCGGTTTCGACGATGATGCCCGAGCATTCGCCGTGAGTCAGGACTGTGCCGAGAAGGTTGCGGGCGACCTCAATTGTGGGGCGGGCGTAGAACTGTCGGGGCAGGATCATTTCTTGCGAGTGAAGAGCATGGCGCTCCAGTCCTTGTTGACAGCGCAGATCTTGTAATCGACAAGGTTCGCTTCTTTGCCGGCTTCGCGGATGGAATTCTGCGTGATGCCGTTGGTGCCACCTTTCCGCCAGAGAATCCAGAGGCGAGAGTGGCCCGCCAGACGCCACATCGGCCGCAGTGCGACGAGGAAGGCTTCGGGATCGTGAATGAACCAGAGCGTGGTGTCGCAGGGACGGTCGGGATCTTCGTCAATTTCGACATCTTCAGGAAGGGCCCCCAGTGCAGCAAGGTAGTCTCGCGGGGGATCAATGACGGCAATGCTCCCTCCGGTGTCGAGACCCAGCTTCTGAGCGGCCGTGCGGGTCTTGTACTGTGCCATCACGCTGACAGGTGCTGCGGTGGAGGGGCGCGCTTTCTTCAGCGCCTGTCTGAGGTCCTTCATGCCGACGCAAAGGGCGTCGGGGATGGATTCACGGAGCTTCGCCACCTTATCTTCTGCCCCATTGACGAACACGAGCGGGATGTCGCGGAGTGCCTTCGTGCGGCCGAACCAGTTGGCCATCGAGATGCCGTGGCTGGGGAGGCGTGAGAGGTCGATCAGGATGATATCGGGCGGGTTGAAACGGATGACGCGGTTGAGTTCGGGAGTGCTGCCGCAGCCATCATATTCCGGCTCCGCTCCGGCGACCCTGAGGGCTTCGAGCAGAGGCCCGGCCTCCGCCGGTTTCCAGTGGATGACTCGCACACGCATACGTTTCGAGAATAATAGGAACGATGCGGCGCGTTCTGGTTCTCTCGTTGATGCTGGCTGCCTTGCTGCCGGCGCAGGTGGTTCTGAAGCAGGGTGATGGGAAGTTGTCGGTCTCGATTGGCGGCAAGCCTTTTGGCGAGCTGTTCTATGGCCCGGAGACGCGGAAGCCCTATTTTCATCCGATGCGGTCGGCTTCGGGCAAACAGGTGACGCGGTCGTTCCCGATGATCTCCGAGGCCGAAGCGAAGGCTGCCGGCGAAGCGGTGGACCATCCGCACCATCAGGGGCTTTCGTTTACCTATGCAGAGGTGAACGGATACAACTACTGGGCTTCGGACAAGACGCAGCTCGATGCGAAAAGCGGGCGGATTCGCCTGAAGCGGGTGGTCTCGGTGAAAGGGCCGACGGCGCGGATGGAGTTTGAGTGGCTCGATCCGCAGGGCGCGCCGATTCTGCTGGAAGACCGGACCATGACATTCGGCGGCTCAGCGACAGATCGCACGGTGGATTTCGATTTCCGGTTCAAGGCGCTGACCCAGGTCGTGTTCTCGGACACCAAGGAGGGCATGTTCAATATGCGGGTGGCGTCCGGGCTGGAAGAGCCGCAGTTGAAGGGTCCGACTTCGCCGAAGCGTACGGGCGTCTTGACCAGTTCCGCCGGTTGCCGGACGGAGAAGGAGTGCTGGGGCAAGCGCGCGGCCTGGATGGATGTATCCGGTGAGCTGGAGGGCGAGAAGTTGGGGGTCGCGATCTTCGACCATCCGCAGAATCCGAAGCACCCGTCTTACTGGCATGCGCGCGGATATGGGTTGTTTTCTGCCAATCCCTTCGGTGCGCGGGACTATACGGGCGACAAGACGCAGGATGGCTCCATTTCGCTGAAGCAGGGCGAGGGGATGCGGTTCCGGTATCGAGTCTTGATCCATCCGGAAGGTGTGGCTTTGGAGGATTCCTACAGGAAGTGGTCGGGGCGATAGAATACCCCTGCATGTCGAACATAGGGTCACCACGTCGTGACCAGAACGCTGCGGTGGCAGCCGGCTTTATTGGCTGGATGCTTGACGCATTTGACTACTTCCTCGTCGTTTATTGCCTGACGGCGATCGCGAAGGACTTCGGGAAAAGCGACAAGGAGATGGCGCTCGCCATCACCGTAACGCTGGCATTCCGGCCTTTGGGTGCCTTCATATTCGGTCTTCTTGCAGACAGGTACGGGCGGCGGATGCCGCTGATGCTGAACCTGATCTTCTACTCGTCCATGCAGGTGGCTGCCGCGTTCGCTCCGAACTACACCACGTTTCTGGTGCTGCGGGCTCTGTTTGGGATCGGTATGGGCGGCGAATGGGGCGTGGGCGCGTCCCTGACGATGGAAAAGGTTCCGGCGCGGCTGCGCGGTCTGCTTTCGGGCCTGCTGCAGGAGGGCTACGCGGCGGGGAATTTGCTGGCCGTGGTCTGCTACTTCTTCCTGTTCAAACACTGGGGCTGGCGTCCTCTGTTCCTGCTGGGCGGCCTTCCGGCGCTGCTGGCCGTGTTCATCCGGATGCACGTGAAGGAGTCTGAGGTCTGGGAGCGGTCACGTCATACCAACTGGGGAGATCTGGGGCGGGGGATTGTCGCGAACTGGAAGATATTCCTCTACCTGGTTCTGTTCATCACGTTCATGAGCTTCGCCTCCCATGGCACCCAGGATATGTACCCGGTCTTCCTGCAGCGTTACTGGCATCTGGATGGCCCCACGCGATCCGTGGTGTCGATGATCTCGATGGTAGGAGCTATCTTCGGCGGCATCATATTCGGCTTCTTCTCGGATAGGAGGGGACGCAGGCGGGCGGTGGCGATTTCGCTGGGGATGGCCTGTCTTGCGATTCCGCTTTGGGCGCTGGCCCCAAATCTGCCCCTGCTGATCGTGGGTGGTTTCCTGATGCAGTTCATGGTGCAGGGCGCCTGGGGCGTGGTGCCGGCGCATCTCTCCGAACTGACGCCAAATGCCGTGCGGGGCTTTGTGCCCGGGTTCGCGTACCAGATGGGCGTGCTGTTCGGCGGGTCGATTGTGTACCTGCAGGCGGCTGTCGCCGAACACGTTTCCTATGCCAGTACCATGGCGATTACTGCGGGCGTGGTGTTCGTGGGCGGAGCCATAGTAGCGCTGATGGGGCCGGAAAAGCGCGGAGAGGCGTTTGAAGACGCTAAAATCTCCTAAGAAGCATGGCTATCCCGGTAAAAGTTGAATTCGCCCACCAGAAGAAGATTCGTCAGAAGAACAAGGGCTACTACAGGGTCCTCCACTGGCCCATCTGGATCTGGGTATTTTTCCTCGCGCCCGGGCCGATGGTCTTCGATATTTTTGCGCACGGGCCGAGCGCCGGGAACCTGACCTGGCTGATTATTGTCCTGCTGGGCACGGGCATTGCGGGCTGGTTTGAGCAGTTGCCGGGCGTGGAGCCGAAGCCCTACATCCTGAAATTCACCGAAGACCGGCCGAATCCGATGTACCGCAAGGTCTGCTACAGCTTTGCATGGGCGGACGTGCTGACCTTCGCAACGCTGAATCTGGTGGGACTGGCGGTGGCGGTGTTTACGGGCAAGTGGTATCTGAAGCAGATTTATGACTACGGCTACTTCCCTTTCTATGGCTTCATCCTGTTGCTGGGCGCGCTTGGCATCATGCCCCGCGTGCGGAAGTCCACCCAGGGTGAGGGCGTGGAGCGACGTTACTTCTATGGGTCCGTTTGGGCCGTGACTCTGGCACAGACCACGCTGATGATTTTGTGGAAGGTTCTGCCCAAAACCCACGAAGCGGATGTGATCAAACTCGTGGTTTACGTGGCGGCTTTGGTGGCTTTAGGCCTCTGTGCGTGGATGGGGCTGTTACCGCGCACTCGTCCGATTTTGCCGGGCGAAGTTATCGTTGCAGATTAGCCGTTGGGAATTGAGATAGGATCGAATTATGCGCCAGTTGAAGAACACGAATGGTATGACTCGCCGCGGACTTCTGGGAAGTTCGTCGGCCGTAGCGGCGGTGACTGCATTGTGCAGCACAGGTATCACTGCGGAGACAGCATCGGCTGCCCCTCTGGAAGTGGGCGCAAAACTTTATGAGTCGATTGGCGTGACGCCCGCGGTGAACTGCCGCGGCACGTTCACCATCATTTCGGGTTCGCAGTCATTGCCCGAGGTGAAGAAGGCGATGGAACTCGCGTCACACTACTACGTCCACATGGACGAGTTGATGGATGCGGTGGGTAAGCGCCTCGCAGAACTGACGAAGGCCGAGTGGGGCATGGTCTCGAATGGCTGCGCGGCGGCGCTGGCGCATGCGACGGCGGCTTGTATCACGGGCGGCGACCCGGAGAAAATGCAGCGGATGCCGGATCTGACGGGCATGAAGAACGAAGTCATCGTTCCCCGTTACGCACGCAACGTTTATGACCACGCGGTTCGGATGACGGGCGTGAAGATGATCGAGGTCGACACGGCGGCTCAGTTTGAGGCTGCGGTGAATGAGCGGACCGCGATGGTGATGATCATGTCGGGTCCGGCGGCGGAGAAGGGCGAGTTGTCGATTGCCAACACCGCGAAGCTGGCGCGGAAGCACAATATTCCGCTGCTGGTGGATGCGGCAGCCGAAGAGCTCAAGGTCCCGAATATTCACCTGGAAGCCGGCGCTCATCTGGTGGCGTACAGCGGTGGCAAGTGTCTGCGTGGACCGCAGGCGGGTGGTTTGTTGCTCGGTCAGAAGGATCTGGTGCAGACGGCCTGGGTTTGCAGCGCACCCCACCATGCGTTCGGGCGTTCCATGAAGGTCGGCAAAGAAGAAATCATGGGTATGCTGGCCGCGGTGGAGATGTGGGTGAAGCGCGACCACGCCGCTGAGTGGAAAGAGTGGGAATCCCGGCTGGAGACCATTTCGTCGGCGGCGATGAAGGTGCCGGGTGTGACGAAGACGATTCGTCAGCCGGAAGACCTTTCGAACCACGCTCCCGTGCTGGAACTGAGCTGGGACGCGACGAAACTGGGCATCACCGGGAACGAAGTGGAAGAACTGCTGGGCAAGGGTTCTCCGCGCATTCTGGTGGCGGGTTCCAGTGGGTCGCGGCGCGAACTCGCAGCTGGCGGCCCGGTTCGACCGAGCACTCTGCGGATCATGCCCTACATGATGCAGCCGGGCGATGACAAGATCGCGGCCCCGGCCATCTTCAAGCTGCTGTCGAATCCGCCAAAGATTGCCACGCCGAAGATTGGCCCGGCCGATGCGACCGTGAGCGGGACCTGGAATGTGGAACTGACGTTCCTGTCCGGCAAAGCGAAGCATACGCTGACAATTGAGCAAAATGGTGCGAAGCTGACCGGCAACCACAAGGGCGAGACGATCGCCGGCAACCTGAGCGGCTCTGTGGAAGGCAAGCAGGTTATGATCCGCAGCAACCAGAAGATCCAGGGCACTTCGCTCGGGTTCAACTTCACGGGTACCGTGGCGGGGAATTCGATGAAGGGTACGGTCACGCTGGGCGAGTACGGTAAGGCTTCGTTCACGGCTACAAAAGCGTAGGTTTATTGGCAGTTGACATTACGGAGCTGCGGAGCGTCGTGGAACGCTTCGTGGCCTCTGCGGTGGAACCCGCAGTTCTCGATTCCGGCGAAGAGCCGCTCCGTTTAGTTCCCGACCACTGGAGTCTGTCCGAGTGGAACGGGCGTCTTATGCTCCAGGCGTGGGATTCACGCCGCAATCTAGTGCGCAAGGTGACGGGTCTGGGCGTGCAGAAGCGCGACCGGATCGGTCTGCTGGTGGAGCGTTTCCCGAAGGCGCAGGGCGAGTTGCAGATTGCGGATTTGGCTGCTCCCTTGGGGCGCGAACTGGAACGCAAAGGGTCGCGCGCGGCGTTTCGGGAGCGGTTTTCCCTGCTGCTGGCGCGGGAGTTCCCGGACTGGCGTCTCGAGGAGATCAGTTCCGAGCCGAATCTGGAAGAGAGTCTTTCTCCTGCCTATATTCGGGCCTTGCTGCGTAAGGGCTCGGCTGGTATGGCCGTGCTGGGAGCGGCTCCGGAGTGTGGTGATTTCCCCGGTGTCGTCCCGTTTGGCGTGATCTGGCTGGACTATCTGCGGCGGCGGGAGAAGAGTCTGACGGTGGGGTGCCTGCTGCTGTTTTGCCCGGTTCGGCAGGAACGGGAAGTTGCGGTCCGGGCTGCCGTTCTGGGGCCGCAGGCGTTGTGCCATCTGTATGTCTTCGATGAAAAGGGCAGGTGTGGCGCGGTGGAGTTCGCCGATGCCGGGAATGTGGAATCAACGTTGCCTCCGGCGCGGCAACCGGTGCATCCGAACACGGAACCTCCGGCGTTTCCCGACATGCCGGAGGTGGAGCGGGTGGACCAGAGTGATGGGTCGATCAGCTTCCGGGTGAAGGGTCTGGAGTTTGCGCGATGGTCTGTGGGGAAGCTGACCTGCGGTGTGGGTCGGCGTTCGCGGTGTTCTATGGCAGACCTTGTGGCGCTGGCGCGGGAGTTGACGCGCGTGCGGTCCGGCGAGGCGGAGGATCGGCAGCATCCGCTTTATCTGCAGTATCCCGAAGGCTGGCTGGAGGCGGAGATTCGACAGGCTCCGGGCGATGTGGACGCGACGCTGTTACGTGGTCCCGTGTACGGTCAGGTTCCGGTGCTGGCGGGCGGTGGGGAGCGAGGCATTATCGACCTGCTGGCGGTGGACCATGAGGGCCGGTTGGTGGTGATTGAAGTGAAGGCCGCGGCGGACCCGCGTCTGCCGTTTCAGGCCATTGACTACTGGCTGCGGGTGAGGAAACACTTGTTTGCCGGGGATTTCGAGAGGCAGGGTTATTTTGCGGGAGTGGTGCTGCGGCGGGAGTCGCCCAGGATTTTGCTGGTGGCACCTGCGCTGGAGTTTCATTCGACCAGCGAGACGGTGATTGGGGCCTTGCAGCGGGAGATCGAGATTACGCGGATTGGGCTTGCGGCGGACTGGCGGAAGGGTTTGCGTGTGATGTTTCGGCTGCGTGGCGCGGAGCATCCGCAGTGAGGTTGGGTATCGTGAGCCAGGCTAAGCCCGTCGACGCGGTCTCAGTTTTCCCCAGGCCCAGTCGGTTAACCGAGCTGCCACAACCATCAGGATCAGGCACGTCAGGATATCGCCGACCACGCCCATCCAAACGACACCTGCATCACAACAAAAGGAGTCTTCCCGATAATAGGCGAACGGAATGCCGTGCGGGTATCTGCAGTCTGCGCATCGAGCCTCGCGGAACCACTCCCGGTAGTTGATTGCTGAAAACAGGGCAAATGTAATCAGCGCTGACGATATGCGGAGGCGTAGGGTCAGGTACATGGATTGCGGGACCACCGAAATTGCGATGAAAAATCCAGCCTCTTCCGGTTCTGACGCCGGAAGAGGCTCTGGTTCGACTGTAACTACTTCAGTTCCGCAGCCTTCGCGCTGCCGTAGTAGAGGCCGTTGAAGAGGAGCTTGAAGGTTCCGTGGGGCTGGGCCCGGAAGGCTACTTCGGGGCCGAGGAGGACTACTTTTCCTTCGCCGACTGAAGCTTCGGCTATCGCGGTGCCTCCGTTCAGATACTGCTGGCCCCAGGCCCAGCCGCTGTCGAGGACTTCGGTTCCGGCGTACCAGGCTACGGCTGAGGTCCGTTTTGCGGCGGCGTCGGGGGCCAGCTTGAAGGTCGGGCTGCTGTCGAAGAAGACTTCCGCCGTCTTGCCCATGCCGTAGGCGAGGGGATTGGTGTTGTCGATGGCTGTTTTCAGGATCGAACCCGGGATGTAGAACTTATCCTGGGGGAGCGAACGTTCCTTGCCGTCCGGACCCATTTCGGTGAGCGCGTTTTTCACCGGCACACCGAGGATTTCGGCCATGCCGGTGGAGCTTCCGATGGTCAGGACAGTCCCTCCGGCTTCGACGAATTGCTTGATGCGAGGCATCGTCTTATCCGCAGTGATGCGACCGAGCATGCCTTTGTATTCGTCGGGAAGGTTGGCGGGTTCGGGGGCGGCCCCGCCGCGTCCCCGACCTGTTGTCGGGCCGAGGCGGGCTGCCCCGTCGGTGAAGACGAGGACGTCGAATTTGCTCTTCAGGTCACCGGCGTCGAGAGTCTGCGGATAAACGACTTCGAACGGGAATTCGTACTGTTCCAGAATCCAGCGGGTCCAGCCGGAAGGCATCAGGCCGCCGTACTGGTCATAGAGGCCGATGCGGATGGGCTTGAGTTTCATGGCTTCCCCGGCGGGGGTGGTGGCTACGCCGTGAGCGGCGACGCCGAGCGATTTTGCCGCTGCGGTGAGGACGGTCTTTGCGGCAGGCGAGGCGGGCACCCAGATAGAGCCGGTGCCGAGGTCCTGGCCATCGGCGGTGGCGGCGCGCTTGAGCCAATAGACTTCCGCTCCGGCTTTCAGGAGACGGTTGGTGACGACAAAGGCGTCGTTCTGCTTGTGGCTGATGAGCCAGCCGGCGGGGCTTGCGGGGCCGGTGACGGCGGCGGGAGCGGGGTCGAGCAGACCCTGAACCTTCGTAAATTGGCCAGGGATGTCGTCATAGAAGCGGTCGAAGTCGACGGCCATTTGCATGGCAAGGGTCCAGCCGGTGATGTCATAAGGCGGGATTGGCGGACCACCCGGATAACGGAAGTCGTTGGGGTGGTCCTGCGCCTCGAACATGTCGAGAATGTGCGGCCGGAAGGCCTGCGCGGTCTTGATGACGTAGGACCCGGCACCGTAGGTCTTTCCGTTAGCTGTGAATGCAGTCGGAGCCTTCAGCACCGTCACGCCATTCTTCAGCAGCGTATTGACGAACTTCGTGGCGGTAGCAAAATCGGCCTGATCTGCCGGGATGACGTAGACCCTGGGATCGCGGAATTTCGGGTCGTGCAGGACCGAAGTATAGAGGCTTGTCGGCAGTCCACCGCCCCGTCCACCACCGGCTCCGGGTGTGTCACCGGTGGGCGCATCGGCCGCTGCGCCGCGTCCCCCAGCGGGCCGGGGACCAGCGTTGCGGAGGGCTTCGATGCGCTTCGGTGTGATTGTCCAGGTGTCCTTGCTGCCACGTTCAATAGAGTTCATGCCCATGCGCCAGGACTGGAACAGCAGGGTTTCCCGGTTCCGGGAGGCGAGGTCCAGGATCGCGTAGTTGTTGACGATTTCGTAGTCGATCGACTGGCGGTAGTGCCAGGTGCCCGGGGCGATCGGGAGCGGCCAGTCGCCCGAGGGAAGCTGTTTGTCGGCGACGAGCGGGATTTCCATCGGCGTCGGATTGCCGATGATTTCGGTTAGTATGCCGATCATGTTGTGGAAGTAGCTGACGGTGCGAAGCCCGCCATTCCACCAGGTGGAGTAACTGGAGCCGGAGCGCATCGCCGAGCCGCCCTTGCCTTCGGCCACCAGGCGGGTGTGCATCGCAGTACCGACCATTTCCACGCCCAGGGGAACGAGGGGGTCGAAGTTGTAGTTGAAGGGGTCCCGGAAAGGAGGGATGAAGATGACAGCTCCGGCCGGGCCGGTCTGGTGGTGGTTATAGACGACGCGGGGGAACCACTCGATGAACATCTGGCGGTTCATGTTGGTGGTTTCCACCTGACTGGAGAGGAAAAAATCGCGGTTGTCGTCGTGGCCGATGTACTTCTGGTAGAGCCGGGGCAGGTTGTTCATGCTGCGCTTCAGGGGATCTTTCTCGCGCATGTACCAGTTGGCGACCAGTTCCTGACCGTCCGGATTGGCCAGGACACAGAGGATGATGTCGTCGTTGAGGATGCGGAGCGTTTCGGGGTCGGTGCGGCTGACCAGCTGGTAGACCGTTTCCATCAGCTGCTGGGAGCCGACAGTCTCGGTGGCGTGGAGTCCACCGTCAATCCAGACGACTGCTTTGCCGTCGCGGGAAAGTTCACGGGCCTGGGCTTCGGTCACGCCTTCCGCCAACGCGAGACGCCGGGCGATGTCCTTGTATTTCTGGAGGTTTTTCTGGTTTTCGGGCGACGTGATGATCGCCATGTAGTGGGTCCGACCCTCGGCGGTCTTGCCAATATCAACCAGTTTCATGCGGTCAGATTCTGAGGCCAGTTTCTTCCAGTAGGTTTCGAGCTGGGTGTAGTTGGCGACCTGGTAATCGTCGCCGATGTTGAACCCCAGTGCTTCCTTCGGAGACGTGATCTTTTTCTGGGAAAACGCAGGTAGCGCGAGCAGACAGAGAGTCAGTGGGAGGAGGGCGCGGTGACGCATAACGGATTTTACCAGAAGATTTGGAAGTGACACCCCTAAAGTTGCGCTGCCGGTCAGCCGATAGACCACTGGCCGCAAGAACGGCTGAGATATATAACCCCGGGGAACCCAGGAATGAACCAGTACTTCGAACAGATGATCCTTTCGGCAAGTCCAGTGGAAGTTGTTTGTCTTCTGTATCAGCGCGCCATCCGGAGCACTCGGGATGCCCGCGAGTACCTGAAGTCAGGCCAGATTGCGGAACGTACGAAGGCTATCAATCACGCCTGGGCGGTGCTGCTGGAACTGATCAATTCGCTGGACCGTGCTTCTGCACCGGAGATCGCTGAGCAACTGGATGGGCTCTACGCATATATGCAGAGTCGCTTGGTGGATGCCAATCTGAAACAGGCAGATGAACCGTTGTCGGAAGTTCTAATGTTGCTGTCCACCCTGGTGGAGGGCTGGGAAGGCGTTATGGCAGCCGAAAAACGCCGCCAGGAGCAACCGGCATGGGCGCAGGTAGTTCCGGCTGAGGGTGAATACTCGCGGTACGCCGTTTCGGCCTAGCGGCCGGTTTCGTTGGTCGCCGGGGCTTCGACAGAAGCTTGCGTGTGGGCCTCCCGGGTATTGAGTCCGGATTGAATCAGTTTCGAGAGGCCAAAGCCTCCGGTGGAAGCCAGCGCCTTAGCCAATTCCTCTTCTCCGAGACCGAATGCTGTGTCACTGGCCCCGTCGTCGCCGGAACCGAGCCAGCCGGAACCTTCGGTACGGCTGGATTTCAGCATCTGAGCGATGAGCAGGCTCTCAAAATCGGAAGCAGCGCGGGACTTGTTCAGACTCTCCGTGCTCAGGCCGGTGTCCGGGATACCAGCGGAAGGCGGAATGGCGCCGACGGGCATTTAGATGACCTCCAGTTCGGCATCCAAAGCGCCAGCGGCCCTCAAACTTTGAAGAATCGCGATGATGTCGCGCGCGGTGGACCCGACGGCAGTGAGGGCGCGTACCAGCTCTTCCACGGTTGCGCCTTCCTTCAGGACGACATTCTTCGCCTGGTCCTCTTTGGCGGTGACGGTAGTCTGCGGGATGACTTCAGTGGTACCCGACGCGAGGGCGTTGGGCTGGGAGACGACCAGATTCGTTTGAATTTCAACCGACAGGCCCCCATGGAGGATGGCGACCGGAGCGATTCGGACTTCCTTACCGATGACAATTGTTCCGGTCCGCTCATTGATAACGATGCGCGCCCGCCGATCGACCTTGACTTCGATTTCTTCCAGGCTGGCGATGAACTCCGAGACATTCGCCTTCCATTCGGCTGGCGTAGCGACACGAACCAGACCGCCATTTTCAGCCCGGGCTATCGGTGTTGTGGAGGGGAACTTCTGATTGATGGCGGCAGCCGTTCGCGCCGACGTGGTGAAGTCCGCGTTGCGGATTTGCAGACGGATTTCCCCCGACGGAGCAACGGAAGGCGCCAGACGTTCGACAGTGGCCCCGGCAGGAACGCGCCCTACAGTTGGATGGTTGGTGCTCTGGGTATTACCGCCCCGGCCCGCAACGAAGCCGCCGGTCACCACTGGACCCTGAGCCACTGCATAAACCTGGCCATTGGCCCCGCGAAGGGACGTCATCACCAGCAAGCCGCCCTGCAAATTGCTGGCATCGCCCACTGCGGCAGCGGTGACGTCAATCGTGGCCCCAGGTTGCGCAAAGGCGGGAAGGGTAGCGGTCACCATCACGGCAGCCATATTCTGAACACGCATCGCGGAAGGGGCAACCGAAACCCCCATCCTTTCCAGCATGTTGGCCAGACTTTGCGTACTGAAAATGGTCGTCCGCTTGTCGCCTGTACCATTCAGGCCGACGACCAGGCCGTAGCCGATCAACTGGTTGTCACGGACACCTTCCAGCGTGACGAGGTCTTTCAGGCGGGTGCCGTGCTGGATCGGTGTCACCCCCGGCAGCGGCACCGCAAGCAGCAGGATCGGGATTAATCGGAGTTGCATATGGAGTCTAGAAAGGCAGGGTACTGAGGAGCAACCGGTACAGGATATTCGGCCGGCGAATCGCATCGCCGACAATTCCTTTGCCATTAACGCGGATCTCCATATCGGCAATCTGGGTGGAGGCGACAGTGTTGGACGTGGTCACATCCGTTGTACGGACAATGCCACGAACCGAAATAACCTGCTGTTCGGAATTGATCTGCAGGCTCTTGTCGCCCTCAATCAGAAGGAGCCCACCAGGCAGAACACGAACCACACGCGCAGTCAGCGTGGCATTGAGGGTGGAATTGCGGGTGGTGGTGCCCTGGCCATTCAGCTTCTGATCACCCGAGAGACCGGCCAGGTTCGCGAGCGCCCCCACAGCGGACTTCTTACCCGCGAGGGAACTGACCGAGGCGTTCGCGGCCGAGGTCCGCTGGCTGGTGCTGCCGCCGCTGGCGACTGCATTCACTGATTCGCTAACGAGGATCGTAACGACATCGTCCACCTGACTCGCGCGGAGGTCGCGCCCCAGGTCGGTGAGGCGGGAGGAAGGGGACCAGATTGCACCGGGAGAAGTTTCACCGGGCTGGTCCTTGCTGTTGGCAGTTGCGCTGCGAATGTACTGGTCCAGCAGCGTCGGTTCAGGGGACTTTTTCTTCGGAAGACCCTTCGGGATCAGGCCTGCCGCCGCGACGGTGGATGTGGCCAGAGTGATCACAATTCGTTTGTATTTCACAAGCGGCCTCCAACGGTGATAATGGCCCGGTTACCTTCGAGTCGGGCCTTGAATGTCTTGCCGCTAAGGGGATTCAGAAAGTCCATAATTTCTCCGTCGCGGGCTGTGCGCTGGGCGATTGCATCCAACTGAATACGGGCAGAGCCGCTGCGAACCTCGACGCTGACGATATCTCCCTTTCGGACTGCGGGTGGCTGTTCGAAGGCGTTGAGTGGGATGCGCTGACCGGTTTTTAGCGGTACTTTGGCCGTGGTGCCGATTACTTGCTCGGGTCGCGTGGCGACCTGTGCACGAATCGCGAGACCTGTGACCGGCTCCGAACGGAACATTTCCTGGCTAAACGTGACTCCGGGCGCCACATCGCGCGTGAGCACCAACTCCTTT
This sequence comes from Bryobacterales bacterium, assembly GCA_947467185.1. Classification (GTDB taxonomy): domain Bacteria; phylum Acidobacteriota; class Terriglobia; order Bryobacterales; family Bryobacteraceae; genus BOG-234. Next base: position 18,911 of record CANIHR010000052.1, read on the forward strand.
AGTCCACTCTGCAGGCGCACCTTCATGGAGAAGGGAGCACGGCGTGTTGGAGTGTACTGGACGTAACCTCTCCACGTCTGGATATCCGAACCCGGCTCAAGAGTCGACAGCGGGAAATGAAGATCGCCAACCGGGAGCTCGGCCGACGGGAGTTCGACGATTTCCGCGTTGGCCCCTGACGGCAGCGTTCGGCGCATCGCTTCCAGCGCATCCTCTGCCCGAACTTGCCTCATCGAAAACTCGAAACAAACATCGGTCGGAATGCTGTTCAGCGATACCCCCTGCGACTTCGCCAGACGTATCAGCTCGCCTGCGGTCACCACCTGGCGCGACCCCGGCGAGGGTGCAAGGGCAATCGAAACGGTCGGGGGAAAGACCGCCAGCGTCGCGTCTGCCAGCACCAGATGACTGCCCAAAATCCGGTCTCCCGCCACAGGAATGCAGGCGCTGGCGGTCTGAAATACGAACAGCATCAGGGCGGACTTCATCGCTCGCTACCGGGTCAGGTTGTTGACTTGCTGATACATGTCGTCAGCAGCCTTGACCACCTTCGAGTTGGCCTCGTAGGCGCGTTGGCTGGTGATCAGATTGATGAACTCATCCACCACGCTGACGTTTGATTGTTCCAGGTAGCCTTGTTGCAGACTGCCCAGACCTTCCGTTCCGCCGGGAGGTCCGATAGTCGCGTCCCCCGAAGCATCGGTCGGCGCATAAAGCGACCGGCCAAGAGAATTCAAACCAGCAGGGTTCTGGAAATTCGCCAACGTGATCTGGCCCGCATTCTGAGCTTGAGTCTGGCCGGGCAAGATGTAACTGACTGTGCCATCGGATGCGATGTTCACCGATTGTGCGGTGGCCGGAATCGTGATCTGCGGCTGCAACTGATCACCATCAGAGGTGACCAGGCTGCCGTCGCGGTCCAGGTGAAAACTCCCGGCTCGGGTATAAGCTGTCTCGCCTGAGGCCCGCTTGATCTGAAAGAAGCCGCGCCCCTGAATCACGAGGTCGAGCGGGTTGCCGGTGGCGGCAAAATCTCCCTGCTGGAAGACGATCTCATTCGACGCTGCGCGCGTTCCGAGACCCAGCTGCAGGCCCGTGGGGACAACGGTGGATTGTCCCGCGGATGAACCCGGAGCCACCATGCTCTGGTACAGGAGATCCTGAAATTGCGCGCGGCGGGCTTTGTAACCGGACGTGTTGGCGTTGGCAAGATTGTTGGCGATGTTATCGATGTTGAGTTGCTGAGCGGTCATACCGCTGGCGGCGCTGAAAAGGGCTCGTATCATTTCTCGGTACCTCGGGAGTTCCTGTTTAAGTTGCGACTCGGGCGATCTCTTCCATGGCCCGTTTGTTAAGCTCATTGCCGACACTGGCGGCGCGCTGCAGCATTTCGAATTGCCGCATGATAGATACCAACCGCACAGCGGACTCCGGTGCGGCGACATTTGAGGTCTCGAGTTTCCCCTGGTGCACGGCGGAGGTAGTGGCACGGCGCGCGGCGCCCGGAAGCGCCACGAAGTAGTTGTGGCCCTCCTTATTCACCGTGCGGGGGGCGAAGGCAACCACATCAATTTTCATTGGGATTCGACCAGCCTGTTGAACCGTGCCATCGGGGGTAATTTCGACAGGCAGTTCGCGCTGCAGGGTGACCGGCGCGCCGGCTTTGGAGAGAATCGGGTGCCCTTCGCCCGTGACGAGCTGTCCGGTGGATGAGATGCGGAAGTTACCGTTTCGGGTGTAGCGGATGCCCTGCGGAGTTTGAGCCGCGAAGAAACCTTCACCGTCGATCGCGAGGTCAAGAGGGTTGCCGGTATTCTTGAGGTCGCCCTGGCGAAGGTCGGTCCAGTGGCTCTCGATGACAGGCAGCGTGGTGAACTGCCCGTTGCTCGGGTTCTCGCCGGCGTCTGCACTGTTATAGAGGCTGTAGAACTCCCGGTCGGCCTTAAACCCGCCGGTCTCGACGTTCGCGAGATTGTTGGCGAGCAGTTCGAGAGACTCCATGCGGGCTCTCATGCCGCTTGCGGCCGAAATGGAAATTGCGTCCATGATCGCAGGACAGGTGCAGGTTGGGGACCGAAGTAAATATTTTTCGTAAAGTGCTCAAAAGTTGAGAAAGATGGCCGATAAGAGCAATGAGGGCGACCAGCGACATCGCCAGGATTTTGCCGATCCGCGAGTTGGATTGCCAGGATTCTGCCGACCTGTCATCGCTAACATCATGAATCGGTGGAGTTGCGGAATGGCGTGCGGAATGCACTTACTCCGGCGTGACTGGATTCCCCATGCCGATGGCCGCTTTGCCGCAACCTGCTCTTGCGGATGCTGCTCCCGTCGCCCTCCCGGCGGGTAAGACCGCCAGCGGCGGTTTCGGCGACGTTCTCAACCATGTTCTGGGTAACGTCTCAGGAACATCTGGTAAGATCGCGACGGTTGCCGACCTGGCTGTGCACGGGGTAGATCTCGGCACGCTGCAGGGAGCAGTTCCGCCCACAGTCATTCCGGGCACGGCAACGCCCGCTAAGCCCCGGTTTCTCCCGGAGTGGATAACCTCCACACCACCGGTCGCCGTGACGAACTCACCCGTCTGGGATCCAACCCTCGGTTCGAAGCCCGCTGTCCCGGCGCCGAAGGAAGCGGCGGAGATTCCCACTGAGGAAGAAGCTGTCATGGAACTGGTGCGGCTCAAAGCCGCGCCGGCAACCGTGGAACTACCCACAGTGCATGAGTCCACTGCGGCCGAACCTTCGGAACCCGCAGCCGAGCCAGTCCCGGAACACGCGGAGAAAGTTTCCGCGCTCCCGTTCGTCCCGGTCGACATCTTTGTCCCCGCCCCGCCACCAACCTTGCGTTTGCGTGTTGAATCCGCTCCCGAATCGGTGGCCGTAGCCGCGAAGGCAGTGGCGGATGTGAAGCCCCAGGCGGAGCTTGCAATCGCTCCGGATGCGGCCGTGAAACTCACGATCCGCGTCCCGGACGAAGCCCCCGCCGATCCCGTCCCTCCCCCCGCACTACGACAAGCAGGCCCCGAAAAGCCCACGGAACTGCTGCCTGAACCACGCACGTCAGCCCTGGAAGCAGAACCCGTCGGTCGCGTGCCGGCAGTTACACGGCCTGCGGTTCCTCACGCCATCGAAGCAGTGGAACCGGAACGAAAAGTTGCTTCGAAGAAGGCCGGGGCCTCACTGGTCCAGTCGACCGTTGAGACATCCGCCGCGAGGCACAACACGGAATTGTCTCCGGCCCCCGCCGCACCACCCGTGCGCACTTCTGAACCACTGGCCAGCGCACGTCCTCGCGAAGTCGCCCAACCCCTCCCGGTGATGAAGGAGGAGATCGCTCCCGATCCCTCATCTCGCGCCCCTCTTAAATCCATGTCGCTGGAGTTCTCGCCGGATGGTTCCGGCGAGGTCCATCTCAAGCTGGCCGAACGTGCAGGGGAACTCCATATTTCAGTCCATTCGAATGACGCGGGCCTGAACCACCAGTTGCGCTCCGGTATCGGCGATCTGGCGACGGCGCTGGCCGGAGCGGGGTACGACGCGGATGCGTGGACCTCCGCCAATCGCGAGAACCGCCAGCACCGTGAACAGTACCAGCCAGAGCAACAAGCCAGAAACGCGGGTCCGGCGTTCAGCACGTTAATCGATCAGCCTACCGAGGAGGTTTTATGACAGCAGTAGCTCATGCCACGGCAGCCAATCTGGGGGGGACGTCTTCCCCTGTTCTGCCACCCACCAAAACGGCAAACGACCCGTTGGCAAACGAAGAAACGTTCCTGAAACTTCTGGTCTCGCAACTCAAGAATCAGGACCCGCTGAACCCTCCCGACACCAGCCAGTTTGTTTCGCAACTGACCGCGTACAGCCAGCTGGAGCAGTTAATCGGCATTCGTCAAAACACTGATGCAACGACGTCTGGCACGGATGCCGGCACCGGGGCAACCGAACTTGTCCGTAACACCCGAAAGGCAGGCTAATTCATGTCAACAACTTTTTCAAACGCACTCTCGGGGCTGAAGGCGAATGCCTTCGCCATCGATGTGGTCTCGGGCAATCTTGCCAACCTCAATACTTACGGCTACAAAGAAAGCAAAGTCTCGTTCCAGAACCTGGTGAACGACAGTCTGGGAGCTGGTGGGGGCGGGGCAACTGTTGGTGGTTCAACTGTCGCACTCTCAACCCGGTCCTTCTCGCAGGGTTCGATTCAATCCACGAACCAGGCGTTTGACGCTGCGATTCAGGGGAACGGCTTCTTCGTGCTGCGAACGAATGCAGAGCAGGTTTATACGCGGGCTGGCAACTTCAAGGTGGATGCCTCCGGGCACTTGCTGACGCAACAGAACCAGAAAGTTCAGGGCTGGAACGCCCTCAACGGCACACTCAACACCACCACCGGGATCTCCGACATTACGGTCCCCATCTCCAGCCTGCGGCAGCCGAGTGCGACTACTCAATTCTCGATTACGGCCAACCTGAATGCCTCGGCCACAGCCGGGAATCCCGACGCGTCGTTCAGTTCCCCAATTCCGATCATTGACTCGCAGGGTATCAGCCACGTA
>CANIHR010000053.1 GCA_947467185.1 Bryobacterales bacterium
AAACAAGCCGCGTTCGCCGAAAACTCAATCCTCTGGCCTACCTGAAACTGCGCCTGCCCCAGTGCCGTCGCCGGCAGCAACGCCGCCAGCACAAAAAGACTCTTCATGTTCATACGCCTCCAACCTGGAAACGTAGCACTCCGAATTTTTCCGCCAGTCCTCATAATTCTCTGGCGGAAAAATTCCACACCTCGCGTTTCTCAATTGGAGAACAGCCATGAAATTTCACCTAACGCTCACCCTCGGGGTCCTCTTTACCGCCTCCGCCTTTGCCCAGGGCAACCCCTCCCCCGCTTACGTGGACCAGGCCCGCCGAGCCAACTATTGCTCCGATCCCTGGGTCACCATCGCCATCTGGGACCTCACCGCCAACACCCGAAACCCCAATGGCTTCGGCCAGTTCGGCGAGTGCAACGTCCAGCTCTACAACGGCGGCCGCTGGAACAGTTACGCCCAACTCCGCAGCGCCATTGACGCCTCCCTCCGCGCCCTCTCTTCCGCCGGAGTCCAGACATCGCTTATCGACAATCGCAACGGAACCCTCTCCATCACCATGCAGGCCGGAGCCGCCTTCGACCGCGTCGTCATCCAGGGCCGCGTCGTCGCCCAGGGCGGAGGTAACGTCGTTGCTCAGGGTGGCGGCAACGTCGTAGCTCAGGGTGGTGGAAATGTTATCGCGCAGGGAGCCGGCAATATCGTCTCCCACGACGGCGGCACCCTCATCTCCGAACAGGGTCCCAGCCTCCGCACCCTCCAGTCCGCGACCAAACGCATCATCCCCCTGCCCGGCAACACCGCCCTCGTCCTCGGCCGATAACCACCGGAATGGTCGCAAAAGCCCGCCAATTCAGCCGGGAAATCAATGCTAAACTGATCTGGCGCCAGTTCACCCTGGCGCCAGTCATGCACAACGTCGATCGCCATTCCGCCGGCCTCATCACCAAAATTCTCCGCGACTGGTCCGCGGGTGACGCCACCGCCGTCGACCGTCTCACCGACGCCGTCTACAGCGAACTCCGGCGTCTCGCAGGGGCCGTTCTCGGCGCGCAGGCGGGCACCAAAACCCTCCAGCCCACTGAGCTGGTTCACGAACTCTACTTCCACCTCCCCGGCGTCCGCGCCATCGACTGGAAGACCCGCGCCGACTTCCTCAGCATGGCCGCTCGCATCATGCGCAAAATCCTTGTGGATCACGCGCGCAAACGCCACGCCGCCAAACGGGGAGGCACCGCCGTACCCCTCGACCACACTCCGCACGCCACCGACCCCGCTTTTGATGTCGATGTCCTCGTCCTCCACCAGGCCCTCGACCGCTTCGCCGAAAGCTATCCGCGGCACGCCCGCGTAGTGGAACTCAGATACTTCGGTGGCCTCACCGCCGAGGAAACCTCCGACGTCCTGCGTGCTGCGGGCGAAACCGCCTCCACCCGCACCGTCGACCGCGACTGGATGTTTGCCAAAGCCTGGTTACAGGATGCCATCGGATCAGAACAACTTTAACCAAAAGGTCGAGCAGCTCTTCCACCAGCTCCTCGACGCCCCCGGCCCCGCCCGCGAACACCTCCTCGCCGAAGCCTGCGCCACAGCCCCCGAACTGAAAGAAGCCGTCGAGCGCCTCCTGCGCAGCTCCGAAAACGCCGCCCAAAACCCCGTCTGGAGTGAGTCCGCCCTCCTCCTCGAAGCCCGCAGTTCCTCCCACACCGATAGCCGTCTCGACCGTTACAAACTCCTCGAATGCCTCGGCACCGGCGGCATGGGCGTCGTATACCGCGCCATCCGTGCCGACGGAGCCTACGCCAAAGACGTCGCCATTAAAATCGTCCAGTCTGCCGGGCACGACCCCGCCCTCATCGAACGCTTCCAGGCTGAACGCCAGATCCTCGCCACCCTCGAACACCCCAACATCGTCCGTCTCCTCGACGGCGGTGCCACCGACGCCGGAGTCCCGTTCCTCGTCATGGAGTTCATCGACGGCCTCCCCCTCGACACCTGGATCGCCCAAAACAAACCGCCCGTCCGCGACATCGTCCGCCTCTTCCGCACTATCAGCGCCGCCGTCTCCTGCGCCCACCGCAACCTCATCGTCCACCGCGACCTCAAGCCCGGTAACATCCTCGTCACCAAAGAAGGCGAACCTCGCCTCCTCGATTTCGGCATCGCCAAAGCCCTCGCTTCCACCAACCGTACGCGCACCGGCCAAAGCGCCATGACGCCCGAATATGCCAGTCCCGAGCAGGTCCGCGGAGCCGCCATCACCACCTCCAGCGACATCTGGTCTCTCGGCGTTCTGCTCTATGAAATGGTCGGCAACCAGCGCCCATGGGGCACCAACCGCAGCCCTCTCGATCTCGCCAACGCCATCTGCGACGAACCGCCCACGCCTCTCTCGAACGTTGACCCCGATCTCGAACGCATCATCCTCAAGGCGATGCACAAGGAACCCGACCGCCGCTACGCCACCGCCGATCAGTTCTCTGACGACCTCCAGCGCTTCCTCGACGGCTACCCCATCACCGCCCGCCCCGACACCCGCGCCTACCGCGTCCGCAAATTCGCCGCCCGCAACCGCACCGCAGTCATCGCGGCCTTCCTGATGCTCGCCATCGCCGCCGCCGGAGTCTTCGCCACCCTCCGTGAAGCCCGCCTCGCCAATCGCCGCTTCAACGACGTCCGCAAGCTCGCCAACTCCTACCTCTTCGAGCTCAACGATTCAATCGAACGGCTCCCCGGCTCTACCCCCGCCCGCCGCCTGATGGCCCGGCGCGCCCTCGAGTACCTCGACAGCCTATCCGCCGAACGAGGCAACGATCCCGCCCTGACCCGGGAACTCGCCGCCGCCTACGAAAAGGTCGCCGACATCCAGGGCCGCCCCGAAGCCGCCAACCTGGCCGACCCCAAAGCAGCCCTGGCCAATTACCAGAAGTCCCTCGACCTCCGCGAACCCCTCGCCGCCGCCAACCCTCAGGACGCCGCCCTCAACATCGACATCGTCAAGGTTCGCCTCACCATGGGCCGAATTTTAATGTTTTCCGGGGACCTCAAACGCGCCGACTCCGCCATTCGCGCCGGTCAGCAACTGGCCGAAAAGACCGCCGCCCTCGCCGTCCCCGACCCCGCGCTCCGCCTCGAAACCCAGCGCTGGCACGCCGTCTCCTACTCCATCCTGGCCGACGTCACCGGCAACCCCAACATGCCCAATCTCGGCCGCCCCGACGAAGCTCTGGCGCTCTATCGCAAGGCCCTCGCTCTCGAAACCGCGCTCGTCGCGCAAAACCCAACCCACCGCGACCTCCGCGGCAATCTCGCCACCCGCTATGGACAGGTCGGGCAAATCGAGCAAACCCTCAACCACGGCCAGGCCGCCATCGATGCCCTCACACACTCCCTCGCCCTCCATCAGGAACTCGCCGCAGCCGATCCCACCGATGCCGTCCATCGCCGCAACGCCGCCGTCACCGGCCGCAACCTCGGCATCGCGTACGTCCAGCTCCTCAACGACAACGCTGCGGGCCGCAAATACACCAGCGAAGCCAACATCATCTTCGAGGATCTGGCGCACACTGACCCCGCCAACATCGAAGCCCAACTCGCCCTCGTCGAGAGTTGGTGGGGGCAGGCCTGGACCTTCGGCAGGGCGAACGCCCGCGAAGCGCTCCCGTATTTCGACAAGGCCATAGCCCTGTTCGAGTCGCTCCGCCAGGCTCATCCCGAAGTTGCCGAAACCCGCATCCGCACTGCCTACCAGCTAAGGGCCGACGCCCGCAACGAAACCAGAGACACTCGCGGAGCTATCGCCGACGCGCAACGCCAGCTCGATATCGACGCCACTCTTCTCAAAGCCAGCCCCGCCAATACGGGAGCTCTGCGTAACCAGGGTGTAGCGTGGATGCAAATCGGCAGGGCTCACGAAATCCTCACGCAACCCGCCATAGCTCGCGAGTGGCACCAGCGCGCCTACGCTGCCCTCACTGCGTTGCAACAGGCTGGCAAACTGCCGCCCGTGCAGCAAAAGCTGCTCGCTCAGGCCCGCGAAGCCCTCATCCGCTGCGGCGGAAAACCCTGAGGCGTTACAGCCCTTCTAAACACTCCGCAATCTCACGCTCTGAGATCGCCCCGTGCTTAATCACGCGCCAGTCCGGCTCCGTAATATCCACCGTCGTCGCGCCCTGTCCCTCGCACAACCCGCCATCCAGCACCAGGTCCACGCGCCCGTCCATCACCCCAAACGCTTCAATCCCCGTCACGCACGTCGGTCTGCCGGAAATATTCGCGCTCGTCGCAATAATCGGCCCGTTCACCCGCGTAATCAGCTCATCCACCACCACTGACTGAGACTGCCGCACCGCCAGCCGACCCGTATTCCCCGTCGCCAGCAAAGGCAGCCGCGCCGACGCCTGCAGAATGATCGTTAGCGGACCTGGCCAGAACCGCCGCGCCAGCATCCGGAAGCGCGGTGAAATCTCCCGCGCAAAATCTTCCACCATCAGTGCATCGCGAACCAGAATCGGCAGCGCCCGGTTAATCGCCCGGCCCTTCGCCTCATAAATCCGCCGCACCGCCCGCAGACTCAAAGGGTCCGCAGCCAGCGCATACAAAGCATCCGTGGGGATCGCCACCACTCGCCCCATCCGAATCGCGGACGCAACCGTGTCCAGCGCCTCAGGGGAGGGTGCAGCGCAGTCGATACCAATCAGGTCGGTGGCCAAAGTCGAGCTTCCGACCGCCAGCGTAGCACGTCAGGCAACAGCCGACACGGCATCCTGCGCAACAGCCGCATTGGCGGGCGGCTGGAACGAATATCCAAACCCGCGCACCGAGTGGATCAGAATCGGATCCGTCGGATCTTTCTCGATCTTCTGTCGCAGCCGCAGCACATAAACATCCACCGTCCGGTCCGTAATCGCCCGGTCCTGACCCCAAACCGCATTCAGCAGCTGATCCCGGCTGAACACAATCCCCGGTCGGCTCATCAGGTACTCCAGCAGCCGGAACTCCGTCGCCGTCAGCGCAATCGGTTCACCCGCCAGCTTCACCTGACAGCTCGACCGGTCCAATTCCAGTGACCCCGCCTTCAGCACCCGCGAAGGCGCTGGCTGCGTCCGGAACTGCAGCTTAATCCGCGCAATCAGCTCCCGCACAAAGAACGGCTTCACGATGTAATCGTTCGCTCCCAGCTCCAGCCCCACAATCCGGTCCGTCTCCGACGCCCGTGCCGTCAGAAAAATCACCGGAGTATGCGCCAGCGCCGGATCATTCCGAATACCCTTGCAGATATCCAGCCCATCCGAATCCGGCAGCATGATGTCCAGCAGCACCAGATCAGGCTTCACCCGGCGGCAGAGCTCAATCGCCCCCCGACCCGTCTGCGAGCCCTCCATCGTGAACCCCTCCTTCTCCAGGTTGTACTTCAGGAGAGCGTAGAGGTCGGTGTCATCTTCAATCAGTACGATGCGTTTATTCACGGTAATTCCAGCCTAAGCCGAAATCACGTTACAGCGTTGTTAAGAACTCAACAAGACCTCATGACGCGCCCAGCTCACCGTTGAATCGCCAGCCGACCGCCATCCAGCCCCAGGTGCCAGTCTGTCGACCAGCAATCCGAAATGCCACTGTCCCGCATCACAGCCAGCCCATGCGCATCTGCCAGCGTCAGATCCTGATCTCCAAATTTCTTCAGTATTGCGGTTGCCGCCGCCAGTTCCACGGCCTCGAATGGCTGAATCCTGAGATCCGGCAAGACGTTGATGAACGCCAGAAACTGAGCCGCTCTTCTGCGGTCATAGCGCCGCAGGAACCAGCTATGGCCTTCCGCTACCACCAGCGCAGACGTGATCAGCGGCGGTGGCGCTGCGAATAAACCGCGAAACGCTGCGTGGTAACTGTCAGAACGGTCCAGAAACGCAATAAATGCCGACGTATCGACGTAGGCACTAGTCTTTATGGCCATAGACGATCTCATCGATACTCTGGCTTGATCGTTCGTCGCCTGTTTCCACGAACCCGGCAAACTTCATCCACGGGGCCTCGCCCGGATGAGGCAGCGCTTCGCGAACCGCACGCCTGACATACTCTGCGACCGAAATACCCAACGCTGCTGCTGCCGCCTTAGCCGCGTCATATTCCTGCTGCTCAAGGCTGATCTGAGTTCGGATCATGTTATCACCTGTCGCTATCCATGATAACGCCATTCACTCACCGAACTTTGCTAAGTGCGTCCACGACGGATCCTGAGTATTCTCGACCCGATTCGCCATGCCGATCATCGGCATTGTAAAGTTCATCTAATTCCGAATGTAGAAATCAATACTTCTCGTCCATTTCGGGGTTCCCTTCAGTTCGGCCCGACACGATAGGTATCCGGCGTCAAATCCCCACCTCTTCGCGTGGTGATGGGCACGCCAAAACTCACTGCCGTAACGTTCTTCCGGTCTGGCCCCGCGCGCGGACGTAGCCGCGAATAGCGCCAGTACAGAGCGGGTGAGCGTTAATGGTTCGGCTGTCGCTCGATAGTACTCGCCAATCTTTCGAACGTAGTCGCTAAACTTGCCATCAAACACGAGCCCCGGCTCTCGGTCAAAGGTCAAACAGTCTTCGATGCCATAGATTACGCCTACCTTCTCTTCTTCCGTCGCCGAGTGCCACCACTTCCCCGTCGATGACTGGAATCATGCCTCGACCTTGTGCCAGCAATGATCCGATTACAGCGGCGGCAAGGAGCGAAAACGAGGACAGCACTCGGCCGATTCTCATCACCCTAACTCAAAGCCGCCTGCAGCATAGCCCGCGCATACCCCACATTAAAAGCAATCGCCGCATACCCGCCGCCCCCCGGATACCCACCCAGCTTCATCTGGTCCGTGTCATAATCCAGCCGCCGCTGATGCTCCGGATAAATCAGGTGCGAGTACTTGTTCTTCACCAGTTCCTTCATCACCGCGAACATATTGTTCAACCCCTCGTCCAGCCAGACCTCCGAATACCGCTCATACGGCTTCTGAACCAGAACATTTCGGAAATGCACATGATTAATCCGGTCCCGCGACCCAAAGTACCGAGCCACCTCCACGGGATCCTCGCCCATCTCCCGCGTCACCCCGCAATCAAACGTAATCCCGTTCGCCGGACTGTTCACCAGTGAAATCAGCTTCTTCCACCCCGCCACCGTCCCCATAATCTGCTGCGACCCCCTGCTCACCGGAGCCGGTGGATCATTCGGATGCAGCGCCAGTCGCACCCCCGCCTTCTCCGCAGTCGGAATCACGGCCTTCAGAAAATACGCCGCATTCGCCCACATCTCATCCAGGTTATGCGCGCCCTCAGTCGCCAGCGGAGGCAGGTCCTTGAACTTCATCCCCTTCTCTTCCGCACGAGTCTGATACTGCTGCGCCGCCGACTGCACCAGCTCATAATCGAACCCGGTCCACCCCGAATTCCCGCGCTCTTTATCAACCTCTTCGAAGTACCCCTCCATCGCCCGATGCGCATAGAAGTTGTACTCCACCACCGGCAGCCCCACTTTCCCCGCCGCCACAATCGACGCCTTCACCTTCTCGATATCCGCGTCCCGCCCCGCCTTGCCATACAAAATCTCCGGCGACAAATTGATCATCAGATTCGAAACCTGAATCCCCATCGCTTTCCACGGAGCCATCGTCTTCCCCAGACTCTCCTCCGTCCACGGAGGCAACCCGCCCCCGCCCAACACATGATTCACGCCCAGTTGCTTAATCCGACGAGGCCCCGCCGACGCATCCGCCACTCCTGCGGCAAACCCATCGCCCATCCCCAGCGCAATCTTCGGTGTGCCCGCACTCTCCTTAGGAGCGGCCGGAACCTGAGCGGCTTCCCCTACCTCCGCCGCCCCCGAAAGCAACGCCCCCGACCCCACCATCTGAACAGCCATTCTGCGAGTGAATTTCATCTTGAAAACTCCTGTCGATCGAGAGTATATACCCGACCGTTTTTTCAGTTACCCTGTCTCAATGGGTCGCTATTTGCTCGCAACCTGCCTCGCCCTCACCTCCCTCGCGCAGGATCAACTACCCCGCTCCGACGTCCGAGTCACCGTTGTCGACGCCCTCTCGCAGCGCCCCGTCGATTCGGCCACTGTCACCGTCGTCTCACCCGGCGCGCCCGGCCCCGCGCCCGGAGTCCAGCCCGTCAGCCGCACCGGCGAAACATCGTTCTCCCTCCCCCGCGGCCGCAACTATTTCCTCAGCGTCAAAGCCTCCGGCTACTCCGGCGCCACCAAACAGTTCACCGCCACCGACGAAAAACACACCTTCACCCTCACTCTCTCCAAATTCGCAAAACTTACGGGTACCCTCGTCGACGCTGACACCGAAGCACCCCTCCAAAACATCAAAATCGGAGCCCGCAAACTCCGCTATTTCCACGGAGTCCGCCAGGCCCAGGGCATCTTCCAAAACGACACTACCGACAAACAGGGCCACTTCATCCTCGAACGCCTCGAAGCCGGCGACTACGTCCTCGAAACCACGCCGTCGATCCACACCCCCGCCACCGCTACCACCCCCGACCGCGGCTATCCTCGCCGAGACTGGCCCGGAGGCGGCGGCATTGCCGACGCCAGTCCCCTCCGCGTCCTCCCCGGCAGCGACCAGAACGTCGGCACAATCCGTCTCCGGCAGACCACGCTCTACCGCCTCACTCTCAGGCCCGGAGGCCCCCTCTGCGCACCGGACCAGTCGTACCGCGTCGAACTCACCCAAACCAGCCGGGTCTCCAGCACCACCCTCGCCCAACAAACCGTCCCCTGCGGCACCGCCGCCACTTTCACCACCCTCAGCCCCGACGCGTACGACGTCAAACTCCGCACCTCATTGCCCGAAGGCCTCGCTTTCGAAACGGTCCGAATCGTGAAGGAAAACTTGACCACCACCCTCCAGCTCCTCCCGCCCGCCACCATCACTGGCCGCGTCCTCCTCGACAGCTGGGACAAATCAAGGGACGCGAAATCTGACGACACCGCCACCGCCCCCATCCCACCCGGAATCTCCCTCAAGCTCTTCCCCCGCAATCAGGACAGCCACCAGACCATCAGCCCCGTCCCCGTCTTCACCCCCGTCGGAGTCACCCCCGAGGGCGCCTGGTCCGGCCCCGTCTACATCCCTTCTTCGGGACGCATCGACATCCAGCCCTTTGGCCTCCCCGAGGGCTACTCCATCGGTGAAATCCGAGTCAACGGACGAATCTCGCCAGGCCGCGAATTCCAGCTCGATCCCTTCGCCCCCACCGCCCAGGTTGACGTCCTTTTAACTCCAACCGCCCGCCTCGAGGGGACTCTTCACGACTGCACCTGCACCGGCCGCGTCTTCGCCATCCCCGTCCCCCTCGCCACCGCCGACGCCTACCCCATCGGCACCACCGAAACTGCGGCCACCGCTGGCCGCTTCACCTTCCCCCGCCTCCGCCCCGGCAAATACGCCCTCGTAGCCGTCCCCGACACCGACCCCAACGACGACCGTCTCGAAGAACCCGGCCGCCTCCTCAGCCTCGCCAATAGTGCCAAAGTCATCGAAGTCGAGACCTCCCGCACCACCAACGCCGAAGTCACCATCTCCGTCTACTAACCATGTTTCCCCGCGCCGCCGCTTACAATCCCGAATGGCTCCACTCTGCCGCCAGCGGAGGCGCCAACCCCCTCCTCCTCACCGAATGGCTCACCCAGGCAATCGACCTCCGCCCTGGCATGAAAGTTCTCGACCTTGGCTGCGGACGCGCCGCCTCCTCCATCTTTCTCCACCGTGAATTCCAGGTCGAAGTCTGGGCCACCGACCTCTGGTTCAGCCCCGAAGAGAACGCCGAACGCATCCGCGACGCAGGCTGTGCCGAAGCCGTCCACCCCCTCCGCGCTGACGCCCGCCATCTACCCTTCGAACCCAACTTCTTCGACGCCATCCTTGCCATCGACTCATACATCTACTTCGGGACCGACGACCTCTACCTCGCCAACCTCGCCCGCTTCGCAAAGCCCGAAGGAATCATCGCGATAGCCGGAGCCGGCCTGACCAAAGAAATCGAAGCCCCGCCCGAACACCTGAAAGCCTGGTGGACCCCCGACCTCTGGTGCCTCCATTCTGCCCAATGGTGGAAGCGCCACTGGCAAAAGACCGGCATCGTGGAAATCCAGCAGGCCGACACCCTCCCCAACGCCTGGCAACACTGGGTCAATTGGCACAAAGCCATAGCCCCAGACAACCAACAGGAAATCGAAGCCCTCGAAGCCGACCAGCGCCAAACCCTGACTTACATGAGAGTCATCGCTCGTCGAAACCCCAACGTCGAACTAACCGACCCCAACTTCACCATCCCGCCCAACTACGTGCCGAAACCTCTGCTTAAAACAATCCCCTAATTCTCCGTCGGTAACTCCGCCGAATCCACCACCAGCACATCCACCGGAACCTTCCGAGCCTCCAGCTTCAGCCCAACCTGCTCCTGCAAAGCCGTAAAAATCGAAGGCTGATCCGAATCCACCGCCTCTTCCGGCGACCACTTCACCTGGAAATCAAAAGTCCGCTTCTCGCCCGTCATATCCGCCACCGGCTTGCCCAAATATGGAGCCAGCCGAACAGCAAACAGCGACATCGGGAACCCGGTCACATTCATGCTCGTCCGCGAAGTATTCGAACTCGGAGTATTCGCCGGATCAGAAACTTTCGCCCGAATCCCGCCCTTCGCCACCGTCAGGGCATACCCCGCCAGCGTCCGCGTCTCATGGTGAAACCGCAACTGAAACCGCTCAGCCAGCAAAGGCTGCAGCATCGCCAGCAGTTCCGGGCCAGTCGCGGCATGATCGGCCTTACCCATCACGTCGAACCGATAGTCGTCCATCCACTTCGGTCCCCCCACGATCTGGGGTTCGGCAATGCCATACGCGAACCGGATATACATGCGCAGCGTCACATTCGACATCCGCAGCAGGCCGTTGTTATACGTCTCCCGGTCCGTATTCCCCAATTCAGGATCACTGCGCCGCACCGACGCCACCTCAAACTTCGAAACGGGAGAATTGACCTGCGCCACAAGAATCGCAGTCAGCAGGATCCAGCAGGAAAGGAGCTTCACAAATACAACTACCGCGCAACGCGCAAATCGTTACCGGAAAATCTAAGCCGCGGACCCGTCCGCACCGCGCCGAGCCATCTGTCTCGCCGCCAGTGCCCCACCAGCCGCGCAAACTCCTACCACCAAACAAAAAATCATCACCAGGACAATGAAAAACACACTCCCCAGCATCGCCGGGTCGTCCACTACCTGCTTCATGTCCGGGTTCTGTTTCACCATCTCATCCAGAACCTGCTTGCCCGCCGTGGCCATCGTCAGCGCCGAAATCAGCGTCATCCCCACAAAAGTCAGCACGCCGGTAATCGACCCCAGCTTCGCCGCCGACCGCACGCTCAGCACCATGCCCGTCAGCCGCTTGTACATCAGCACCGCGCCCCATCCCGCCCCCAGCCACCACGCCAGAAACAGCAAATTCAGCCCCGGAATCATCTGCAGCAGCATGATCGACATCGCCATGATGAACGCCACGCGCAGCGCCACCGGATTCCCAAACCCAACCGGAACCGAAGCGAACTTCGCCTGCAAAGGCGTCACGCCCGCAGCCATAGCCGCGGGAGCCGCTACCGCCGCTTCTACAACAGGTTCGTCATCCGCAATAAATTCCGGGGTGAGTGAGGTGGGCCGCCCACAGCGGTGACAGAAGCGCGCATCTTCCACAAGGATTGCGCCGCAGGTACATTTTTCAGGCATTTAGGCGCGGTCCACTACAGACCGCTAAACCTAGTTTGACGCAGGCTCTCCCACCGTGGCAACCACGATATGCGTCTCGCCCCGGTCTTCCTTGATCGCGACCAGCCGCTTGTGCCCGCCTTCCTTCATCTCGAAGCGCGTCACCTTGTCGTCTTCCACCACCAAAACCCAGTTCGGCAGCTGCGTCTTGTACCAGGCCAGCACCTTGCTCGGGGAGTCGTCCGTCACCATCTCCGACACCGCAAACCCCGCGCCCTTCTCTTCCTTCCCGTCGCTCGAACTCCACTGGAACGACGCCCCGCCACCACCATTACCCTTCTTCCGCGCCCCCGGATACACCGGAACCCCCAGCGCCGCCGGATCCATTTTCTCGTTCGCCTGAATGCTGAAGTGTCCGCCTGGGACATCAATCGACACGTTATCTCCGTTCGCCCGCGCCGTCGTCTGCACATGAACATTCCGTGCCAGATAAATCCCGCCCACAATCGCCGCCAGCACCACCAACCCAAAAATCGTCAGTAGCCCCGAAATAATCCCGCCGCGTTCCCTCTTAGCCATACGTCCGAATCTCCTTCCCATCTATACGCGCAACACAACCCTATAGTTCGCGCACTCCGGCATGATAGCTTGCTTTTGATGGCAAAAATTAACGTTGTCGTGCTGGGCGATCCCTCCGAGCCCACCCTCAAACTCCTCGATTCCCTCTCCGCTGACGCCAATGTCAGCATCGCCAAAACCGCCGACGGCCTCGGCCCCGATGCCCTCGCCGAAGCCCGCGTCCTCTTCAACTGGTCCGGTTCCCGCGCCGAAATCGTCAATGTCCTCGCCCGCGCCCCCAAACTCGAATGGGTCCACGCCCGCTACGCCGGCCTCGACGGCATCATGTCCCCTGAACTCCAGGCCCACCCCGTCCCCCTTACCAATGGACGCGGCACCTTCTCGCAGTCCCTCGGTGAATTCGTCATCGCCGGAGCCCTCTACTGGGCCAAAGACATGCCCCGCATGAATCGCGCCAAAGCCGAACACCGCTGGGAAGTCTTCGACATCCTCGAACTCTCCACTCAGACCATGGGCATCGTTGGCCACGGCGACATCGGCCGCGCCATCGCCCGCCGCGCGAAAGCCTTTGGCATGCGCGTCCTCGCCCTCCGTCGCGACGTCTCCCCCCGCCCCGGTGACGAAGACGTCGACCAGCTCTACCCCAACCCCGACCTGCACAAAATGCTCCCCGAGTGCGATTACGTCGTCGTCGCCGCGCCCCTAACCCCCAACACGAAGCACATGATGTCCACCGCCGAATTCAACTGCATGAAGGAATCGGCCATCATCATGAACGTCGGCCGCGGTCCCGTCATCGACGAAGCCGCCATGACCGAAGCCCTCCGTACTAAACGCATCCGCGGTGCCGCCCTCGACGTTTTCGAAGTCGAACCCCTCCCCGCCGACAGCCCCCTCTGGGACATGGACAACGTCTTCATCTCCGCCCACACCTCCGACCACACGAAGGACTGGCTCAACGACGCTGCCAACTTCTTCGTTGAACAGTTCCACCGCTGGAAGAACAACGAACCCCTCAAAAACATAGCCGACAAAAACGCAGGCTACTAACTCTCTCTTAGACTCTTAAAGGCCCGTCCGAGCAGGAATGGACGGGCCTTCCTCTTTCCCCCACGCACTCCCGTATCCACGCCATCGTCAATCAACGATAATTTGTGCCAGGCTGCTGCGCCCTTTCACCCATTTCCTCCCCGATATCACGCAAAGTCCCCCATTTTCCTCCAGGCCAGCCAACTGCACTCTCATGCAGTAGTCGGATCTTCGCAAGGAGGTAATACGCGATGTCGATCTTCAAAAGGTTTTCCACTCTGGCGGTTCTCGCAACTCTCGTCACCGTCACTTTCGCCACAGGCCAAACAATCACGCTGTCGTCCACTGGTTCGGGCAGCAACGGCAACGGCGGTCATATCTCCGGAGGTGGTTCCGGCGCCCTAACCCCAGGTGGTACCGCTACCGTCACCTTCACCGGCAACGCTTCCAGCGACAACTGCACCAGCGTCATCCAGTTCGCCCTCAAAATTGCCGCCAGCAATGGCGATACGCTCAATATCCTGCTTAACGCACCACTCCCCGCGGCCCTGAACAATCAGAACCCAACCGCCAGCGGCACCCTTAACGGCACGCTTAACGTCACCGGAGGCACCGGCTCTTATGCCGGCAAAGGCGGCACCGGCTCCGCCACCCTGGCAGTCGACCGCAACATAAAAACCTTTACCTACACGCTGAATGGCACCCTCACCCTCGCCGGCCCCGTCTCGGTGCCACCCGGCATCACCCCCAACGGCATCGTCCCCGTCTATACCGACACGCCGCTCATCCAGCCCGGCGCCTGGATCTCCATCTACGGCACCAGCCTGGCCGACAATACCGCGCTCTGGAACGGTGACTTTCCCACCACGCTCGGCGGAGTCACCGTCACCATCAACAACAAGCCCGGCTATCTCTGGTTTGTCAGCTCCGGCCAGCTCAATCTTCAGGCCCCCGATGACACCGCCCGCGGCTGCGTTCCCGTTGTAATCACGACGCCAAAAGGCACCGTCACCACTACCGTCGAACTGGCCAACGTCTCGGCGTCTCTCAGCCTCCTCGATGGCGTCTATGTCGCGGCCGTCATCCCCACGCCCAACGGCGGCGGAGCTTACGGAAGTGGCACTTACGATCTCGCCGGTCCCGTCAACCGTTTCGCCTTCAATACCCGGCCCGCCCGGCGCGGTGAGACCGTCGTGCTCTATGGCGTCGGCCTCGGCCCCACCCAGCCAGCCGTCGCCTCCGGAAAAATCTTCAGCGGAGCCGCCGCCACGGTGAACCGGGTCGAAGTCAAACTCGGCAACAACGTCAGCTCCTTTGTCGAGGCCCCTGTTGCCTTCTCCGGCCTCGTCGGAGCCGGTCTCTACCAGCTCAACATCACCGTCCCGCAAAACGCGCCCACCGGTGATGCCATCGTCCAGGTCACCGTCCTCACCAACACCGGCGCCGAGGGAACCCAAACCTCCCGCTACTTCAACGCCCTGCTTGCCGTCCAGTAGGGCGCACGATCCTTGACACCGCGCCCTAAATCATGCCATCGTTAATCGACGATAAGCTATGGACTGTCAACCAAATTGCTGCTCCCCGGAACCCGACTCCGAGCCCCTCGCTACCCTCGAGGGGCCCGAAGCCGACGAATCCCTCGCCAAACTCACCAAAGCCCTCGGCCACCCCGCCCGCGTCCGAATCCTCCGCCTCCTCGCCCGCAAAGAGGCCCGCGTCTGCAGCCAGATCGTTGACGAACTCCCGCTCGCACAATCCACCGTCTCTGAGCACCTCCGCATCCTCAAAGAAGCCGGCCTGGTCCGCAGTTCCGACGCTGGCTACTGCATCAACTTCGACGGCCTCCGCCGCCTGAAGGCTCTAATCGCGATTATTTAGGAGCCCGACCCCATGAAAAAACTCGAAGTCTTCGATCCCCCCCAATGCTGCTCCACCGGAGTCTGCGGCCCCACCATCGACCCCAAGCTCGTCACCTTCGCCTCTGACCTCCACTGGCTCGCCAACCAAAGCATCGCCGTCGAACGTTTCAACCTCTCCCAGCAGCCCATGGCGTTCACCAGCAACCCCACCGTCAAAGGCGCCCTCGCCATCTCCGGCACCTCTTGCCTCCCACTCATCCTCTTCAACGGAGCCATCGTCAGCCGCGGCCAGTACCCCACCCGCCTCCAACTCGCCAACATCGTCGGCATCGAAGCCCCGCAACCTTCCCACGCCTTCCAGCTCCCGGTCCTCCAATAGGAGCTCCAATGACACGCATCCTCTTCTTCACCGGCAAAGGCGGCGTCGGTAAAACTTCCCTCGCCTGCGCCACCGCCGTCTCCCTCGCCACCGCCGGCAAACAGGTCCTCCTCGTCTCCACCGACCCCGCCTCCAACCTCGACGAAGTCCTCGGCGTCCACCTCACCAACGCCCCCACCGCCGTCCCCGGAGCAGCCGGTCTCTTCGCCCTGAACATCGACCCCGAAGCCGCCGCCCGAGCCTACCGCGAACGCGTCATCGGCCCCTACCGCGACCTCCTCCCCCCCGCCGCCGTCGCCTCCATGGAAGAGCAACTCTCCGGAGCCTGCACCGTAGAAATCGCCGCCTTCGACGAATTCACCAAACTCCTCGGCGACACCCAGGCCACCGCCGGTTACGACCACATCATCTTCGACACCGCCCCCACCGGCCACACCCTCCGCCTCCTCCACCTGCCCGCCGCCTGGACCGGCTTCATGGCCTCCAACACCACCGGAACCTCCTGCCTCGGCCCCCTCTCCGGTCTCGAAACCCAGAAATCCCTCTACGACGCCTCCCTCCACGCCCTCACGGACCCCGCCGTCACTACCCTCATCCTCGTCAGTCGCCCCAGCCACGCCGCCCTCGCCGAGGCCAACCGGACATCGCTCGAACTCGCGCAGATGGGAGTCCGCAACCAGCGCCTCTATCTCAACGGAGTCTTCACGGCGTACGACAAAACAGACCCTGCAGCCCAGGCCCTCGAAGCCCGGGGCAGGGAAGCCCTCGCGACCATGCCCGCCACGCTCGCCGAGCTCCCCCGCACCGACGTCCCCCTGCTCTCCTACGCGCCCATGGGCTTAGCCAACCTGGCGCAGGTCTTCAACCCCACCCAGACTCCTGCTCTCACCGCAACCGAACAAACCGACCTCGCCCCCACCCAGTCCCTCGCCGCTCTAATCGACGACCTCGAACGCCAGGGCAACGGAGTCATCATGACCATGGGTAAAGGCGGAGTCGGCAAAACCACCATCGCCGCCGCGATAGCCGTCGAACTCGCGCACCGCGGCCACAAGGTCCACCTCAGCACCACCGATCCCGCCGCCCACGTCGCAGCCACTGTTGACGGCCTTGTCCCCAACCTCACCGTCTCCCGAATCGACCCTGCCGCCGAAACCCGCCAGTATTCCGAAGCGGTCGTCACCAAAGCCGCACCCCAGCTCGACGCCGCAGCCATAGCCCTCCTCGAAGAGGATCTCCGCTCCCCCTGCACCGAAGAAATCGCCGTCTTCACGGCGTTCGCAAGAACTGTGGAAGAAGGTGAACGAGGCTTCGTCGTGCTCGACACGGCGCCCACTGGCCACACGATCCTCTTACTCGATGCCGCCGAAGCCTACCACCGCGAAGTCACGCGCACTTTGAGCGACCAACCCGACTCCGTCCGAAACCTGCTCCCGCGCCTGAGAAATCCGCACTTCACGAGGGTCTTGCTGGTCACCCTCCCCGAAGCCACGCCAGTCCACGAAGCTGCTCACCTCCAGGCCGATCTGGCCCGAGCCGGCATCACGCCTTACGCCTGGATCGTGAACCAGACCTTCACCGGCCAACCCTTCACCGACCCGACCCTGATCAACCGCGGCCGCCGCGAACAACCCTTCATCGCCGAAGTCCGCGACAACTTTGCTACCCGCATGGCCACCGTCCCCTGGCAGCCCTTCGAACCCACAGGTCCCGACCGCCTCAGAAACTTAGCTGAATCCCAAACTCCAACCCGATGATTCCCCCCAAATCCCGAGTCCTCATCCTCTGCACCGGAAACTCCGCCCGAAGCCAAATGGCCGAAGGCCTCCTCCGCCACGACGCCGGCCACAAATTCGAAGTCGAAAGCGCCGGAGTCAAAGCCAGCCACGTCCGCCCCGAAGCCATCGAAGCCATGGCAGAACTCGGCATAGATCTGAAGGGACACCGCTCCAAAAACGTGACCGAATTCGAAGGCCAGCCCTTCGATTACGTAATCACCGTCTGCGACAACGCCAAAGAGACCTGCCCCGTCTGGTTCGGCCAGGCGCACCTCATCCACAACACCTTCGAAGACCCACCCGCCCCAACTGTAGGCACATACGAAGAACGCCTGACCGTCTTCCGCCGCGTCCGCGACGAATTAAGAACCTGGCTCCGTACCTTCGCTGCAGAGCACGAACCGGCTACTTAGCCACTTTTTCGGCTTCGGCTTTCTTCTTCGCCGCAGCAGCGGCCGCCGCCGCAAAACACGCACTCGAGATCGCCACTCCGATCGGCAGGTACGACGACTTCTTTTTCTTCTTCACAGGCTCCGTCGTCGAACCCACCTCAGCCTTCGGAGCCTCAGAGGAAACTCGCGCCAATAGCAGACCGATGGCCAGGCCACCGAGACCAAGTGCTACCAGGAGTAGCTTCACGCGAGTCGTAAGCATTGGGAGGTTTCGCACCCCGCCATGTTAGCAACCCTGCCATACCGCAACCCGCCCCTACCACCTCAACGGGTTGCCGCACCGCGCATCACGCCACAACCCGCTCCCTTGGTTGACTCAGTCATATGACTAAGTTCATAATCCAGTCATGGAAGTGAACGTCCACGAAGCGAAGACGCACCTCTCCCGCCTCCTCGATAGCGTCGAACGGGGTGAAGAAGTCATCATCATGCGTTCCAACGTTCCCATCGCCAGGCTCGTTGCGGTTGCGGCTCCGAAGCGCCGCGAACTCGGCTGGGCACGCGGCGAATTCACCGTCCCGGAAGACTTCAATGAAGCCCTTCCCCCGGAACTGGAAGATGCCTTCTACCGCTAAGGCCCTCATCGACACCCAGATATTCCTCTGGATGGCAACCACTCCCGAGCGGCTATCCCCCTCCGCTCGCGCCGCCTGCGAATCCTCAGACCTGGTCCTCAGCGTCGCCAGCGTCTGGGAGATCGCCATCAAGCATCACATCGGCAAACTTCCCCTGCCAACTGACATCCGGATCTTCCTCGACCGTCAGATCCGCTTCGCCAACCTCACCCTCCTCCCGATCCACTACCTCCACACTCTCCGGGCCGCCGCCCTACCCGGAGATCACAAGGACCCCTTCGACCGCCTGATCGCAGCCCAGGCCGTCGAAGAGAGCCTCCCTTGCATCACAGCCGACCCCCAACTGGCAACCCTCGGCGTAACCCGCATCTGGTAGTCACAACAAAATCCAAGAATCGTACCCCTGAAATCAACAACTTCCAGCCCCTCCCCCCACTTCTTACAATCCCCACATGCTATTCCCAGGACAGGCAGACCCCTGCCATCAAAGGAAAGCCATGTCCAAACGTAACGAAAAGACCACCGTCTCCGAAGCGAAGCTCGCAGCCAACATCCTGAACGCTCAACTCTCCACCGGGCCCACCACCCCGGAAGGCAAAGCGAAATCCAAAATGAACGCCCTGCGCCACGGCTTAACAGGCCAGTTCTACGTCATGAACGAAGCCGACCGCATCGCCTACGAAGCCTTCGAGAAGGAAATGGTGTCCGACCTTGCCCCCGCCGGAGCCGTCGAACGCCAGCTCGCCCTCAACATCACCCAGAACCACTGGCGTCTCAACCGCGCCCGCGCTCTCGAATACAACGTCTACGGAGTCGCCCATGAATTTCATGTCGATACCGTCGATGCCGACACCGCCGAGACCGAAGCATCCATCACCCAGGCTCACACCTGGCTCCAGCACTCCCAGGCAATCAGCAACCTCGCACTCTACGAAACCCGCATCGAACGCATGATCGCCCGCAACGAAAAGCGCCTCGAAGTCCTGCAAGCCAAACGCGAAGCGAAGGAAGCCGAAGCCCTCAAAGAAGCCGAACTCCTCGTCTGCTTCGACGCCATGAAGTGCGAAGAAACCCTGCCCCAGGACCATAAAGTCGAAGTCGGTGGCTTCGTATTTTCAGCCGCGAAGGTCTTCGCCGGACTCCGCCGCAAAGTCGCCCTCGAAGAGGCTCGTCACTTCGAAGCCAACGGTTGGGACCCCTCCCGGCGCTACAGTGATGCCCGAAAATCCCGCATCCTGACCGCCAATCCCCTCCCCATGGCCGCCTAAAGGGGTCGAACTTGCAACTCACGGCTACTCATGCGCCTGAAGTGTGCCCGAACACGTCCTGTTTTCGATATCATTTAGAAAATACAAAGGTACGCCCAGGGGCACCAGTGGTAAAACGATTTTCCGATCTTCGATTCTCTAATGGCCGCGAGGCCAGCCCGCGCGACGTAGCGCAGGCCATCTCCGGCAACCGCCGCGAATTCCTGCGCCAAATCACCGGCGCCGGTGCCGCCGCATCCCTCTTCGGCCCCGCCACGCTCAATGCCATGGTGGCCCCCAAAGGCCGCAAAGCCATCGTCGTCACCTTTGGCGGCGGAGCCCGCGACGATGAAACCTTCATGCCCGATGGCCAGGAAAACATCCCCCATCTCCTGAACGAGCTCATCCCCCAGGCCACCTTCTTCAGCCAGGTCGTCAACAAAGGGATCCTCGGCCATTACGTCGCCACCGCCAGCATCGTCACCGGCGTCTACGAAAACTTCAATAACTTCGCCTCGGTCTCGCCCAATAACCCCACCGTCTTCGAGTATTTCCGCAAGGATCTGAAGCGCCCCGCAACCGACTCCTGGGTCGTCGCCCCCTCCAACGGCTTCGCCCGCATCGGCGAAAGCGGCCACAAGGCTTATGGCCCCGGCCTCGGAGCCGGCGTCATCCTGCCCAAGCGCCTCCTCACCGCCGCGCTCTCCCGTAACGCCGACGGCTCCCGCTACGAGCACCTCCTCCGCGACAACTACGAGACGCCGCTCTTCGCCCCCACCCTGGCTGGCAAACAGATCGAACTTGCCCAGATGGCCGAAGTCCTCAAGCTCTCCTCCGACGATTTCGCCTCCCACGCCGGCGGTCTCGGCAGCCCCGACGAACTCTCCGTCTACATCGCCAAACATCTGATGACGTCCCTCGCCCCCAGCCTCCTCTGGGTCACGCTCCACGACATCGACATCGCCCATTCCGGCACCTTCTCGCTCTACGTCGACGGCATCAAGCGCGCCGACCGCCTTTGCGCCGACCTCTGGCGATCCATCCAGTCGAACCCCGAATACGCCAACAAGACCAATATGTACATCCTGCCCGATTTCGGCCGCGATTCCGATATCGACGCCGGCGGCAACGGCTTCCAGCACCACCGCACCGGCGACGCCATGTCCCGCACTACCTGGATGATGGTCCTCGGCCCCGACGTCAAACAGAATGTCGTCATCGATCGCCCCGTCGAATCCGTTGACCTCATCCCGACTCTGGGTTCGTTCTTTGGCTTCGACGCCCGCTTCTCCACCGGCAAGCCCATCGCGGAGGTGGCGTAGATGCTCCCCGTCGAACTCAACCTCCAAAATTTCGCCACCTACCCCACCAGTGCCCGCGATCTTGCTGAAAAGCATCTCGAAACCCTCAAGCGCCTCCCGCTCGGGTTTGCCCCGCTCCTTCTCAAAGAGATCATCGTCTATGATTTCCGCTTCCCCATGGAGCGCCGCGACCTCAACCGCCAGCTGCGCTACCTCGAAAGCCTGAAGCCCGAGCAGTTCGACCAGGCGCTCGCCCCGTTCAACCAGCTCCGCCTCTCCCGCGAACTCGAAAAAGCCGACTGGGTCGGGCAACCCGCCCTCTTTACCGAACAGCTGACCGCGCACCTCTGGACCACCCAGCAGATCGACGCCTTCCGCACCGCCGCCGTCGCCTACATGGACAAGGCCACCGCCGCCTTCCCGGATGACCCTCTGCCTACCCATCGCGTCGGCATCGTCGTCATTGGTCAGGGTGTCCGCGAAAACACGTACCGCTTGTTCCGCAAGCTCCGCCCGCAGGGCGTTTACTACACGAAGGTCACGCCCGGAGCCGGAGTCCCGACCCTGCTCGAAGCCGTCACGAATCGCGCCGCGAAGCACCCCGAACCCTATGCCCACTGGTATATCGATGGCGGCGCCCCGCTCAAAGCCGGTGCCGAAATCGCCCAGGTCTCCTGGGCTGGCCTCACGCCCGCCCGTGCCTCGCTCCAGGGCCGAATGCAGAAGATCTACGAAGCTCCCGTCTGGGACCCCGAAGCCTTCCGCACCAAACTCGCCCAGATCCGTCCCGAAGAGATTGGCATGAAGGACGGCGCTGATGCCGCGCTCAATCGTTTCCAGCTGAGTCTCCTCACGGAAGGCTCAGGCACCCAGGTTTTTGCGACCACATTTGTCCAGTGGGCCGCCCGCGAAGCTCTCCGCCGCGCCCAGCCCCTCACTATGCTCACGCGCTTCGCGCCACGCCAGAAGGACAAGCAGATGGACGCGCTCCTCGCAGAAGGGCAGAAGCAGAAGGCCGAATTCGATCCTCAGGGTTCTCTCGTCGATGCTGACATGGGTGCCTGGTACACCTGGCTCAATCAGCAACGTCTGCCGGGAGCCGAAAAATCCAACTTCCTTGCCTGGTTTGAAGACCACAACGAGGCAGTTGCCGTTGGCCCGGATTTCCCGAAGGGCGCAATGTCGCCAATGCCGATTACCCTTGCCGATCTGGTTGGGAAAATCGTCTAGCTAGAACGGAGTGTAGGGCCGGATATCCGAGCCCACGCGCAGCCGCTGGGTCACGATCTGATCCGGCGGCAGCGACAGCAGTCGCGGTCGGATGCCAATCAGGACATTGCTGTCTTCGTCGTCTGTCGAAACCTTGCGGAACAGGTGCCCCAGCAGAGGAATTTGAGACAGCCCGGCCGTTCCGCTACTGGATTTCGACTTCGTGGTCGACATGATGCCGCCCAACACGGCCCACTCACCACTCCGCAACCGGACCTGAGCGTTCAAAGCGCGCCGCCCAATCACCGGGACATCGTTGACCGAGTCCCCCGTCAGAACCTCAAAGCTCGTCTCGATCTGGAGGGTAACCTCGCCCATGCCGTGGATGTAAGGCTTCATTTTCAGCGAAAGCCCCAGATCCTCAAAGGTGAAGGAGGGAGGGGGCGCGAACACAGTCCCCGAACCCGCTGCAACCCTCCCGATGTAGCCGCCGGTCAGTACCGGGTACTTCTCGCCCACATGCAGCGACGCCTCCTGGCCCGAGATCGACCGCAGTTGTGCCTGGTACAGCGACCGCGAAGTGCTGATCGTTTCGTTGAACAGCGCCTGCGCTTCCGCCACGCCCAGGCCGATCAGAGTCTTCCCGCCGCCAAACGCGAGCAGGCTCGTCACCCCGGATGGCGTCGCCGCGGCGCGGAGGATCTGCCCCAGGTAGTACGCCTGCACGGAATCTGTCAGGTGGAAACCATAGTTCTTCAAATCGCTCGAAGAGACCTGCAGGAACTGAATATCAAGGATTACTTCCGGCCGGTACGACAACAACTGATCCAGCAAGATCACCGCCGGAACCACGCGCGAGATCCGGTCGCGAATCACAATCCGCCCCTGCGGGGTGTCCCACGCGATCTTTTCCACGTTGGTGGCCTGCCGCACCACCTGAGCGATCTCGGTCAGTTCCTGCGTCGTCGAAATCGGCGGCAGCGGAATCGAAACCGCGATGGTCTGTTCCAGTTCGGTGCGTTTCTGTTGCGTATCTTTTGCCACCATCATCACGCGGGGCGAAAGCGGAATAATGAACGAACTCGTCGCTGCCTGCAGATACTCCAGCGCCTGCCGG
>CANIHR010000054.1 GCA_947467185.1 Bryobacterales bacterium
AGGATACGGATGGAACAGGCGGTTGGCGGCGTAATCGGGATCCGTGTTCGCCGGCCAGTCCATCATTTCGATCAGATAATCCAGATCGTGGTGGTGCTCTTCGGGAACGTCCTTCACCAGAAGATCCCACGGTACCCCGCGGCCTTCCACCAGTGACTGATACATCGCGAACACGTCGGAGTTCACCTGCGGCTCATACGTGACCAGCGAACCCGGCGCGTGCAAAATGCCCGGATCCACCTGCCAGCCGGTGCCCGGCTTCAGCTTGTAAGCGCGCGAGAGGTACAGAATCTCGTTGTCGCCTTCGTTCCATTTTTCCAGGCAACGCCGGATATCGTCCTTCGTGGTGCCCGGATTCAGGCCCATAAAGGTATACGGGAAGTTGTTGTCCTTGAAGTTGTACTGGGGCGGGAAGTAATACGCTTCCGGCTTGCCCTTCTGGCCAACCCGAGCGGCATACTCGTCGTTCTGGTGCAGGTGATGCGGAATCGGACCCAGGTTATCGAAGAACTTGCACAGCACATTCCAGCCGCCGTACTGCGCCATCACATCCGCGCCCAGGAACGCATCGCCAACCGTCTCGATGGCTTCCTTCAGCAGAACCTTTTTACCCTGGAACTCGATGTAGCTGAGACCTTCATCTTCCGCCGTAAGAGGGCCGTTGGCCGCCTTCGTGGTGGACGAGAACCAGCGTTCGTCGATGCCGCCGCGGTGCGCGCCCAGAGCGTACAGATCGCGGGGATCGAGCTTCAGCCGCCCGCCAGGCATAAGGAAGGAGCGAGGCACCCAGCAGGGCGCGAGTCTTACGACCCCATCGCCCGCGGTTAAAGCGTCCGAGATGAGCTGTTTATTCGACATGTGACCGGTCCGGAATCTCCTGATTTATCCAGCGAGGCTCCCGCGCTTAGCGCAGGAATGCCTCGTGCAATCCGCCGTCGACCGGGATAATGTGCCCCGTCGTCTTGGCGCTTTCTTCACCTGCGAGCCAAACAATGGCCGCCGCGCAATCCTGCGGCAGAATCGGGCGCCGCGTCAGAGTCCGCTGTGCGTAGAACCCTGCCAGCTTATCACGCAGTTCTTCGGTGGTTTCCGATTCGCTGTACGCGATCTTGTACTTCGAGAGCGACTGCATCACGCGGTCGCGCGGGAACATCGTGGAACCAGCCACAACGGTTGCCGGAGCGATTCCGTTCACGCGAGCCAGCGAACCAAACGAGACGGCCAGTTCGCGAATCAGGTGATTCAGGGCGGTCTTGCTGATGTCATACGCTTCCGAACCATGCTTTGAAACGACCGCGTTCGCGGAACTCGTCAGCACCAGGCTCGAAATCAGTTTCTGCGCTTCCAGCACGGGCTTCGCGGCTTCCGCCAGCAGGAAGTTGCCGGTCACGTTGACCAGGAACGTGGTCGCCCACTGCGCGTCCGTCAGTTTGCCGCCAGGGCCAGTGCCAACCGGGAAGATCGCAGCCGTGTTGATCACGCTGTCCACGCCGCCGAATTCCATCACGGTGTGGCGGATTGCAGCCGCCAGGCTCTGGCTGGAACCGAGGTTCGCCGAGATGCTGGAAACGGTTTCTGAGGAAGTCGCCTTCGCCACTTCCGCAGCCACCGCCGCAGCCGCTTCCGCGTTCACGTCGGCGATCACCAGGTGCGCGCCGCGCTTCGCCAGAATCAGGGCCACTTCTTTCCCGATACCGCTGCCGCCACCCACAACGAGCGCGATCTTGCGGCTGAATTCCGCCTCGGGAGGCATGCGCTGCAGCTTCGCTTCTTCCAGCGCCCAGTATTCAATACGGAAGGCTTCCGGGCGGGGCAGGGCAACGTAGTTGTGCGCGGTCGCAAAGTGCTGCGAAAGTTCGGGCCGGCGGGCCTGATCCAAAGGTTCGGCAATCGAACCGTCTTCCATCGCGGCCGCGCCCGACATCACGTGGATGGCGTTGATGAAGAACTCGGTCGTAATGCGCGCTTCCTTCTTGTTCTTGCCAAAGCCGAAAATGCCGAGGCCCGGAATAACCACCACGCTGGGGTTCGAGTCGCGCAGTTTCGGCGACGTCGGCTCAGCCCACGCGTTGTAGTATTCGGTGTATTCCTGGCGGTAAACGACGGCAGCATCGGCGATCTTCGTCTTCAGCGCCGCCACACCTTCGCTCGGCGACCAGTCGATGAACATCGGGCAGATGCGCGTGCGCAGGAAGTGATCGGGGCAGGAGGTGCCCAGGCCGCAGAGTTCCTTCGCCCAGGCCGAACCGGCGAATTCAATGGCGTCGGGATGATCGGCGTAGTGCCCGATCTGCCGGCGATTCGAGGAGCAGATACCACGCAGAGCCGGGAAGACTTCCGCGGCGATGGCCTGCCGGTCTTCCAGCGCGCCCTGCAGAATACCGCCGAAGATGGTGCCTTTCTTTTCCTGATGCGCGGCGATGAAGCGGCCCATCTGGTCAATCGTTTCAATCGAGTTCACGTAGCATTCGCGCTGCGTGTTGCCCCAGGTAAACAGACCGTGGCTGCCCAGAATCAGACCGTCGGCGTTCGGATTGTCCTTAATGCCCTGTTCCAGCATCAGCGCCAGTTCAAAGCCGGGGCGCTGCCACGGGATCCAGATGATGTTGCGGCCGAATTCCTTGTTGAACTCTTCCATCTTGCGCTTGCCGTTGGCCGACGCCGCCATGGCGATCGCCCAATCGGGGTGCAGATGGTCCACGTGATCCCAGGGCAGGAACGCGTGCAGGGCGGTGTCGATCGACGCCGCAACCTTATTCTGTCCAAACGCGGAGAGGGGATAGTACGAAACCATCTCGTCCTCAAACGCTTCACCCTTATAGATGGTCTTCAGCTGGTTGAGACGATCCATGTAAACCAGCGCGAAACCGGACTCCTTAATAGAGCCGATGTCACCGCCCGAACCCTTCACGGCCAGAACTTTCACCGGTTCGCCGGTAAACGGATCCGGCATCGTGATCTTCGAGCTGGTGTTGCCGCCCCCGAAGTTCGTAATGCGCAGATCGGCGCCAAGAAGGTTGGAACGGTAGCGGAGCAGCGCCAGTTCGTTTGAGGCTAGTTTTTCAGCCTCCGCATCATTCCAGAGATCTTTCAGGAGGGTGGTGTTCGCGGTTGACATTAGTTCGATTCTTCTCAGTTTCGCAGGTGAGCGGGTAATCGGCTGGCAGTCAGCCGACAGACTTCTGATTGAAACGTATCAATTCAGAGACGTAGCCAGCATATCATGAATCCCCGGTCCTCTACGGGGCCACCTTCCGGCGACCCCAACTCACAAACGCCGCCACCACACCCACGCCTGCCGGAAACAGCGCCGACTTCCAACCCAGCGTCATCGCGCTTGTAACGACTGCGCCGATCATCACTACGCCCAGGCCTGCGGCCGCCAGCGGGATCAGCCACTTCTTGCTCGGCATGGCGCGAGGCAGAATCAGTCCCAGCGCGCCCAGTATTTCCACGAAGCCGATGAAACGGAGGAAAGGGAGGGGCAGCGTTACCTGCTGCCCCATCTGTTCCAGTGGTCCGAACAACTTAAAGGCGCCGGCGAAGACGAATAGTCCCGCCAGCAGCCCCTGACATCCCCAAAGTACGCGATTCATCATTTCCCGGCCTGCTCCCTTGCCAGATACGCTTCCAGTTGTTCGAGTGTCCCGCTGAAGCCCGGCGTCAGATACTTTAGCGCTTCGCGGAACGCCACCACTTCGGCTTCGGTCGGCTCATGCGGTCCACCACGCAGGGTAAGGGTCGTTTTCCCGTTGTGCTCCTCCAGGGTTAGCGTATTTAATATCTGACGCGGCCAGTCCGGCATCATCGGGTGTCGTGCCAGATTGCAGTCCGCATCCGCGAAGCCACTCAGATAGACAATCTTCTCGGGTACCACGATCTCGCGATACAGGAACGTGCCGTAGACCAGGCTTCCGTCCGGCATTTCGGAGCAATAGTGATACACGCCGCCCGGCCGGAAATCCAGCTTCAGTGACCTGGTCGGATAACCCTTCGGCCCCCACCATTCGTTCAGCCGGTCGGCCTCACTCCACGCCTGAAACACCAGTTCGCGGGGTGCGTTGAAAGTTCGTGTGATCGCAAATATGGGTTCAGCCGGCAACAGCGTCGTGACGTAGGCTTCCAGGTTCGCGAGATGCTGCTTCCCGCCCTCATCGGCACCAAACTCACGAATGGCGAATTCGAGCTCTTCGGCGGAGTCGAACGCAGCGTTCATCGTTACCGTGGTCCGTCCCATGCACTCCTCAAACGTGACCGTGGAGGTAAACCGAACCGCAGGTCCGTCTTCGCGATGGCCGCCATGCGAGTAGACGAGTCGCCTCGGTTGCTCCACTTCAATGAAGCGCGCTTCGTTCGGGTACCTCACGCCGTCCGGCCCCTGCATCACATGCCGCCAGACGCCGCCCGGCCGCACGTCCATTACTTCTGTAGCGGTTGTAAAGCCGTTCGGACCCCACCATTTCGCCACGTGCTCGGGCTTCGTCCAAACCTCCCACACCAACTCCCGCGGTGCTTCGAAAGTTCGGGTCGTAACGAGTTCTCTAATTCCGGACATGCTTCTTCGCTCCCTTTTTCTTGTCGGCAGCCTCTCCCCCGGCTGCCTGGATTTCCTGCAGATGAAGTTCCAGCCGGTCGAAGCTCTGTTCCCAGAACTGCCGGTACTGTTCCACCCAGCCAGCCACATCCCGCAGCGGTGCGGCTTCGATGCGGCACGGGCGCCATTGCGCCTCTCGTCCCCGCGTAATCAGCCCGGCTCTCTCCAGGACTTTCAAATGCTTCGAAATAGCGGGCATGCTCATCTCGAAGGGCCGACAGAGTTCGGTTACCGACGTCTCTCCGGAGGCAAGCCTGGCCAGAATGGCGCGGCGGGTGGGATCGGCCAGCGCGGCGAAGGTGTTGCTCAGGGAGTCAGACGTTGGCATTACTTAACCTAAAGGTTAAGTATATATCGGGTCGCCCTTTCGTCAACCCGTTGTTTCGCCCTGCGCCAGGTGCGTATTGGGTTATACACTGGTAAACTGCAGCGCCTGATGACTGAACCAATAAAGACGGACGTTTACCGAAGCCAGGTCCTGGATCGAACGTTCCAGATCTTCGATATCCTTGCCGACGGCAGTGCCGGCCATGGTGTCACCGAACTTGCGGAGAAGCTCAACCTCCACAAGAGCACGGCGCACCGTCTCATCATGGTGCTGGAATCCAGTCGCTACGTGGAACGCGATGCCTCCACTGGCAAGTACCGGCTCGGCTCACGCATCCTGGAACTCGGCCTCTCCGCGCTCTCCAAACTCGATGTTTACGAAATTGCCCGGCCTTTTTTGCGGGAACTGGTGAACGAAACTGGCGAAACTGCCCACATTGGTGTTCTGCGCGATGGTGAAGTCGTCTCCATTGTCAACGTGGAAAGCACTCAGGCGATCCGCACCCCCAGCACCGTCGGCACCCGCCACCCCGCCCACAGTTCTTCTCTCGGCAAAGTGATCCTGGCCTTCAGTGAACCCGGCGAAGTCGACAAATTCCTGATTGGCCGCACTCTCGAAGCTTTTACCCGCAATACCATCACCTCGCCTGCGTACTTCATCCACGAAATTGAAACGATTCGCCGCAACGGTTACGCTATTGACGACGAGGAGCGCGAAGAAGGCCTGCGCTGTATTGGTGCCCCCGTTCGTTCCAGCTCCGGCGAAGTGATCGCCTCCGTCAGTGTTTCCGGTCCCATTTTCCGCATGACGCGTGACCGCATCGAGCCGTTCGCCAAAGCCGTCGTCGTGACGGCGGAGAAGATTTCCGCCTCGCTCGGCTACCGCCCCGAACTCGTCCGCCCGCAGTCACCCGGTTAGGTCTAAGACGGTGTCTCAATCGTCCTTGCCACCCGGTCCGGGGTGTGAGATATTCGTCATGCAGATCCCAAACCTATGGCCGCTCTGATCGAGAAAAAAGCCCTGACGCTTAGCGCCGCGAAATCCATCGCCGCTGCTGCGGAAGCCAAAGCCGTCCAGCTGAATGTCGCCGCCGTCATTTCCATCATGGATGACGGCGCTAATCTCCTCTATTTGCAGCGCATGGACGGTGCCCCCATTGGCTCGGTGGTCGTTTCCCAGGACAAATCCCGTTCCTCAGTCCTCTTTAAGTCGCCCACAAAGGACTACGAGACCTGGCTCGCTGGTGGCCTCACTTCCATGCTGAAGCTGGACGCCCTCCCCTTTGAAGGCGGTATTCCGTTCGTTGTCGGTGATCAGATCGTCGGCGCCATCGGTGTCTCCGGTGGCTCAGCGCCCCAGGACGGCCAGATCGCCCTTGCCGGAGCCAATTGGCTTCTATCTCAGGAAAGTTAAATAATGCAACTCGGGTTCGTCAGTGCCATCGTCCCCGACCTCTCCTTCGATGAGGTCTTCTCTTACGCCGCCGAAATTGGCTATGACTGTGTGGAGGTCATGTGCTGGCCCCCTGGCCGCGCAGACCGCCGCTACGCCGGCATAACCCACATCGACGTCACCACGCTTGATGCCGCCGCGCTCGACCGCATCCGCGCCACTGTTGCCACCACCGGAGTCTCGATCAGTGGTCTCGGCTACTATCCCAACCCCCTGACCCCGGATCTCGCCGAATCGAAAGCCGCCTCCGCTCACATTATTGAAGTTATCAAAGCAGCAAAAGCGCTGAATCTGGAAGTCGTCAGCAGCTTTGTCGGCCGCGACTGGACTCTTTCTGTCGAAGCTAACTGGCCCCGTTTCCTCGAAGTTTGGAAGCCGATCATTGCGTTCGCCGAAGAAAATGGCATCAAAATCGCGATCGAGAACTGCGCCATGCTGTTTACGAAGGATGAGTGGCCCGGCGGCAAGAACCTCGCCTCCAGCCCCGCCATCTGGCGACGGATGTTCGCAGACATTCCCAGCCCCGCCTTCGGCCTGAATTACGACCCGTCCCACCTCGTTTGGATGCAGATGGACTACGTGAAGCCTCTCCGCGACTTCGCTGACCGCATCTTCCGGGTCCACCTCAAAGACGCCCGTGTTGATCGCCAGAAGCTTGACGAAGTCGGCATTCTGGCTCACCCGCTGGAATACCATTCGCCCAAACTGCCCGGTCTGGGTGACGTCAACTGGGGCCATTTCCTCTCGGTTCTGGGCGATTCCGGCTACAATGGCCCCGCCTGCGTGGAAGTGGAAGATAAGGCGTACGAAGCCGATCTGGAATCCCGCAAACGTGCTCTTCGCCAGAGCCACAATTATCTCCGCCAGTTCATCGCAAAGTAAGTTCAGGAAGGAATCACCAAAATATGGAACGTCGTCGCATCGGATCATTGGAAGTTTCTGTCGTCGGTCTCGGCTGCAACAACTTCGGTTGGCGCATCGGGAAGGACGCCTCGCGCGAAGTCATCGCCGCCTCCCTTGACGGGGGCGTCAATTTCCTCGACACGGCTGACATGTATGACACCGGAGTCAGCGAGGAATTCATCGCCGACGCTCTTGGCGACCGCCGCAAGGACGTGGTCCTCGCCACCAAGTTCGGCTTCAAGATGGGGGAAGAGAAAGAAGGTGCCAGCCCCGCCTATGTTCGTGAAGCCTGCGACGCCAGCCTCCGCCGCCTCAAAACCGACCATATCGACCTCTACCAACTCCACACGCCGGACCCGAAAACCCCCATTGCCGACACTCTCGAAGCTCTCGATGGTCTGGTGAAGGCAGGCAAGGTTCGCGAGATTGGCTGTTCCAACTTCTCGGTGGACCAGTTGAAGGAAGCGGCCGCCGCCGTGAAGGCCGGTGCCGCCCGGTTCGTCACCGTCCAGAATCACTACAGCCTCTTCCACCGCGAACCCGAAGCCGGCACCCTGGCCGAATGCGTCGCCTTGGGAGTCGGTTTCATCCCCTATTTCCCGCTCGCCAACGGTCTGCTTTCCGGCAAGTACCGTAAAGGTCAGCCCCACCCCGAAGGCAGCCGTGGCAAGGACGCCTGGGGGCCCGATCTCTTTTCCGAGCACAATCTCGATATCGTCGAGAAGCTGGTCGCCTTCGCAGAAGCCCACGGCCACACGCTGCTGGAACTCGCCACCTGCTGGCTTGCCGCCCAGCCCGCCGTCGTCTCCGTCATCTCCGGAGCCCGGTCCGTGGAACAGGCCACCCAAAACGCCGCCGCCGGCAACTGGAAACTGACCCCGGAACAGGCCGCCGAAATCAGCAAACTCGTCAGCTAACGCAACGTTCTGCAATAAAACCAGCGGCCCGTTCTTCCGGACAGGAAAACGGGCCGTTTTTTCTATACAATAAACACCATGCCCGGAAAGTCTCTTCCCCGTCGAACCCTGCTCCGTGGCCTCGGTGCAGGCCTGGCCCTGCCCCTGCTCGACTCCATGATCCCGGCGCTCTCCCGCGCCGCCACTACCGCCTCGCCGACCCGGGCCGCGTTCCTCTACGTGCCCAACGGCATCATCATGAACGAGTGGACGCCGACCCGTGAACCTGGTTCCGTCCCGCTTCCGACCGATTTCCCCCGGATCAGCAAAGCTCTGCAGCCCTTCCGCGAGGACATCCTGATGTTCTCGGGCCTCACCCACAATCAGGGTCGTGCCCTGGGTGATGGTCCCGGTGATCATGGCCGCGCCGGAGCCAATTACCTCA
Source organism: Bryobacterales bacterium (assembly GCA_947467185.1). Classification (GTDB taxonomy): domain Bacteria; phylum Acidobacteriota; class Terriglobia; order Bryobacterales; family Bryobacteraceae; genus BOG-234. Next base: position 8,619 of record CANIHR010000054.1, read on the forward strand.
CCGGCGTCCACCCGAAAAAGACCAACGGCCGTGACCTTCAGACCGGTATCTCGGTTGACCAGATCGCCGCTCGCGGTCTCGCCGGCAAGACCCGTTTTGCCTCCCTCGAACTCGGTTGCGAAGAGGGCGTTCAAGGTGGCAGTTGTGACAACGGCTATAGCTGCGCCTACTCGAACTCCATCTCCTGGCGGACGCCGTCTTCCCCGAACCCGGCTGAAATCCGCCCCCGCGCTGTCTTTGAACGACTGTTCGGCACCCAGGATTCCGATCCCCGTGAAGCCCGCTACCAGAAAAGCGTGCTCGACATGGTGCGCGGTGAAGCCCAGCTTCTGGCGTCCGCGTTAGGGGGCTCCGACAAGCGCAAGCTCTCCGAATACCTCGATTCCGTCCGCGAGCTGGAAAAGCGCATCGAAGCGACGGAAAGGACCGCTGCGCCGCGTCCGAAGGGCGTGGAAGCCCCGCCCAACAGCATCCCTACCGACATGACCGAGCACTCCCGGCTCATGTTCGAACTCCTCGTCCTTGCCTTCCAGACCGACTCCACCCGCGTCGCGACCGTCCTCATCGGCCTCGAACAAAGCCCCCGCGCGTACCCCGAAATCGGCATCCCCGAAGCCCACCACGGTCTCACCCACCACCAGGGCGACAAGGAAAAGATCGAGAAGGTCACCAAAATCAACATGTTCCACGCGAAGCAGTTCGCCTGGCTGCTGGAGAAGCTCAAGTCCACGCCCGATGGCGATGGCTCCCTGCTCGACCACATGATGCTCACCTATGGCAGTGGCTTCAGCGACGGCAACGCGCACGACCATGCCAATCTTCCCATCGTTCTCGCCGGACGTGCCAATGGCCAGCTCAAGCCCGGCCGCCACGTCCGCTACGCTGCGGAAACGCCCATGACCAACCTCTTCACAGCCATGCTCGACCGTCTCGGAGTTCCTGTCGATTCATTCGGCGACAGCAATGGCAAACTCGGCTACCTCTCGGATCTATGACATCTTTCCTTCGCACGGCCGCTCTCCTCTCCTTTGCCGCCGTCGCTGCCACAGCTGCTGACTTCCCGCAGGCGCAAATCTCCAACGGCCTCGTCAAAGCCACGGTCTACCTTCCCGACGCCAAAGCCGGTTATTACCAGGCCACCCGCTTCGACTGGTCCGGCCTCGTTACTGACCTCGAGTACAAAGGCCATACCTACTTCGGCGATTGGACCGGACGTCCCTGGGACCCGAAAAAGCACGACACCGTCACCGGTCCCGCTGAGGAATTCTCGGAATTCAACGCCCCCGGTTACGCGGCCGCGCCCGTCGGAGGTACCTTCCTCAAGATCGGCGTTGGCATGCTGAAGAAGCCGCAGGAAGAGAAGTACAACCACTTCGGTGTCTACGAAATCGTCGACACCGGCAAGTGGACCGTGAAGACCGCGCCCGATTCCGTCACCTTCATCCACGTCGTTCACGACAAGGCCACTGGCTGGGCCTACGAATACCGGAAGATCGTCCGCCTGGAAAAAGGTAAGCCGACCCTCTCGATTGAGCACCGTCTGAAGAACATCGGCCGAAATACCATCCAGACCGATGTCTACGAGCACAACTTCTACATGCTCGACAAGAAGCCGACCGGTCCGAACCTGTCCATCAAATTCCCATTCGATATCAAGGTAGATCGGCCCTGGCAGGCGGGCACGGCCGAAAACCGCGGCAAAGAAATCGTCTACCTGAAGGAGCTGGGTGCCCGCGAGACCGCCTCCAACGAAATCAGCGGATTCACCGTCGACCCCAACGACTACAACTTCACCATCGAAAACAAAGAAACGGGAGCGGGAGTCCGCCAAACGGCTGACCGTCCCATCTCCCGTATCAATTTTTGGTCGATCCGGAATACTTCGTGCCCGGAAGCCTACATCGCCCTCAGTATCCTGCCCGGCAAGGAGTTCAGCTGGCGAATCAACTGGGATTTTTACACCACCAAATAGCTACTTGAGCTTGAAGTTTATCTCGATCTGCGCTCGCACCGGCACCGCGACGCCATCCAGGGTCGACGGCTCAAACCGCCACTTCTGCACAGCCTCCACGGCCTTGAAGTCCAGTCCCGCGTCCAGCCCCTTCACGACGCTGATCTCGTGCGCAATGCCGTCCGGAGAGATCACCACGGACAGCATGACCGTACCGGCAATCTTTGCGTCCTTAGCCTCTTCCGTGTACTCGGGTTCCACTTTACTGGCAACTCGGGGCGCGGTTACCCCCTTGCCAACCCGGTAGACCGTTTCGCCGGAAGGCGTCTTTTCCGGTGTCGGGGCCTGGGCCGTAACGAGGCCCACGCACAGCGCCGCTGCAGCTGAAGCCAGTGCCACCCGTCGCAGGGCAGTGGTTGAGGACAAACGCGGCAGCGTTACATCCACCAGTCGCGCGATTCTGTTTTGAAGCGATTTATTCGTCACCATATGGCATCCAATCAATGAGGTATTTGCATTCGGACGGAGAAATCGAGCCGCCGCAACGAGCGACTCCGCATACACTTCCGGCGCGGTGCCGGACACAACAGCCACGTCGTCGCAGGCGAGTTCCTGCTCCTCTCGCAGCCTGCGGGCCACAGCCCACATCAGCGGATGAAACCAATACATCGCACAAACCAGATGCGTCAGAAGATTCGTCCAGAGATCAAAGCGCCCGATGTGAGCTGCTTCATGCCGCAGCGCGGCCTCGCGATAGGCTCCGGGCCATTCCGCTGCTCCGGCGGGCAGCAAAATCGCAGGCCTGAACAGCCCGACCGCCACCGGAACTGCAACGCTGGCCTCTAATACCGGGACCGTACCATTCGTGCCCAACCGGACAGCCCGGCGCCGGACTACACCAACGCGCCACAATCCAACTCCAATTCGCATCAGCACCAGCAGCGCCCCGAGGCACCAGAGGCCGAACAATACCGGACCCATCCGCCACGAACTCGCACTCACCCGCGCCGCTGTCGCCGCCGATACCACCAGCGGCACCCGCAGAACTTCCAGCTTCTGCGGCACCAGCAAAACCAGAGGCATCAAAGCCGAAGCCGCCAGAGCCACGGCGCAAACCAGATGCCGCATCGCCGCCGATCCACGCCGCAGACTCCAAACCACAGTCAGGGCCAAAGCCCACACCACGGTCACTTTCACCAGCACGGCAATCATGCGGCACGCTCCTTCCGGGCCTTCTGGATCAGTTTTTCCAGCTCTGCCAGATCCGCATCCGAAAGCGCCGCATCTCTGGGGTCCAGCAAGGCCGCCGCCGCCGCACGCACGGACCCGTCGAAGAACGTGGAAACCAGCCGGCTGATGGCAGACTTCTTCGCCACCTCCCTCTCCACCACCGGCAGATAGACGTACTTCAGGCCCTCTTCCACATGCTGGACATGGCCCTTACGCTCCAGAACGCGAAGAATCGTGCGGACCGTGGAGTAACTCGGCTCCCCCGGCAACCGCCCCTGAATCTCCTGCCCCGTGGCCCGCCCCAAAGCAAACAGAACATCCATGATCTGGCGCTCTCGCCGGCTCAGATCAGCCCCGCTTTGCGTAGAATTTAACAACATGCTTAAAAATTAACATCAGTTCGCGTGCGGGTCAATAGTTTTTTCTGGCACCCAACGTGCACATTCAAAAGCATGAATCCTGAACACGACCCCACCCGCCCAGGCCCCAACTCTGCTGGCCAATCCGGTGACACCCAGGGGCTCTCCGACATCGCCGAAGCTAACTCCGAAAGTGTCGTTGAACTCGTGGAAGAAGGCCAGTACTTCGAAGCCGGCATCGTCGCCGGTGTCGAAAATGCCCCCGACGCCGACGTCTCCGAAGTCCGCACCCACCAGGTCCCCGAAGACGACGTCCCCGGCGAATACCTCGAAAATCAGCCCTAGGCTCTAAACGCCCAGGTCGTGAATCACCGCGGGAGGGAACGCCGCACGCAGTGCATTCAGCACCGCCAGTACGTCAATTACCTCCTGCGCAATCGCCCCGCTCACCGGTGTCAATATCCCGGCCGATGCGAGGCCCATTCCAACCACACTCAGCGCCATCCCACCCACGGCCGACTGCAGCGCAATCGCCCGCATCCGGCGGCTGATGTGCATAAACTCGTCCACTTTTTCGAGCGAGTTATCCATCACCACCACACCCGCCGCTTCAGCCGTCACATCGCTGTTTTGGCCGATCGCCATCCCCACTGTTGCCGCCATCATCGCCGGCGCGTCGTTGATCCCGTCGCCCACATACAGCGTCGGCGCTACTGCCGTTTCTTCCCGCACTATCGCTAACTTCTCTTCGGGACTCTTCTGCGCGTGGATCTCGGCAATCCCAACTTCCTCGGCCAGATACCGCACCCCGGACTCCCGGCCCCCCGAGACAATCATCACCTTCGAAAACTGGTGCTTCGGCCCGAGATGCGTGACGAAAGTCCGGCTGTCAGAACGCGGCGCATCGCGGAATCTCAGCACGCCCGCGTACCGGCCATCCACCACAGCCACGCACTCCAAACCGCCCGTGGACGGCCCCAGTTTCTCTCGCCCAGGCGTCTCCTGTGCGTCCATCTGCTTGCGACTGGTGATCTGCACCTGCCGCCCGCCGATAAGGCCTCGCAATCCCAGGCCCGGAGCCTCGCTGACCTCATCAGCCTCGGGAATCACCAGCGCGGCTTCCTTCGCCGCATCCAGCACCGCCCGCGCCAGCGGATGCTTCGAATATCGCTCCAGCCCGGCCAGCAGCGCCAGCAACTCCTTCGCCTCAAAGCCCTCCGCCAGCGTTGTTTCTGTCAGCTTCGGAGTTCCATACGTCAGCGTGCCCGTCTTATCGAAAATCGCCACCCGGCAATCGGTGATCCGCTCCAGCACTACGGGGCTCTTTACAATAATTGCCCGCTTGGCGCACAGAGAAATCGACCCCACAATCGCAATCGGAATCGCCAGCAGCAGAGGACACGGTGTAGCAATCACCAGCACCGCCAGAAACCGGTCCGGATCCCCGCTCCACGCCCACGCCGCAATCGCCGCTACCAGTGCCACCGGAGTATAGATGGCGCCCAGGCGGTCGCCCAGGCGCCGCAGATTTGGTCGCGACGACTCCGAATCCCGCATGACGCCCATGATCTTCGCGTAACGCGAATCGGCAGCTTTCTGGGTGGCGCGAATCGTCAGCACCGCTTCGCCATTCACAGCGCCCGAAATCACAGTCGATCCGCGCGTCTTCGTCATCTGAAAGGGCTCACCCGTCAGATACGATTCGTCCATCGACCCGCGCCCGTCCACCACCACGCCATCTACCGGGCAAACGTCGTGCGGATAAATGACCAGCGTGTCGCCGACCGCAATCTGGTCCAGTGCCACATCCGCAATCTCGGCCCCCGACTTCCGGTGAGCAACCGAAGGCATCCGTTTCGCCAGCGCCGCCAGCACCGACGATGCACTGCCCAGCGCATAACTCTCCAGTGCCTCGCCACCCGACAGCATCAGCACAATAATCGAACCAGCCAGATACTCACCCAGCACCACCGACGTGATCACCGACAAGCCACCCAGCAGGTCCGATCCAAACTCGCGCTTCAGTAACTTCTGGAGTAGTTCAAACAGCGGCACCACACCCATCGCGAGCGTCGCGAACAGGGGGTACTGCGCGGCCTCATTCGACGTTCCCAGCACGTAACGCATCGTGAGATGCGCCACAATGCCGGTCAGCGACAAAGCCGCGATTACGGTCGTCTTGCGGTGCCAAAGCCCCGCCGCCGAGTACCAGGCGCTAGAGGTCTCGGCCACTTTTACTCAGCGTTTCCAGAAGCTTCTTCATATCGTCGGCGTGCTCTTCTTCTTTGCCCAGAATATGCTCCATGGCGATCCGCGTCGTGGGGTCGTCATCTCCAAGATACCGGATGATGTCGTTGTAGCTCTGCACCGCGATGCGTTCCGCGATCAGATCCTCCCGCACCATGTCCATCAGGGAGTTGCCTTCCACGTATTCGGCATGGCTCCGCGTCGCCAGGCCCTTCGGATCGAAGTTCGGCTCTCCGCCCAGTTGCGTGATCCGCGTCGCCGCGATGTCGGCATGCTCCTGCTCTTCTTCGGCATGCTCCAGAAACTCCGCAGCCACGGCATGGGCATGAATCCCGGTTGCCATGTAGTAATGCCGCCGGTACCGCAGCGTGCAGACAATCTCGGTCGCCAGCACTTCATTCAGGATCTTGATCACCGTCTCCCGATCGGCCTTATAGCCCTCGGTGACAGCACCCATCTCCATATGCTTGCGAGCCCGCTTCCGCAGTTCTTCCACATCGGTCACAAACGGACGATGTGGCTCTTTGGTCTTCTTCTCTTCTTTAACGGTCTTAGTCTTCATTGCAGTTCATACCTTGCAACTCAAAGTCCAGCAAAAGCTACTGAATTGGAACGAAAAGAACTGCCCCGTCGACCACCTGTGGTCACCTGACCAAATAGCAGCGTTAGAACCCAGCTGTCCTCAAAAACAACTCCGCCACTGCCTCATTCGGAGCCACAATAAACGGCTGCTTCTTTACCAGCCACCTGGGTTCCTCGCGATGTTCATTCCACACCGTGAACCCCGCCTCCCGGGCAATCACCTGCGGCGGAATCAGGTCCAGATCCTCGCCTGCCCCGAAATTCCCGTACACATGTTGCACCCCAAACACCACCATCATCACGTTCGCGGCAGCGCTGCCCGCGCCCGTGTTTGACGCGATCAGATTGCTTTCCTGTACCCGCCGAACCGCCTCGCGCTCGATGACTTCCATCTTCGTCCCGAAAGGCACGCAAGCCACATACGCTTTGCCATCTGGTGCAGGCCGTGGCCCCAGTTTCCGCGCCGGGCCAAACTCAAAACCCGACCCCGTGTATTCACTCCGCCGCGTAAACGCCCCGCCATCGCGCACACCCGTCACCAGACGCCCCACGCATCGCTCCGTCTCGTCCAGCGGCAAGTACGCCTCGGGCTGAAACACTACCCCCACCTGCGGAACCCCGTCCTCCACGTAATGCGCCTGCACGGCATAAACATTGCTGCCGCACGCGAAGATATTCGTCCCGTCCACGGGATCAGCCCCGGCGATCTTCAGCGAACCCGCCACACCGCCCGAATCCCCCGACTCCTCCAGATGAAACCGGATCTCGCCGTCAATCCCCGGAAACCGCCGCTCAAACACCGCCAGAATCGCCGCGTCCGACCGCTTGTCCGCCTCCGTCACCAGTTCCCGACCGTACTTGATCGCGGCTCCCAGCGCGCCGCCCTGCTTCACAGCCAGTACCTGTACCGCGCCGGCTGTCACCGCATCGACAAGGACGTCAAGAATCTCCGCAAGATCACTCACACACCTACTCTATCGGGCGAACTCCTCAACCTCTGCCAGTGCCCGCCGCGCCTGCCGCAGATTCCACCCGCCCAGTTCCTCCACCATCCCCCGCACAAACGCCGACCCACCAAAGAACCGCTCGCAAACCCACAACGTCACGCGCACCACCAGTGCCGACCCCCCCGTGTACAACGCCATCCCCTGCAGGCTCACCACTGCATACAGATTCAGCCCCAGTAACCCTTCTGCCGCTACAATCATCCACGCCATACCCAGTGCCGCCCCTGCACCCACGGACCATCGCAGATACTGCAGCCGCATCACCCGCAGCCGTTCCAATCGCAGTTGTAAGGGCACCACCGCGCCGTTCTCATCCATCCCGGCCGCTGTCACCCCGATCTGCCCCAGCGCCACAATATTGCCCACTGCATACAACTGCAGCAGGACGCACGGCATCACAAACCGCCACTCGCCCCAGTGCCCGGCAAGGAAATTCCCCAGCGCGCCCATCATCAAAACCCACGCCCCCACATGCAGCCACGTCAGCACCTGCAACCGTCCCAGGGGCCACGTAACCCGCCTCGTCTGCAACTCCGCCAGCACGCGCCGGTTCAGCAGGACGCTCGTCTCCAGCTTTCGGTCATACTCGGCCCAACTCGTCCGCATCGCATCCAGTTCCATCAGGCCATCTCCTTCTTCATCGCACTCTTTAATCTCGAAATTCGGGTCGACGCGTTCGTCTCGGAAATGCCCAGCACTTCGCCCATCTCCGCATAGCTGTTGCCATCCAGATAAAGCAGCATCAGCGCCTTGTCCAGTTCGCCCAGCCCCGCAATGAACGTGTGCAGCAGACGCATTTCGTCGCTCTCCAACGGCGCCGCCACTTCCAGCACCGCCTCATCGAACGCCGCCTGCCGCGCACCCCGCCGACCCTCTTTTCTGGCAAACGAAATCGCTACATTCAGCGCTACCCGATACATCCATGTGGAAAAGCGGCATCGCCCGTCAAACCGCGGGAACGCCTGCCAAAGCTGGACCAGAATTTCCTGCGCCAGATCCTCCCGGTCCGCTGCATTCCGGCAGTACAGGTTGCAGATCTTGAACAGGATGCGTTTATGTGAGACGAGAAGTTCGTCGAACTCCATACGCCTCATGATTCGCCGCTCAGGCGCAAAATTCACAGGGTGGCGCGAACTTTTTTCTTTGGAAGCTGTTTGCGCAGAATAAACCGATGCGCCTCAATCAGATGCGCGCCCAGTTCTTCATCGTCGATCCGCCCCAGCTCAATCCCCACCCATCCTGCTGACCCTACATAAGGCGGTCGGTAGTAAGTCGCCGGATCCGTCGCAATCAGCTCTTCCTGGACTCCGGGTTCCGCCGGAATCATCACTGCCACATGCCCGTCGTTGTGGTGATTGTCCGAAAACATCGCAAACGTGCGCTTCCCGGCGAAGAACGTCGGCTCCCCGTGCGAGAGCTTTTCAAACGTCGAAGGCAGCGCCAGACAGAGCCGCCGGACCCGCTCCAGTGGCGTCACTTCTTCAGCACCCGGATCACCACTACACCACCCACCACCATCCCGACAAACTGCATGAACCAGTACGCCAGCGTGTAGCTGAGCGGAAACCCGTACCAGTTGAAGTACGAAGCATTCGTCCAGATCGTCCCGAATACCGCCGCCACCAGCACAAAGCCAAACTGCGGACTGAACCCGCTCAGCGTCGTTCTCGAAAGCAGGAACGCCAGCAGCATGGCCTCCAGCATCTCCACCAGAATCTCGACAATCATCTGCCGGGCTTCCAGCATCCTCGCCCCCGCCGGAGCATACAGCAGCAGCCCCGAAGCGCTTGTTTCCAGCTTCTTCGCGTAGTCCGCCTGACTCTCGCCCTTCGGCATTCCCGGGAAAATATACAGCCCCGGCCGCCCCTTCATCACAATGTCCATCGCGCTCAGAAACGGCTTCTCATTAGCCACCTCAATCTGGCTGATTCCCACCTCAGCCAAAGGAGACGCCATATGAGCAATCCCGCTCCACAGAAACATCGCAAGTCCCCCCAAGACTCCGGCCAGAAGAATTTTCATCGTCATAGCCGAACATCATATCGCGAAAAAGTGGGCTATCATTCGATCATTCCCATGTCGGACGAAACGCCGCCTTTCATCGATGCGACCGAAGAACTGCAGCGCTTTCGTCTGATGCTGCGGGGCATCTGGAATTCCTACCTCTACGCCGATCCGGAAGTCCGTGACTGGGACATGGTCGCCACTTTCCGGCAGTGCGAACCGTTCCTCTTCGACACTCTCTTCGCCGAGAAGCTCCGGCGTCGCCTGAAGATTGCGGAAACTACAGCCGTAACGCTTCTCATCGTGCCCGACCACCAGGGCACGAACATCATGATCAACTGCGGCACAGAACGCCCTTCCAGCGGAGTCTGGACACACCCACCCGCGCGCATTGATCCCACCGACATGACCTTGCGCTTCCTGGAGTTCTTTGACTGGGGCCCGTTGGACTTCCGCGACAACGAACTGATCCGTGTCGAAATCCTGGCTTCCGCTCGATACCCGGATGTCGTTGGTCGCGAGGCGCTCATCGACGCGAAACGCGTTCGGGCGGTCCCTTTATCCGGCACGTCCAACTCCGCAAACAACCCTAAATGAGACGATAGATACGAACCATGCGGACGCTATCCCGGAAGACACAGTACACGCTCCGAGCTCTCTACTCTCTCGCGCGCTCTTACGGCACCGGTCCCACCCTCATCTCCAAAATCGCCAAAGACGAAGCCATCCCGCAGGACTTTCTCGAAAACATCCTCCTCAACCTGAAACGAGACGGTCTCGTCGAAAGCAAGAAGGGCAAAGGCGGTGGCTACTCCCTCTCCCGTGCTCCGGAAAACGTCACCATCGGTTCCATCATCCGGGTCATGGAAGGCCCCCTCGCCCCCCTCCCCTGCGCCAGCGAAACCGCCTTCCGTAAATGCGACGAATGTGTCGATATACGCACCTGCGGCACCCGCATGGTCATGCGCGAAGTCCGCGACGCTATCGCCGGAATCCTCGACGAAACCACCCTCGCTCAGGTCTGCCGCCGCGTCGACGACGCCCGCAGCGAACTCGATACCGAATCGCACAGCCAGGAAGCGCTCATGTACTACATCTGACTGGCCCGCAGCCACATCACCAGCACCGCCACTTCCCCTACTACAAACAGCGCCCCAAAGATCCACTTGTTGTACCGAGCCAGCCACTCCGGCAGATAAATATCGAAGTTGTCGCGCCGGTCCGCCGTATACGGCTCCGCAATAGCTGTCAGCGGACACCGCCCCTTGTTAAGCGCCAGCACCGCGCACTCCACCAGTACCGCACCCGTTAGCACCATCGCCCAGCGAAACTCTCCCAGCGCCCCCATCACTGGAATCGCCACAATGCAACCCGCAAAGAATGCCCACACCACCGTGTGCAAAAATTTGATGCCGATCAATACGCGCGACGCTTTTGCCGGATCGTCCACACTGATATCTTGTAACAACCGCATGACCACCCGAAGTCTCGCAGCCACAGCTCTCTGCCTCGCCGCCGCCTTGTCCGTCCAGTCCCAGACCACACCTGCCCAGTCGGCCCCCGACGAATTCGTCCGCACTATCCGCCCTGTCCTCGCGCAAAACTGCACCCCCTGCCACAACCCCGCCAACCCCAAAAATCGCATCAACTTCCTCAAAGCCACCACAGCCAAAGACCTCGAAGCCGATCGCGGCCTCTGGCGCGATGTCGCCACCCAGCTCCGCAACCGCACCATGCCGGCCGGCGACTCCAAACTCAGCGAAGACGATCGCCTCCGCGTTGCCCGTTACATCGACAACCGCCTCCGCCTCACCGCCTGTTCCGCCGGGGAATTCGCCGGGGCCGTTGCCCTCCGCCGCCTCAACCGCCGCGAATACCGGAACACCGTCCGTGATCTCCTCGGCATCGACTTCAACGTCTCCGAAATATTTCCCAACGATGGCACCGGCGGCTCGGGCTTCGACACCAACGGCGAAACCCTCTACGTCCCGCCCCTGCTCGCAGAACGCTACCTCGAAGCCGCCCAGCAGATCCTCGACCGCGCCATCATCACGCCCGATCTCCTCCGCACTCACCCTCTCCGGGCAGACAAGGACCTTTCGGTCCTGCAATCCATCTACGTCGATACCGACTACGACATTCGCGTCGCCGTCTCCACCCCGCAAATCACAGGCAAGCTCTCCCTGCAGGTCGACGACGCCACCGCCGTCCCTCTGGTCAATACACCGCCCCGCGGCCGCGGACCCGGCCTTCTCCCCACGTACAACGTCCGCCTCCGCCTCGCCCGTGGCCTGCGCAAACTCGCCGTTGTCTACGAGGGCCCCGCCCCCGCGCCCGTCACCGCGCTCACCATCCAGCAGAAACCCACCCCACCCGGCCCCGACAAGCTCGCCCAACACTACCGCCTCCTCGGAGCCGAGCCCGGCAGCGAGATCCTGCAACCGCGCAAAGCTGCTGAACAGATCCTCCGCACGTTCCTGCGCAAGGCGTTCCGCAGACCCGTCGAAACCGCTGACCTCACCCCCTTCCTCACCCTCTACGATCGCGCTGCCGAACGGGGCGACCCTTACGAAGAGCGCCTCAAACTTGCCCTCAGAGCCGTTCTCATTTCCCCCGACTTCCTCTTCAAGATGGAGCGCCGCAACGAGCGCCCCGGCATCTACCCCCTCGGCCAGTTCGAACTCGCGAATCGCCTCTCGTATTTCCTCTGGTCCACCATGCCGGACGAAGAGCTCACCTCGCTCGCCGCGCAGGGCCGCCTCCAGGACCCCAAAGTTCTGACCGCGCAGGTCGATCGCATGCTCGACGATCCCCGCGCCCGGACCTTCACCAGTACCTTCATCGGCCAGTGGCTCGGCACACAGGACCTCGGTGGTCGCGTCGCGCCTATGCTCACCGAACTCCAGGCCTACTACACTCCACCAGTCGCCGCCGACCTCCGCGCCGAACCCATCCTGATCTTCGAACGCATCCTCGGCGAAAACCGCAGTCTCCTCGAACTTCTCTCCGCTGATTACACCTATCTCACGGACCGTCTCGTGAAGTTCTACCAGCTGGAAGACAAGTTCAAAGATTTCCGCAGCGACACGCCGAAGCTGGTCCAGTGGCCCGATAACCGCCGCGCCGGTGTCATCACCTCCGGAGCCGTCATGGCGCTCACCTCGCACTACCGCCAGACCAGCCCGGTCATCCGCGGTGCCTGGATTCTCGACACCATCCTCGGCACGCCGGTCCCGCCCCCGCCCCCCAACGTGCCGCTCCTGGAGCCGGTCACCTGCCTTGAAAACTGCGCCGTCACCGCCAAAACCGCCGTCGGCATGCGCAATCGCATCCTCGCCCACCGCGTGAACCCCGCGTGCTCCGCCTGCCACAACCTGATGGACCCCATGGGTTTCGCACTCGAGCATTTCGACTGGACCGGTCGCTGGCGCGACAACGAATTCGACGGCACGCCCATCGACGTGACTGGCGCTCTCCCCTCAGGAGAAAAATTCAACGGCGCCACCGAACTCCGCCAGGTTCTGCTCGCAAGAAAGGACGATTTCGTCCGCCAGGTCACCGGTAAAATCCTCGGCTACGCCCTTGGCCGCAGCCTGCAGGACGGCGACAGCTGCACGATCCAGCACCTGGCCGACACACTGCAAAAGGACAACTACCGCGCCCGCACCCTCATCCGCGAAATTGTCCTCAGCACGCCTTTCCGCAATAGCCAGGGTGGCAAAGTCACCCTCACAACCGCTGCCCCGCCCCCGCCAAAAATTCAGCGCCCAATGGTGGTCAAATAAGTAGGAGTCCCATGCCAGCCAAACGAATTTCCCGCCGAACCATCCTCCGTGGCACCGGGGCCGCGCTGGCCCTGCCGTGGCTCGAATCCATGGCGCCCGCCGCGACCACCAACCAGCTCGCAGCCCCGCCCCTCCGCTCCGTCTTCCTGTACATGCCCAACGGAGTCGTCCCCGAACTTTGGACTCCCGCGGGCAGCGACGAGCAGTTCGAACTCACCCCGCACCTCAAGCCCCTCCGCGACCTTCGCAACGACTTCTCGCTCCTCGAAAATCTCTGGAACGCCAAGACCGTCGGTCGCAACGGCCACTGGCCAAAAGTGCCCGCCTGGCTCTCTGGCGGCTACGTGGAACGCACCTCAGGTGACGACCTCGATTCCGGCGGCACCTCGGTTGACCAGCTTATGGCCCAAAAGCTCGGAGACCGCACCGCGCTCCCCAGCTTCGAACTCGGCGTGGAAGCCACCCGCACCGGCATCGATACGGCAGGCGGCGGCTTCGCCCGCATGTACGGCTCTTTCATCTCCTGGCGCGACCCGCACACTCCGGTCGCCAAAGAGATCATCCCGCAGCTCGCGTTCGACCGCCTCTTCCGCTCCAACAAGTCGCCCGTTATCTCCGGCCTGAACCCCGATGACCCGCGCCTGCTCACTTCCCTCCAGCGCGACGAGACCAGCATCCTCGACCTGGTCCGCGATCAGGCCAAAGCCCTCCGCAAACAAGGCAGCTCCGGCGACCGCGTCCGCCTCGACGAATACTTCGAATCCGTCCGCTCTGTCGAGCAGCGTCTCGAAGCCTCGCTGAAACCGCAGAAGCGCTGGATCAATCAGGGCAAATTCCCGCTGGAACGCCCCGGCCCCGGAATCCCCCAGTTCCGCCCCGACCATCTCCGACTCATGATGGACATCATGGTCCTCGCGCTCTGGAGCGACACCACAAGAATCGGTACCATCATGACCGCCGACGCCCAGACCAATGACGACTACTCCTTCATTGCCGGAATGCGCGGAGGCATGCACTCCGTCTCCCACCACGCTGAAGAGCCTGTCCAGAAAAAGGAGTACGAAATGTGCGTCACCTGGCACGTTGAGCAGGTGGCGTACTTCCTGAAGCGCCTCAAAGCGCTGGATGAAGGTGGCACGACGCTCCTCGACAACTCGATGGTGATGTTTGGCTGCGGCATCAAGTGTGGCAACCTGCACCTGGAGCATGACCTCCCGATCGCCTTAGCGGGAGGAGGCAAAGGGACCATCAAACAGGGCCG
>CANIHR010000055.1 GCA_947467185.1 Bryobacterales bacterium
ATGATGCCACCAAGGACGCCACCCGCCGCACCGCCGGGAACGCCACCAGGAACACCGCCGACAACACCGACGGAAACCGGAGTATCTTCTTCAACGATCATGGCAACCTGCTTCGGAACGCTCTTCGGAGCGACCAGCTGGTTCATGACCATCTGTCTGGGAGTCTGCTTAACTACTTTCACTGCCTGGGGAGGCGGTGGTGGCGGTGGCGGCGGCGGAGGTGGCGGAGCGCTGAGCGTCATCGCCAGCTGCGCGGTCGGCAGCGCATCAAAGTAAATCAGGGGAATGATAACCAGGATCGTGATGGCAACCAGCTGAATTACCAGGGACAGCAGGATCGTGTACGGTCGCTTAGTTCCGCCCTGGCCATCGATGAATGTTTGTTCGAACATTAATGCCTCTCCAATTCGGTGCGCCCACTTGAGAGGTGGCGCTCGTTGTGACACCAAACTTTGTACCACCCACTCCGCTTGCGACGGAGTGGTATTTCACTGCGGGTCCCGTGTGCTGCGTAAGGTTCCCCGGCACCCACGTGAAGCAGATGGAGCGCCTAACAACATATCAGATCCATGCCGATTGGCAAGGAAAAAAACGTTAACTGGGACGAGGGCGGCTACCGGGCCGCTTTGACCTTGCCCGTGGTGGACGGCTTCGCCGGAGCAGCCGGAGCCACTGGGGCCGCTACCGCCTTGCGACCGTCCGCCCAATCATGCCAGAAAAGGACGATTGGACTTGCCACAAAGACCGACGAGTACGTTCCGATCAGAATGCCAATGACGAGAGCAAGCGCGAAACCGTGGAGCACCGGACCGCCCCAGATGAGGAGCGCCAGCACGGCCAGGAACGTCAGGCCTGAAGTCATAATGGTCCGGCTCAGCGTCTGGTTGACGCTTTGATTGATCACTTCCCCCAGGCCCGGGCCCTTGGAAGAACCACGACCCAGGTGAAGATTCTCGCGGATACGATCGAAGATAACGATCGTGTCGTTCATCGAGTAGCCGACCAGTGTAAGGAGGGCGGCGATGACTGTCAGGGTAATTTCTTTATCGAGGATGGAAAACAAACCGATCGTGATGATCGTGTCGTGGAAGACCGCGATAACGGCACCCACACCATAAATCCATTCGAACCGGAACCAGATGTACACCAGCATCCCGGCGAGAGCAAGCAACGTTGCCTGAATGGCCTGCTGGCGCAAATCCGCACCAGCCTTAGGACCAACACTCTCAAAGTTCCGCGCCGCCGAGTAAGGCGCGAGGTAACACTCTGCATTTAATACGTTTAGGACCTGCGGGGTCAAGTCTTTGACACCCTTCAGATCGTCAATCTTTGTAAGCAGTCCGCCATGCGAGTCGCGCCACGCTGTAATGCCTGCCGCAACGTCCTGAATCTGCTGCATAGACAGCTGTACGCCAGCCTTTTGCAACGGGTCCGCCAGCCGGTTTGCCAGCTGCGAAGTGCTCACATTGTTGAGGTCCAGCTTACCACTGCCAGGGTTACCGAACGCCTTCGCGAACGTCTCCATGATGATCTGCTGATTCTTGGCCATCGTGGCGTCTTCAGCACCTTCGGTGCCGATCAGCAGTTCGTTGGAACCAGCATCCAGACTCTGCACGCTGGGGGCGGAAGGAAGCGCGGCAGTAAGCACCGAACGTACCTTCTCGACATTTGGCTCAGAGGCAAACTTGACCGTGAGCTGCATACCGCCCTTGAATTCGATGCCGTAGTGGGGGCCACCCTTAACCACCAGGCTGCCTACGCCGGCGACACTCAGCACGAGCGAGGCAATAATGAAGGGCCACTTGTGCCCGAGAAAGTCGAAGTTTGTGTTCTTAAATAATTCCATCGATCACTGATCCATCGATCGGGCCCGCCCATCAAGACTGTGGCCGATCCTGACTAAAGAGCGGTGCCAATTTCCTATGACACCGCATTGTAGCAACATGTTCCCACGTTGCCTGAAAAAAGACGGTCTAAAATCCCGCCTCAAAAAAACGGGGCAATCGGTGTCCCGATTGCCCCTCTGAAACTAGATGCTGAGTTCCGTCATCTGCGTCTTGCCGGAGAGTTCCCAATCGAAAATTACCTTGGAAACAAACACCGCGGTAAAGACGTTGGCCAGCAGACCGATCACCAGGGTGACCGCGAAGCCCTTAACGGGCCCTGAGCCGAAGATAAACAGGAAGAGACAGGAAACGATGGTCGTTACGTGGGTATCAACAATCGTCCACCAGGCCTTGCCGAAGCCCGCATCGACAGCGGCAGGTATCGACTTACCAGAGCGAAGTTCTTCACGGATGCGCTCGAAAATCAGCACATTCGAGTCCACAGCCATGCCTACCGTCAGGATGATTCCGGCGATACCCGGCAGCGTCAGCGTCGCGCTGAAGTAGGCCAGGGCCGCAATCAGGATAACTGTGTTGAGCAAGAGCGCCAGCACGGCGTTCAGGCCGGAGCGCTTGTAGTAGATCAGCATGACGATGATGACCGCCACCAGGCCAGCCAGACCGGAGTAGATGCCCTCACGGATCGAATCAGCGCCGAGTGACGGACCAACCGTCCGCTGGTGAAGATACTTGATACCCGCCGGCAGAGCGCCCGCGTTCAGCACCAGGGCGAGATCCGAAGACTCTTCCTGGCTGCCCAGCCCGTTGATCCGGCCGGAGTCGCTGATTGTGCTCTGAATGGTGGCAACGCTGCGGATCTGGTTGTCCAGAAGGACCGCGAGGCGATTGCCGATGTTGGCGGAGGTGAACTTTTCGAAGCGGCGCGCGCCGTCCTGGCCGAGCGTGAACGAGGTTTCCCAGCGACCGGGGGAGTCCGGATCCACCGCGGGCTTCGCGTTCCGCATGTCCTGACCGGTGATAACCGGGGTGCGCGTCACGAGATACCAGCCACCCGACGAACCGGCGCTCACGTATTCACGGAGTTCGGTGTTGAGGGGCAGAATGCCACCCTTCGCGCCGAGGGCTTCTTCCTGAGACTTCCAGGGGCCTTCGTTCTTTACTTCCACAATCTTGAGCTGCGCCGTGGTCCCGATCAGATCCTTCACGCGGGCCGGATCGTCAACACCCGGGAGTTCCACAAGAACTTCCGACGCGGTGGCGGGGTCGCCATGAGCCTGCACGGTGGGTTCGGTCAGACCGAGCTTATTCACACGCTTTTCAATGGTATCCAAAGACTGGCGGACCGTGTTGCGCTTCAGTTCCAGCAGCGACGTCGGCTTCATCTTTAACGTGTAGTCGTTCTGATTCACCGGGGTGAGAATCCAGTCGGGGTACCGTTCCGTCACCAGGTTGCGGAAGATCTGGGTCTTCGCGACGTCAACGCCGTGGACGTTCACCTGAATGCTGTCGGTATCGGCCAGGGTGGCCGGATCGTTGCGGTCATAGCCGGCGATCACGATATTCCGGGTCCGCGCATCCTCGCGCAGACCATCAATCGTCTGATCGGCAATCGTCTTGGCCGCGTCCTGGACCTGAACCTGGAGTACCAGGTGGCTGCCGCCCTTCAGGTCAAGCCCGAGACGGATATTTTTCGCCACATTGGCCTTCAGGCCTTCCATGGAGGTGGGGAAGCCGATGACGCCGAAGATGCATACCAGCACCGTCGCCACAATCACCAGCACTTTGATCATCAGATTTCGTTGCATTTATTTGCCTTGAGTTATAGACCAGGGACTCTGTTAAAAGAGAGGGTGCCGCCCGGTTACTTCGTGCCTTCCGTATTCGCGAGCTGTGTGACAGCGGACCGCGCGAACTGCAGCTTTACATTATCAGGCTTCACCCTGAGGACTATTGTGTCATTGTCTACCGACACAACTGTTCCGGTGATGCCGCCGGTGGTGACCACCGAATCTCCGCTCTTCAGCTGCTCAATCATTTCCTGCTGCTGCTTCTTCTGCTTCTGCATGGGGCGGAAGAGGAGGAAATAGAAGACCAGACCTATCAGGACGTAGGGGGCGAACTGGAGCACAGGGCTCGGTTGAGTTTGGAGAAGGAGCGAAAAAAACACTAAAAAGTCTCGATTCAGAGGGTCGCGGCTTGCTGTTCCCGAACCTTCCGAAGGTACTGGGGAAATTGACCCAATAGGATAGACTGCCTGATCTCCCCCATGATGTCAAGGTAACGGCGCAGATTGTGCAGCGTCGCCAGCGTTGAAAACAGCATTTCACCGGCCTGAAACAAATGCCGCAGGTAGGCCCGGGAGTGGGTCCGACAGGTGTAGCATCCGCAATTCGGGTCGAGCGGCGAAGGATCGTCGCGGTACCGGGCGTGTTTTATCACCACTTTACCCTCGGAAGTGAAGATCCAGCCGTTCCGCGCGTTCCGCGAGGGCAGGACGCAATCCATCATGTCGATCCCGCGCGCGACGTACTCCGGAAGTTCGTGGGGCATGCCAACGCCCATCGCGTACCGCGGACGGTCCTGAGGCAGAATCGGCTCGGTCGCTTCCACCATTTCCATGCTCAGAGGCCGGGGTTCGCCGACGGAAAGCCCACCGACCGCGTACCCGTCGGCGTCCAGATCCAGCAGTCGCGTCGCGCATTCCCGCCGCAGATCGGGGAACATGGAGCCCTGCACGATGGGAAACAGGGCCGAGTGGGTCGGTTTCTGGTCAACTCGCATCCGGTAGTGGTCGAAACCGCGTTTCGCCCACCGCAGCGTCCGTTCCATCGACGCCCGGGCCGATTCGTGGCTGACCGGGTAGGGCGGACACTCGTCCAGCACCATCATGATGTCGCTGCCGAGCGCCAGTTGGGTATCGACCGTGGAGGCGGGGGTGAACTTGTGCGCGTCGCCGTTGAGGTGCGACTGGAAAGTGACGCCCTCTTCGGTGATTTTCCGCAGATCGGAGAGGCTGAAGACCTGGTAACCGCCCGAATCGGTCAGAATCGCGCCGGGCCAGTTCATGAACTTGTGGAGCCCACCGAACTGGCCGATCAGCTCATGACCCGGCCGCAGATAGAGGTGGTAGGTGTTTCCCAGGATGATGGGAGCCTTTAATTCGTCATGAAGATGGCTCTGCGTGAGACCTTTAACGGTCCCCTGGGTGCCAACCGGCATAAAGATGGGGGTTGGGATATCGCCGTGGGCGGTGTGGAGAATTCCGGCGCGGGCCCGGGTTTCGG
This sequence comes from Bryobacterales bacterium, assembly GCA_947467185.1. Lineage (GTDB taxonomy): Bacteria > Acidobacteriota > Terriglobia > Bryobacterales > Bryobacteraceae > BOG-234. The sequence goes on from CANIHR010000055.1 coordinate 5,132, forward strand.
GACATTCCGCAAGGAGTTCAAAGGTAATCTGGCGGGGCAAGTCTTTATATTAGGGCGTTAGTGTCGGGCCAGCCAGTTGCTAGCCTGTTCAGATGATCCAGGCGTTGATGCTTTTTATGTTGCTGCCGATGATGGTGGTTGCCGCGGTCCCGGCTGCCGGCATTCCCGAAGCTCTCGCCACCGAGCGCGCTGCAAGCATCCGCAATCTCCGCTACGAACTCTCGTTCCGCATCCCCGAAGCGAAGACCGAGTCGCTGCGCGGTCTCGAAACCGTCCGCTTCGATCTCCGCGCCCCGCAGCCAATCGTCCTCGACTTCGATCAGAAGCGCGAGAACATCCTGTCCGTCCAGATCGCCGGAAAACCGGCCGCCTTCGAGTTCACCAACGGCCACATCGTCATCCCCGCCACCGCCCTTCGCGCTGGCGAAAACGCCATCCGGATCGAATTCGTCCCCGGCAACGAAGCGCTCAACCGCAATGACGACTTCCTCTACACCCTTTTCGTCCCGGCCCGCGCGCATTTCGCCTTCCCCTGCTTCGACCAGCCCAGCCTGAAGGCCCGTTACTCGCTCACCCTTGATACCCCCGCCGACTGGCAGGCGACCGCCAATGGCGCAGAAACCGCCCGTGAGACCGCCAATGGCCGCATCGTGGTCCGCTTCGCCGAAACCGAACCCCTCTCCACCTACCTGTTCGCCTTCGCCGCCGGGAAATTCCGCATCGAGACCGCCGAACGCAATGGCCGCACCTTCCGCATGTTCCACCGCGAAACCGACGCGGCCAAGGTCGCCCGGAACCGCGAGGCTATTTTCGACCTCCACGCCCGCTCACTCGCCTGGCTCGAAGACTACACCGCCATCAAATACCCGTGGGGCAAATTCGACTTCGTACTGATCCCGTCCTTCCAGTTCGGCGGCATGGAACACGCCGGGTCCATCCTCTACAACGCGAACAGCCTGATGCTCGACCAGTCGGCGACGCAATCCCAATTCCTCGGCCGCGCCAGCGTGATCGCCCACGAAACCGCCCACATGTGGTTCGGAGACCTGGTCACCATGCGCTGGTTCAACGATGTCTGGATGAAGGAAGTGATGGCCAACTTCATGGCCGCGAAGATCGTGAACCCCAGTTTCCCGGAGATCAACCACGACCTCCGCTTCCTGCTCGCCCACTATCCGGCGGCGTACGAAGTGGATCGCACGGCGGGCGCCAATCCCATCCGGCAGCAACTGGGAAATCTGGACGAAGCCGGATCCCTCTACGGAGCCATCATCTACGACAAAGCGCCGATCGTGATGCGCCAGTTGGAAACGATGGCGGGTGAGACAGGCTTCCGCGACGGCATGCGCGAGTATCTGAAGAAGTACTCGTTCCGTAACGCGACATGGCTTGATCTGGTGACCATCCTGGAAGCCCGTAACCCCGGCAAAGTCGCGAAGTGGAGCCACGCCTGGGTGGAACTGCGCGGGCGGCCGGAGATCACCACTACACTCCACGCGAACACCATTACGCTCATCCAGAAGGATCCCATGGGACGTGGCCTCCTGTGGCCGCAGCAGTTGCAGGTGACGGTTGGCTTCCCCGGCCGGATACAGCAGTTCCAGGCAGCCCTGAATGGCGCGACCGCCCAGGTCGCAATCGGCAATGAGAAGCCTCTGTATGTGATCCCGAATGGCGGCGGCCTGGGCTACGGGCTGTTCAAACTCGACGCCGCCACGCTTCGTTATCTCCTCGACCACATGGAGGACATCGCGGATCCGCTCACCCGCGGCAGCGCGTGGGTCGATCTCTGGGAGAACCTCCTCGAAAACCGCGTGCAGCCAGCGGAACTGCTGGCCCTCGCCGCCCGTGCCCTGCCCCGCGAAACCGACGAGCAGAACACGCAGCGGATTCTGTCGTACGTCAACCGGACCTTCTGGCACCACATCCCCGCCGGCGACCGCACGGTGCGGGCACCGCAGCTCGAAACGTTGTTGCGCACGGGCCTCGAAGCAGCAAAGACCTCCAGCCAGAAATCGGCCTGGTTCAGCACCTTCCGCGAAGTGGTGCTCACACCCGAAGGCGTCGCCTACCTGCGCCGCGTCTGGCATCGCGACGAGAAGATCCCGGGCCTGACCTTCGCCGAAAACGACGAGATCGACATGGCGCTGAACCTCGCGGTCCGGGAAGTCCCCGGCTGGCGGCAGATCCTCGTCGATCAACACGACCGTACCCAGAACCCCGACCGCAAGGCCCGGTTCCAGTTCGTGATGTGGTCGCTCGACGCCAACCCGGCCATACGCGAACAGGCCTTCCGCCAACTCAACGACGTGAAAAATCGCAGCCATGAACCGTGGGTGCTGGAGTCGCTGCGTTACCTGAATCACCCCCTTCGCGGCGACCACCCGCAGCAGTTCGTCCGCCCGGCCCTCGAACTTCTGCCTGAGATCCGCCGCACCGGCGATATCTTCTTCCCGAAGCGGTGGACGGACGCCGTGCTCGGTAGCCAGCGATCCCCCGAAGCGGCGGCCACGGTGAAGCGTTATCTGGCGGACCACCCGGAACTCCCCGAGCGCCTGCGTTGGGTGGTTCTCAACGCGGCGGACGACCTTTTCCGCAGTGCCTCACGCCTACAATAAAGCGTGCTTCCCACAGAACAAACCGGCAGCCAACAAACCGAAGTCCCCTGCGGGAGTTGTACCGAGTGTTGCAAGAGCGGCCAGGGCCTCTACCTGCATCCGGGACAGGGTGACGACGTCGCCTCGTATCAGGTCCAGGTTGGGGCCGATGACGCAGGCAACCCTGTCTATCTTCTGGCCACCACGGCGGAGGGTGCGTGCGTCTACCTCGGACCTTCCGGCTGCACCATATATGAACGGCGCCCTCTGCTCTGCCGCAGCTTCGATTGCCGCAAGCACTACCTGATTCTGCCCCGGCAGGACCGTGACAATCTGGTGCGTCTCGGCATGTCATCTCGCGCGGTCTTCAATGCCGGACGAGCGCGCCTGAAGACCCTGAGTTCCGACGAGAAACAGGCCTGCAAAGAAACCCGCGAGGAATTCTTCTCGTGACACGACCGTTCCATCTTCTGGCGAAACCCACCGGCGCCACCTGCAACCTCGACTGCAAGTACTGCTTCTTCCTTTCCAAGGAGACGCTGTATCCCGGTGACAGCTTCCGAATGTCGGACGATCTGCTCGACACCTACATCCGGCAACTGCTGGAGGCGCACCCCGCGCAGGAGGTCAGCGTCGCGTGGCAGGGTGGCGAACCAACCATGATGGGTCTGCCGTTCTTCGAGCGCGCCATGGCCTGTGTGGAGAAGTATCAGCAACCTGGCCAGACCATCCAGCACACCATCCAGACCAACGGCATTCTGCTGAATGACGAGTGGGGCGAGTTCCTCAAGCGGCATAACTTCCTGGTCGGGCTGAGTATCGACGGCCCGAAAGAGATGCACGATACCTACCGCGTGAACAAAGGTGGCGCGGGCAGCTTTGATCAGGTCTTCAAGGCGTGGGAGACGCTGCGCCGGCATGAGGTGGACGTCAACATCCTGTGCACCCTCCACGCAGCCAACGCCGACCATCCGCTGGAGGTTTACCGCTACTTCCGCGATGTGCTGAAGACTGAGTTCATCCAGTTCATCCCGATCGTCGAGCGGACCACGCAGGACTTTCTGCCGCTCGCGAATCTCGGCTGGTCGGAACGCCCCGGTGGTGATCGCCCGCTCTACCTGCAGCAGGGCGGCCTGGTGACGGAGCGCTCCATCACCGCGGAAAAGTTTGGCTGCTTCCTGATCGCAATCTTCGATGAGTGGGTGAAGCGCGATGTGGGCAAGGTTTTCGTCCAGACCTTCGACGCGGCCCTGGGCAGTTGGGTCGGGCAACGCGGTCTCTGTATCTTCTCGCCGACCTGTGGCAGCGCGCTGGCGCTGGAACACAACGGCGATCTCTATTCCTGTGATCACTATGTGGAGCCCGATTACCGCCTGGGCAACATCGCGGAAACGCCGATGGCCGAGTTGGTCGCGTCCGAGCAGCAGCACGCCTTCGGCCAGTACAAGCTGACCAGCCTGCCGCAATATTGCGTGAACTGCGACGTGCGCTTCGCCTGTCACGGGGAGTGTCCTCGCAACCGCTTCATTTCCACACCCGATGGCGAGCCGGGTCTGAACTATTTATGCGCGGGCTACAAGGCTTTTTTCCAGCACGTGCGTCCGGCTATGGATACAATGGCGAAGCTGATCCGGCAAGGCCGACTGGCTGAGGAGATCATGCAGTTCCAGCCGGTGCTGCGGCAGGGACGGAACGAGAAATGCGCGTGCGGCAGCGGTAAGAAATTCAAGCAGTGCCACGGACGCGCCTAAAGGGAGAACCCATGAGTTCAGTAGGACTGCGCGGAAAATTCAAAGGCCTGCGGTGGGCGATGATCCTGCTCATCATGACGGGCTCGATCATCAACTATCTGACACGTGCCACGCTGTCCGTTGCCGCCCCCACCGTCCTCAAAGATCTCCACATCGACACGCAGCATTACTCGTGGATCACGGGCGCGTTCCAGGGCGCGATCATGTTACAGCCGCTGGCGGGTTACGTGCTTGATTCCATGGGCCTGAAGCTCGGCTTCGCGATGTTTGCGCTGGCATGGTCCCTCATCAACATGTCCCACGGTCTGGCGAACAGCTGGCAGATGCTGGCCGGCCTGCGCGCCGCGCTCGGGCTGGCGGAAGGGTCGGCGAATCCTGCTGGTATGAAGGCCACTGCCGAGTGGTTCCCCGCGAAGGAACGCGGTATCGCCGGGGGCCTCTACAATATCGGCGCTTCCGTGGGTTCCATGCTGGCGCCACCGCTCGTCGTCTGGGCCATTCTTACCTGGAACTGGCAGGCGGCGTTCGTGGTCACCGGCAGTCTGGGCCTCGTCTGGGTGGCTGCATGGCTGCTGCTCTACGATTCGCCTGACAAGCATAAGTCGCTTTCCGCGGAAGAGCGTGAGTACATCCGCTCGGGCCAGGAAAAGCACCTGGAGAGTGACGGCGGACGACCCTCTATCGGCGCGATCCTGAAGCAGCGCAACTTCTGGGGCATTGCCCTGCCCCGCTTCCTGGCCGACCCGACCTGGGGCACACTCACGTTCTGGCTGCCCCTTTACCTGACCTCGGTACGGCACTTCAACCTGAAGCAAATCGCCCTCTTCGCCTGGCTGCCGTTTCTGGCGGCAGACTTCGGTTGTGTGTTTGGCGGGATGGTCGCCGCCACACTCCAGAAACACACTCGTATCTCGCTCATCAATGCCCGTCGCAGCGCCTTCACGCTGGGCGCGATTCTGATGATGGGCGTCGCGTTTGTGGGCGTGGTCGAGAGCCCGTACGTCGCGATTGCGCTGCTGAGCCTCGCCGGCTTTGCGCACCAAACGCTCTCGGTCACCGTCATCACCATGTCGTCCGATCTGTTCCGGCGCAATGAAGTGGCCACGGTTGCGGGTATGGCTGGCACATTCGGCAATGGCGGCCTGCTGATCTTCTCCCTGGTGGTTGGTGCCAGCGTCACCACCATCGGCTACACCCCGTTTTTCATCTGTCTGGGCGTGCTTGATCTGGTAGGCGCGGCGCTGCTGTGGATTCTGGTACGGGAGCGTAAACAGGCATGAAGAACCCGATTCTGAGAGGCTTTAATCCCGACCCGTCCATTGTGCGCGTCGGCGAAGACTACTACATCGCGACCTCGACCTTCGAGTGGTTTCCGGGCGTGCAAATTCACCATTCACGAGATCTGAAGAACTGGCGTTTGATGACGCGGCCACTCACGCGCCCCAGCCAGCTCAACATGCTCGGCGATCCCGATTCCTGCGGTATCTGGGCACCGTGTCTGACCTGGGCGGATGGCCTGTTCTGGCTGATCTACACCGATGTAAAGCGCTATGGCCGGACCTCACAGTCAGGCAGCGCCGGAGCTTCTGTTCGCGACATGCCGAACTACATGGTCACCAGCCCGACCATTGACGGCGAGTGGTCGGATCCTGTGTATCTGAATAGCAGTGGCTTCGACCCGTCGCTCTTCCACGAGGATGACGGCCGCAAGTATCTGCTGAATATGCTGTGGGACCACAGGCCGGGCAAGAACCGCTTCGCGGGAATTGTGCTCCAGGAGTATTCGGTGGAGCAGCGGAAGCTGATTGGGCCGCGGCAGAATATCTTCACAGGAACGGCCATCGGCTTTACCGAAGCGCCGCACCTGTACAAGCGAAATGGCTGGTATTATCTGCTGACGGCGGAAGGAGGCACGGGCTGGGGGCATGCGGTGACGATGGCGCGGTCGCGGAACCTCACCGGACCTTACGAACCGCATCCCGACACGTATGTGCTGACGTCGCGGCACCGCCCCGATATGGAATTGCAGCGGGCCGGGCATGCGGATATTGTGGAGACGCCGTCGGGTGAGCCGTGGATGGCTTACCTCTGTGGCCGTCCATTGCGTAACCGGGGCCGCTGCACGCTGGGTCGGGAGACGGCTATTCAGCGGATGGTCTGGTGCGAAGATGACTGGCTTCGCACGGCGGACCTACAGGGTCTGGCTTATGCGGAAGTTGCGGACCCGGATCTACCGGAACACCCGTTCCCGGCGCAGCCTGTTCGGACAACCTTTGATGCCCCTGAACTGCCGCTCGATTTTCAGTGGCTACGTTCTCCGTGGCCCGACGAACTCTTCAGTCTCACGGCGCGGCCTGGTTTTCTGCGGCTCTATGGGCGCGAGACCATCGGCAGCCTGTTCCGTCAATCGCTTGTAGCTCGACGCCAGCAGGCACATTGCTTCAGCGCCATTACCGCCGTTGAATTCGAACCCGAACACTTCCAGCAGATGGCGGGGCTGGTGCTGTATTACAACGGCTCCAAGTTCCACTATTTTTATATCGGCCACGATGAAGTTCTGGGACGGCATGTGCGGGTCTGGACATGCAATCCTGACGTGCCGCAACCCGACTTCTTCACGGCGGAAGTACCCGTACCCGCAACCGGACCCATTGAACTGCGGATGGAGATCGATTGCGAGCGCCTCCGCATGGCGTGGCGGACTCCCGACAGCGAATGGAACTGGTTGCCGCAGCAGTTCGACGCAAGTATCGTGTCGGATGAAGCAGGCCCCGTCTGGAACCCGAACTTCACAGGGGCGTTCGTCGGGGTATGTTGTCAGGATCTGGCAGGAACCGCGCACCCGGCTGACTTCCCCTGGTTCGAATATCGCGAACGCGAATTCGAAGCCGTTACCAGGTAAAGACGAGCAGGGAGACGCCGTGCCTGGGCAGGTCGAACGTAACCTTCGCCGGAGACGAAATCCAGCGCGGCGATTCCAGTGACTGGAGTTGCCCTGCCGACTCCAGCGCGGCGTATTGCGCGGCATCGGGCTGCGCGGGAGAGCCCATCTTCTTCCAGGCTTCGAACGCGTTGCTGTGGGTCTCGTCCACGCGGTAATGATGCATCCGAACACGTCCCGCAGGCAGTCCCGCGACCGTCAGTTCCACGGGCGACGAAGGACCGGTCTTACCGGAATCGTGATAGTTCGAGACCAGCACCGCGACCGAGTGCGCATCGGCACTGGCCATCGCGTGGATGTCGGGCGTCTGCTTCACACCACCCGCCACCATGCTGTCGAGGGAACTGGCGGCGGGGTTGTCAATGACGAGCCGATCCCCGGTCATCATGCCCAGCATTTTGAAGACACTCAGGACTGACTTATCAATACCGTTGGTCGCCAGATCACGGAAGCCATCGAAGTACGGCTGGTCTTCGAACTCGAAGGCCCAGGTGACCGCGCCCAGCAGGTTGACGCCATACTTCGCAGCAAGGTCCAGATGCCGAGGCATGACGGCCGCTGTGTAGCTGGCGTACATCAGGCCATTACGGTAGGCGTTCTGGGGGTAGTAGCGCGAGGCGCAGGCGGCGCAGCCCTCAGGATCGGATTCGCCGATGATGATGGGCTTGTTCTTCAGCTCCGGGTACGAGGCGATAATCTCGAAGCCCTTCGACAGATCGCGAAGCTGATTCTCGATGCCCATCATGACGTTGCCGTCGATGAACTTCGGCGAACCCTTGGCGTGGAAGCTCATGAAATCGAGTGGCGAACCGATTTTCCCGGTGACGTAGTTTGTCCCTTTGGTGACGTGGTCGAGGAAGCCACGCAGGAATGTGGCGGCGGTGGCGCTGGCCGGACCGGTGGAGTCGGCACCGCCGATCCGGGCACTGGGGGAAGCGCGGCGGACAGCATCGGCGGAATAGTCGTAGAGCTTGTGGAACTCCTCGGGCGTACCCTTCCAGTAGCCGATGTTCGGCTCATTCCAGACTTCCCAGAGCCAGGTATCCACTTCGGCCTGTCCATACTTCGCGATGCAGTGGCGGACCCACTGATAAACCAGTTCACCCCACTTGGTGTAATCCTTCGGCGGGTAGGCCCAGCCGGTGTAGATGTCGTTGTAGTTGTCGCCCGGCTTCCAGTGGTGGCGGTAGGGCTCGGGGTGCGACGAGAGCGCCTGGGGCATGAACCCGATCTGCACCAGCGGCTTCATCCCGCGCTCGACGTAAGTGTCGAAGATGCGGTCCGTCAGGGTCCAGTCGTAGATGGGCTTGCCCGCGGCGTCTTCGGTGTAGGCGTTGGTGGAACCCCACTTCAGTGCCGGTTCGCCATCACCCGTTACCAGCAAGCTGTGGACCCGCACGTAGACGGGAACCGGGTTCGCTGCCGCCAGCTCCGAGAGCAGCTTGCGGCCATTCTTCATGTAGGTGTAGTTGGGTTCGTCGTGGCCGAAGAAGGCCCAGACGGGCTTGAGCGGGCCTGTCTTTTGGGTGGCGTCCACGCGGATGGAGACAGGCTGGGCGAGGGCCAGGGAAGCGCAGGCGAGGAGGAGTCCGGTGCGGAACATGAACCTCCAATTTACAGGAGGCCGAGCTTCTCCAGGACGGGCTTCTCGTAAGTGTCGTCTTCGCCGGGGTAGCGGAGCCGGCGTTCGAACTTCCCGGTCTCTTTCGCGAGCGCCCAGAGGAGGCTTTCGCCAGCGGGTGCGGTGTCGGGCTGGCGTTCGAAAACGGGGTCGGCGAAGGCGTCATCGGCGTCGATGATGTCCCAGCCACGGGCGCGGAACATGGCGAGGATATCCCCCAGAAAGAGGGAGTTCAGGAGATTGTAGTGGACGAGCAACGTATGCGCGACGCTGCGGCCGAAGACGTCGCGGGAAAGCTGGTCGTAGTAGCGGGCACGATCGAAGATATGGTCGAGATACGGCTGGCGGAAGCGGGTCACATCGAAGGCCGGATCGGCTTTGAGACGGGCGCGGAGTTGCTGGTCGTAGAACCAGTCGGAGGCATCGAGGGTGACGGCGCCGTTGCGGTAGCCGTGGGTCTTGAGGAAGTGCCGCAGGCGGTCGCGGACTTCGCGCGTCTGGCCTTCCTTCAGAGCCGGGAAGCGGAAGACTTTGCGGAAGCCGGAGTGGCGGGTCAGGAGCGCTTCGGTCCGGAGGATTTCGGCCTCGAAGGCGGCGGGATCTGCTGAGCTGAAGAGCGGCTTGTGACTCCACGTGTGGTTGCCGATGCGGTGTCCGGCGGCGCTCCAGGTCTCGAGGATCCGAGCGCCTTCCGGGTTGTCGACTGCTTCGCCGATGGCGAACAGGAAGGCCCGCGTTTTACCCAGATGGGCAAGCAGACGGTCGCCAGGGACTCCCGGCCAGCGAACGTCATCCATCGTAATGGCGAGGCGCGGGCGCTTCTGCGCCAACAGGGGCGTGGCGGCGAGGAACAGCGCGTGGCGGCGGGTCAGGTTCATGGCGTGCTTTACTAAACTACAATGCGTCCGATTCGACTGTCCGCCCTCATTCTTTGTGCCGCCGGGCTGCTGCCCGCGCAGGCTCCTCAGTATCCCAACTTCCCGAGCGAGACACCAGCGAAGTTTCAGCCTTCCACCAGCAGTTTTGACTATGTGAAGCGCGACGAGATGATTGCGATGCGCGACGGCGTCAAGCTGCACACGATCATCCTGATTCCCAAGGGCGCAAGACGCGCTCCGATGCTGCTGACGCGCACGCCTTACTCGGCGAAGGAGCTGACTGGGCACGCGCAGAGTCCGCATCTGGGACCGATTCTGCAGGGCTACGACAACGCAGTTGACGTGATCGTGGAGGGCGGCTATATCCGCGTGGTGCAGGACATCCGGGGCAAGTACGGCTCCGAGGGCGACTATGTGATGAACCGGGCGCTGAGCGGCTCGCAGAACCCGACGCCGGTGGACCACGCGACCGACACTTACGACACGATCGACTGGCTGGTGAAGAACGTGCCGGAGAGCAACGGCAAGGTCGGGATTCTGGGCATTTCGTACGACGGTTTTCTGCCGCTGATGGCGCTGGTGAATCCGCATCCGGCGCTGAAGGTATCGGTACCGATGAATCCGATGGTGGATGGCTGGATGGGCGACGACTGGTTCCACAACGGGGCGTTCCGGCAGCAGAATCTGCCTTATATCTACGAACAGCAGGCCACCCGCGGCAACGACGAAAAATGGTGGAGTGGGCACCTGGACGACTACAACCTCTACATGGAGGCGGGGTCAGCCGGCGAACTCGCACAGCGGCACGGCATGGAGCAGATCGGGTTCTGGCGCAAGATTCTGGCGCACCCGGCGTACGATTCCTTCTGGCGCGAACAGGCGATGGACAAGGTGCTGGCGGCGCGCCCGCTGGTGGTGCCGACGATGATCGTACACAGCCTTTGGGACCAGGAAGATATCTACGGCGCGATCGCCGTCTGGAAGGCTTTGAAGCCGAAGGACACGAATAACGACAAGGTCTTCCTGGTGATGGGGCCGTGGCACCACGGGCAGGAAATTCAGGATGGCAGCTCGTTGGGCGCCCTCAATTTCCATGCCGATACGGCGCTGGAATTCCGCCAGAACGTGCTGCGTCCGTTCCTGGATCACTACCTGAAAGACGACGCTCCGGCCAGCAATGTGGCGACCGTGAATGCGTTTGAAACGGGCACGAACAAGTGGCAAAAGCTGGCGACCTGGCCAGGCGCTTCGAAGCCGACTCCGCTGTATCTGGCGGCGGACGGCAAAGCCGGGTTTACGGCTCCCGTCGCGGGTGCTGCGGCGTATGACGAGTACGTTTCGGACCCGGCGAAACCGGTGCCGTTCCGCGCTCGGCCGAGTCAGCCGGTCGGATACGACAACGGTATGACCTGGCCGAAGTGGCTGGTGGATGACCAGCGGGAAGCTTCGGGCCGGACTGATGTGGCGGTCTTCGTTTCGGACGTGCTCAAGGAACCGCTCAAGATCGGCGGCGAGCCGAAGGTGAATCTGGTAGCTTCCACATCGGGTACCGATTCGGACTGGGTGGTGAAGCTGATCGACGTTTATCCCGACCAGGTGGCGGGCGAGCCGCAGATGGGCGGGTATCAGCTGATGGTCTCGGCCGATATCTTCCGGGGACGTTACCGGGAGAGCCTGGAGACCCCGAAGGCGATCACGCCGGGGCAGCCGCTACCCTACCGGTTCGCGCTGCCGACGGCGAACCATGTTTTCCTGCCGGGTCACCGCCTGATGGTGCAGGTGCAGTCGAGCTGGTTCCCGCTGTATGACCGGAACCCACAGACGTTCGTGCAGAACATCTTCTGGGCGAAACCGGAAGACTACAAGAAGGCGACCCAGCGGATCTATCATGCGCCGGGCCAAGCCAGTTTTGTGGAGCTGCCGGTGGTCCCGGCGCGGTAGCCCTATGGAGTGGGTGCGCGAGGAGTTTACAGTTTCCTGCGATACGTCCCGGTTTGATATGGCCGCAGTCCACGGGTTTCTGACGACGTCGTACTGGTCACCGGGGATTCCCCGGGAGACGGTGGAGCGGGCGATTCAAAACTCGGTGGCGTTTGGGCTGTTCTGCGGAGCTCGGCAGCTTGGGATGGCGCGTGTCGTCACGGACAAGGCGACGTACGGATATCTGGCGGATGTTTTCGTGCTGGAGGAATTCCGGGGGCGGGGGCTGGCGAAGTGGATGATGGAGTGCGTGATGGCGCACCCCGACTTACAGGGTCTGCGGCGGTTTGGGCTGGTGACGCGGGATGCTCAGGGCCTGTATGCCCGGTTCGGATTTCAGGAGTTGGCAAATGCCGGGCGCCACATGGAAATGGTGCGCCCGGATATTTATTTGGCTACGCGGCCACCGTCCACCATCAGGTGAGCGCCAGTGATAAAGCTGGCTTCGTCTGAGGCGAAGAAGAGGATGGCGTTGGCGATTTCGCGGGCCTCGCCCACGCGCTTGAGCATGTGCTCTTCGGCGGCGATGGCGGTCCACGCTTCTTTGGTGAGACCCATGCGGGTCCATTCGCGTTCGGTGGCGCTGGTGTAGACGCAGCCGGGGCAGATGCTGTTGACGCGGACGTTGAACGGGGCCAGATCGAGCGCGGTGCAGATGGTCATGCTGAGAATCGCGCCTTTGCTGGTGTTGTAAGTAGCGAAGTTGTGCTGCGCCATGATGGCCGAGGTGGACGACACGTTCACGATTGAGCCCTTGCCGCTGGCTTTGAGCGACGGGATGGCGTGTTTCGCGACGAGCGCGGTGCCGATGACGTTAATATCGAGAACCTTGCGCCACTGTTCGACGGTGGCGTCCTCAACCGACGCCGTGGTGAAGTTGGCCGCGTTGTTAACCAGGATGTCGATTTTGCCGAAGTTCGCCAGAGCGGTTTCGGAGATTTTGCGGGCAATGTTTTCGTCGGAGATATCGCCGGTTACCGTAGCGACTTTGGCTCCGAGCGCGGCCACTTCTGCGGCGGCCGACTGAATTTCTGTGTCGAGGATGTCGGCGATCAGCAGGCTGGCACCTTCCTCGGCAAAACGGAGGGCCGTGGCGCGCCCAATGCCCGCCCCGGCCCCCGTGATGATTGCTACTTTGTCTTTCAAACGCATTGTGTTGGTGGTTAGCTCTGTTTGGAGATCGGCGTGGGGCCGAGTTCGCGGCTGGTGATGACGCGGTCAATGATGCCGTATTCGACGGCAGCGTCGGCGCTCATGATGTAGTCGCGATCCACGTCGCGGGCAACGCGTTCGACGGGCTGACCGGACGCATCGGCGAGGATCTTGTTGAGAGTCTCGCGCATGCGGAGGATTTCCTTCGCATAGATGTCGATATCGGCGGCCTGACCGGCGAGGCCCTGCATGGAGGGCTGGTGAATCATAATACGGGAACTGGGCAGGCTGAACCGCTTACCCTTGGTGCCCGCGGCGAGGAGAACTGCGCCCATCGAGGCCGCCTGTCCCACGCAAATGGTTACGATATCGGGCCGAACGAACGCCATCGTATCGAGGATCGCGAGGCCGGCCGTAATGGAACCGCCGGGCGAGTTGATGTAGATGGAGATGTCGCGCTCCGGATCTTCGGCTTCGAGAAACAGCAACTGCGCGATGACGAGGTTCGCTACGGTATCGTCAATAGGCGTGCCAAGAAAGATGATGTTTTCTTTCAGGAGCCGAGAATAAATATCGTAAGACCGCTCACCCCTGGAGGTCTGCTCCACAACCATCGGAACCAGCATTCGAATTGTTTCCTTCCCTTTTTCGGGTCTTCCCTTAACGAGCAAAGACGCTTTGGCAGTAATACCGGACCCGCCGTGTTGCACCGGGCCGACCCGCAACTTAATGATACGACCAGGTGACGAAAAGATTCGTTTCGGGGGCCGAGCACGAGGGGATGGAGAGGCTGTAAGGCACTGACAGCGCTGAAGCTGCGGACTTTTTCAGAATTATTTCCACAATTCGTGACCGGCGTTTCAGGTGAGGTCGAGAATCTGAAGTTCGGCGTCCTCGCCGCTGTAGCGGACGGGGTCGGCGGCGGCCTGCCTGCGCCAGGAGAAGGTGAGCGCGGCGACGCCGACGGCAAGAACCAGGGCGAGTTCCAGGGGGGAGCGGTCGAGGCGGGCTTCGAGATCACCCATGCGATAGCTGTAACCAGTGAATCCGTACAGGTGCAGCCCGACGAGGACGGCGAGGTTGGTTGCGCCCGGAAACCAGGAGCAGGTGAACGGGACTTGGTCGAGATTCCAGAAAAGGATTTCGGTGAGGAGGAGACCGGCGACAGCTTCGATGGCGAGGTGCTGCAGAGCCAGGTTCCAGCCCCAGAACCAAACGTTGAGGGGAAGGAAGAGCGCCAGAAGAGGGAGCAGGCCGGCGACGATGACGAGCAGGCGGGTGGCGCGACGCCCGGCTTCGCGGGTGGAGGTGGCGGAGAGCTGGAAAAGCCAGTTGGAGGCGAGTTCCGCGGGGAACTGGAAGGCCGCTCGCAGCCCGGAGAGGACGAAGAAAGTAAGCAGGAAAGGGACGGTGCGGAAACCGTCGCGGGAGATGATGACACCGGACGGGCCGACGCTGATGGCGGAGAGAAGGGCGAAGGAGAAGCCGGCGCTGAGGTAGGTGGTGAGAAATAGCTTGTGGCGCACGCTGCGGGCGAGGGTAGCGGCGGCGAAGTGAAAGAGCCCGCGTTCGAGAGGGTTGGAGAGGATGCGTGAGATGACGGGCAGGGTGAAGTTCTGGCGGACGGTGGGCGGACGAAGGTCTTCCGATTCGAGGGTACGGCGGCAGTAGTGCGCGAAACCGAGGAACCAGCCAACGGCGAAGATCCCGATGGCAACAGCAAGGCACTCCAGGCCGAAAAGGCCGAGCGCTTCGAAGAGGGGACTGTGGGTGGGCAGCAGGAAGTCGTAGATGCCGACGAACCAGTAGAGGGGGAACCAGCGGAGGAGGTCGGGGCGAGCGAGGGCGAGGGGCTGCATGCCGGCCGACCAAACCGGGAAGAGGAGAAGGCAGAGGACCATGGCGCTCATGCCGGTCATCTGCAGCCAGGGCGAGACGCGGCGGAAGAGGCGGGGGCTGAGGATGTTGATCAGAATCCCCTGCCCTGCGGCGACGAGGAAGAAGGCGAAGAGAGCGGCGAGGGCGGTGGCGACGATCTGCGCGAAGCCGAGGCGGAGGACTCCGGCCATGCGGGCCTGCTTCACCCAGGCGGAGAAGACGGGCATGAGCACGACGGCGACTGCGTTGGCGGCGATGAAGATGAGGCCGAGGAAACGGCCGAGCGTGGCGAGTTTGGCGAGGAACAGGGCGCGGATTGGGATGGGGAAGGGCGTGAGGAGGAGGAAGTCCTGGCGCGTGGGGAAGAGGCGGTCCCATTCGAGGAAAGTCGCGAAGCCGACGACCGCGAAGGAGTAGGTGGGGAAGAAGAGACGATGCTGGCGGAGGAACCAATCGACCTTTGGACCGGGCGGCTGGAAGGCGAGTTCCATGAAGCCGGGGATGAGGAACATGGCGACGAAGAGACCGGGGACGGCGAGCAGGCCGAGGGTCTGGTAGAAGCGGGCTTCACCACCTTCGGCCGATTCCTGGCCTGTTTCGAAGAAGCGGTCGCGGAAGAGTTCGAACAGCGCTCGGGTGAGGTTCGACACGGGGTCAAAGAGCCATGATTTGAGCGATTTCGCGGGCGCGAAGTTCCATGTCGTCCTGACGGACAAGTTCGGCGAAGATCTGTTCGAGGTTGGGCAGGCACATGAGTTCGCGCATGCGCTGGACGGAGTCGTCGGCGACGATGTGTCCCTGGTAGATAACGATGACGTGGTCGCAGACCTTCTCGACGAGTTCGAGAACGTGGGAGATGTAGAGGACTGCTTTTCCGCGGGCGGCGAGGGCGTGGAGGAGGTGGCGGAAGAGGAGGGCGTTGGCGATGTCGAGACCGGACTGGGCTTCGTCAAAGATGATGAGGTCGGGGTCGTGGAGGAGGGCGGCGGCGATGAGGACGCGCTGCTTCATGCCCTTGGAGTAAGTGGAGATGGGAGCCCAGCGGGCTTCGATCAGGGAGAGACGTTCCAGGAGTTCGTTGGCCTTTTCGGTGACGCGGGTTTCGGGGAGGCCGCGGAGGCGTCCGGCGAGCTGGAGGTATTCGAGGCCGGTCAGGTAGCTGTAGAGATTTGGCTCTTCGGGGACGTAGCCGAGGCGGCTGCGGAAAGCGAGGGGGTCCTGGCGGGTGTCCTGGCCACGGAAGAGGATCTGACCGTTAGTGGGCTGGAGAAGGCCGGTCAGCATTTTGACCGTGGTGGACTTGCCGGAACCATTGGGGCCGAGGTAGCCGGTGATCTGGCCGGCGTGGAGGGTAAAGCTGACATTGTCGACGACAGTGCGGCTGCGGAAGCGTTTGGTGAGACCACGAACTTCGAGCATGTTCGGAATAAGACACCGGAGGCGCGGAAAACGTTCCGGGAAATTTCGCTGGCCCGGGAATTGCGGTCCCGTTCTCTCTGGGGAGGGTGACTGATGGACTTTGGGATGACGCCGCTACTGGTGATCTGGGAGGTGACGCAGGCTTGCGATCTGGCTTGCGTGCACTGCCGGGCGTCGGCGCAGCCCGAGTTTCATCCGGCGGAACTGACCACCGCTGAGGGCATGCAACTGATTGACGAGATTAAGCGTTTCGGCAATCCTCTGATGGTATTTACGGGTGGGGATCCTCTGAAGAGGCCGGACCTGTATGACCTGATCCGGCATTCGGTGAAGGCGGGGCTGCGAACGAATGTGACTCCATCAGCGACTCCGCTGCTGACACATGAGGCAATTGACCGGTTCCAGGCGTGCGGGATATCGCGCATGGCGATTAGTCTGGATGGGCCGGATGCCGCATCGCATGACAGTTTGCGGGGCGTGAAGGGGACGTTCGATTCGGCGCTGCGGGCACTGCGGCATGCGCGGGATATTGGGCTGGATACGCAGTTGCAAACGACGGTGACGCGGCGGAACATGAACCGGCTGGGTGAGATCGCGGAGTTGGCGGCGGATGTTCGAACGCGGCTATGGAGTCTGTTTTTCCTGGTGGTGACCGGGCGCGCGAGCCTGGAAGATGACCTGACGGGCGAGGAGTACGAGCGCGTGTTCGACTTCATGGGTCGGATTGCCGAAGTGGCTCCGTTTGAGGTGAAGACGACGGAGGCGATGCATTACCGGCGGTTTCTGGCGCAGAAGGCGCAGCTTTCCCACACGGGACCTCCGGCTGCGGGGAAGACGGCGTTCCGGACGGCGGGCGTGAGCGATGGGCGCGGTTTTGTGTTCGTTTCGCATACGGGCGAGATTTTCCCGAGCGGGTTCCTGCCGATATCGGCGGGAAATGTGAGGACGAGTGCGCTGACGAGTGTTTATCGGGATTCGAGTCTGTTCCGGATCCTGCGCGATGCGGGGAAACGCGAGGGCAAGTGCGGGCGCTGCGAGTACGTGAAGATCTGCGGGGGATCGCGGGCGCGGGCTTACGCGTTGACCGGGAATTACCTGGCGGAGGATCCTCGTTGTGTTTATGAACCGGTGGGGCGGGAAGCTTTAGCGGTTTGACAGAGGGCGCAGTTTTCCCTCTCGCAAAGACGCTAAGGCGCAAAGATTCACTAAGGAAGCTTTGAAGAGGCGGGTTTGCGTTTGTCAGGCCGCTTTGGGGAAAGTTAAGAGCGCGAAGGGCGGGAGTTTGGTGTAGTTCCAGCCCCGAGATCTGTACCAGCGGGCTTCGGCGATGACTTGTTTGTGCTGCATTTTTTCGTAGAGCCAGCCGATGGAAAAAACGAAGCCATTTACCTTGATGGTTTCGTGGTTTTCGGGGATGTTTTGGGCTAACTGGTGGGCGAGGAAGAGTTCCGCTTCTTCCATTGCCTGGACTTCGACGGCTTTGCGGATGGTCTGGAGCTGGTTGAGCTCTTTGCGGTTGTTGGCG
>CANIHR010000056.1 GCA_947467185.1 Bryobacterales bacterium
CGATGATTCTGACCAAGCTGAAGGAAGCGGCAGAATCCTACCTCGGCCAGAAGGTTACGGAAGCTGTCATCACCGTTCCCGCCTACTTCAACGACGCGCAGCGCCAGGCCACCAAGGACGCGGGCAAGATTGCTGGTCTCGACGTCAAGCGCATCATCAACGAACCGACCGCCGCCGCTCTGGCTTACGGTCTGGATAAAAAGAAGAACGAAACCATCGCCGTGTATGACTTCGGTGGCGGTACGTTCGACGTCTCCATCCTCGAAGTTGGCGACGGCGTGGTGGAAGTGAAGTCTACCAACGGCGACACCCACCTTGGTGGCGACAACGTTGACCAGCGCGTCATGGACTGGATCATCGACGAATTCAAGAAGGAACAGGGCATTGATCTCTCGAAGGATCAGATGGCTCTGCAGCGCCTGAAGGAATCGGCTGAAAAGGCCAAGATGGAGCTGTCCACGCTGCTCGAAACCGAAGTCAACCTGCCGTTCATCACGGCGGATGCCAGCGGTCCGAAGCACCTGATGATGAAGCTGACCCGGTCCCGCTTCGAACAGATGTGCGAAGACATCTTCCAGCGCTCGGTTGGTCCCTGCAAGCAGGCCCTGGCCGACGCCGGCGTCACCCCGGACAAGATCGACGAAGTCGTACTGGTCGGTGGCTCCACCCGTATCCCCCGCGTTCAGGCGATCGTGAAGCAGCTCTTCAATAAAGAGCCGAACAAGACCGTGAACCCTGATGAAGTCGTTGCGGTTGGCGCGGCAGTGCAGGGCGGCGTTCTGGGCGGCGAGGTGAAGGATGTGCTCCTTCTCGACGTGACCCCGCTCTCGCTCGGCATCGAAACTCTGGGTGGTGTGTTCACCAAGCTGATCGACCGCAACACCACCATCCCGACCCGCAAGGGCGAGACCTTCTCGACGGCCGCCGACAACCAGACGTCGGTCGAAATCAAGGTCTACCAGGGTGAACGTGGCATGGCGAAGGACAACCGGATGCTGGGTGTGTTCCAGCTGATCGGCATCCCGCCCGCCCCTCGCGGCGTACCTCAGGTGGAAGTGGTGTTCGACATCGACGCCAACGGCATCCTGAACGTCTCCGCGAAGGACAAGGCGACCAACAACGAGCAGAAAATCACCATCACCTCCTCTTCGGGTCTCTCGAAAGAAGAAGTGGAGAAGATGGCTCGCGACGCGGAATCCCACTCGGCCGATGACCGCAAGGAGAAGGAGCAGATTGAAGCTCGCAACCGCGCGGACGCCATGGTCTACAACGTGGAAAAGACGTTGAAGGAACATCGCGACAAGATTGGCGACGCTGATGCTGCCAGCATCGAAGCCGCGATCGAAGACGTGAAGAAGGCGATCAACGAAGGCGAAGCCGAGAAGCTGAATGCGGCTACCGACAAGCTGACGCAGGCAAGCCACAAGCTGGCCGAGGCGATGTACAAAGCTTCGTCCCAGCCGGGTGGTGCGCCTGGTCCCGACGCCCAGCAGGGTCCCGGTGCCGGATCCTCCGCAGGTTCTTCGAAGCCGAAGGACGATGTTGTGGACGCCGAGTTCGTTGACGTAGACGACAAGAAGTAATTAGATAATGGGAGTGGGGCGGGCGCAGGTATCCCTGGGCGCCCGCTTCACTCATATTTCCAGCCGATGCCCTCTCCCCCAAAACACGACTATTACGAGACTCTGGGAGTGCCCAAAAACGCTTCGGAGGATGATCTTCGGAAGGCGTACCGGAAACTCGCCCGCAAGTATCATCCGGATCTGAATCCGGGAGATAAGTCAGCGGAAGACCGCTTCAAGAATGTTCAGGAAGCCTACGATGTCCTGAACGATTCGAAGAAGCGCAGCATGTACGACCAGGTTGGTTTCTATTCCGACAACGGCTATCCCGGTGCGGGAGCTGGTAGTGGACGCGGTGGAGCGCAGCACCCGAATATGGATTTCGGCGGCTTCGATTTTTCCGAGATGTTCAGTAAGGCCCAGACGGAAGCAAAGCGCGGCAACCCCGGTGGCGGCGGAGCGGCAGGCACGGGCGCATTTAAAGATATTTTTGGCCAGTTCTTCCGCGGCGGTCCTGGTGGTGGTGGAGCCCCCGACAAGGAAGCAGAAAAGGGCTCCGATCTCGAATACGCGGTAAACATCACGTTCTGGCAGGCGATCCGCGGGACGCAGACCAAGATTGATGTCACCCGCTACGAACAATGCATCAATTGCGACGGCACAGGCGGCAATGAAGCAGGCTCCGTCGCCTGCCCCCAGTGCAGTGGCACCGGTACGGTGACCCAGATGGCGGGCAACATGAAGTTCAATCTCACCTGCCCCCGCTGCAGCGGTAAAGGCCGTCTAAAGAACGCCTGCCCCTATTGCCATGGCGATGGCCGCATCGCGCACCGCGAAGTTGTGGATATCCGCATTCCCGCCGGTGCCCAGAACGGCTCTCGTCTCCGCGTCGCAGGCAAAGGCAACGCCGGAACCATGGGCGCGCAGCCAGGCGACCTCTACATCACCACAAACGTGGAACAGCATGCCCTCTTCCATCGTGAAGGCGACGACATCCACCTGAAGGTTCCGGTCACGATTTCTGAAGCTGGCTTGGGCGCGAAGATTGAAGTCCCAACAATGGATGGCCGTACGCTGCTGAAGATCCCTGCCGGCACCCAGAATAACCAGAAATTCCGCCTCCGTGAGCGCGGCGTCCACAATTCCCGCAAAGATCAGCGGGGTGACCTGATCGTTCAGGTCAACCTGGTAATGCCCGACACCCGCGAAGAGCGGACCCGCGATTTGCTGAAACAGCTGGCGGACTGCTACCCCGACGACCCGCGCAGCCAACTGTGGGAGGCGAGCGATGGCACGACGTGAGAAGTCTAAAGCCGCGTACATGATCTCCTCGGTGGCCGAGCAGTATGGCGTCCACCCCCAGACCCTGCGCCTGTATGAGCGCGAAGGCCTGCTGAAGCCCAGCCGCAGCGACGGCAACACTCGTCTCTACACTGACGAAGATCTGGAACGCCTGGAAGTAATCCTCCACCTGACGCGCGACCTGGGCGTGAACCTGGCCGGCGTCGAGATCATCCTGAACATGCGGGCACGCATGGAAGCCATGCAGCAGCAGATGGAAGACTTCGTCCGGGGCCTGAATCTGGAACTTGCCAATCGCCCGGCCAGCGATAAGCCACAGAGCACCAACTCCCTGATTCCCGTGGCCCGCACCGTCATCATCGAAACCACGACGACGACCCGCCGACGAGGCTAACACCAAAAATCAAAAAGGCCCCCGAAGCTGTCACGCTTCGGGGGCCTTTTGTTTTGCTTGTGCGTGATTTAGAACGTGTACTTGAGAGCCATCTGCAGTTGGCGCATCGCGATCGCGGTGCCCGTAACAGTGCCGTAACCGGCAGACGTCACGTTCGCGTTCGGGATACCCCACACCGGGTGGTTCATCACGTTGAAGGCTTCCAGCCGGAACTGCATCTGGTGGCCTTCTTTGTACGGCATCCGGAATTCCTTGTGCGCCGAGAAATCGAGCATCAGGTATTTCGGGCCGATGAGCGAGTTGCGACCCACGTTGCCGAAGGTACCCAGCGTGTTCGGAGTGAACGCCGCCGTGCTCCACCAGCGGGAGGGAACGGGATTGTCGAGGTACGGCGAAACGCCGGTCGCGTTCGGACGGTCGAAGCCGCCGCCGGTCCCGGAACGATCCGTACCACCCACGCTCGGGGTGATCGGGAAGCCACTCTGCATGGTCCAGATACCACCCAACTGCCAGCCACCGACGATGTAGTCGAGTGCCGGATTCTTCACGTTCATCATCCGGCCCTTGCCGACGGGAATGTCGTAGAGGGTGGAGGTGACAAAGCGATGCCGTTCGTCGAAGGCCGAGAGGGCCCATTCGCACTTGCGGCAGTAGCTGTTCTGCGGGAACAGCGTGTCCTGACCCTGGACGCGAATGCCGCTCGAGTTATCGATCGACTTGGAGAAGGTGTAGGAGGTCAGCACTGTGAAGCCCTTGCTGAACCGCTTGGTCGCCTTGATGAAGAACGAGTTGTAGTAAGCGTTCGCAGAATTGTCCACCAGCTGAATACGGCCGAAGGTGGGGTACGGAGCGCGGCTGGGCACGGTGCCCGTGGTGCCAGGCAGGGACTCATTGGCCGCGCGCAGGAATTCCAGCTTGCGGCTGAGCGAACCCAGGTAACCAGCTTCCGCCACCCAGTCATGACCGAGATCGCGCTGTACGTTCAGGAGGTACTCCCAGGCGTACGGCGTGCGGCGTTCATACTTATTGGCGAAGGCATAGGGAACCGTGATGTTCGCAGTACCGCCCACGACGCTGGAGAGTGCGTTGCTCCAGGTGAGGTCAGGCTGACCGTTGGTGGCATTCACGCGTAAACGGCCAGCGATGTTGCGGGCCATGTCGAAGCGGGGGTTGCCGGTGTCCTGGTTGTAGAACATACCAGCACCCGTGCGGATCACCCACTTGGAATCGGGCGAATAGGTGATGCCGAGGCGAGGCGCGAAGTCGTTCTTATCGGTCTGAACGAGGTTGTTGCCCATGCGGCCGTCGCAAAGAACACCGATCTGCGGCCAGCGGATGGAGATGCCGGCATAAGGATCACCGGTGCACGTACCTTCACGGATGAACTGCGGATAGCGGCTCTTGTCCGCCACCTGCGGCGTGCTGTCCAGATACGGCATATAGACGGAGAACACGTTGCGCTTCGTGTCGTAGAACGGGGGCGTCAGTTCATAGCGGAGACCGGCTGCGATGGTCAGCTTTGAGGTGACCTTCCAGGTGTCGTCCACGTAGAAGGACCAGCCGTTGCGAACGAAGGCGGCATCGCCGACAGCGACCGCCGCTTCCGCCTGATAGAGGGTACCGAGCAGGAACTCGGCCCAGGTGTTACCACCAGCGCCGGCAGCGCTGCGGGTCGAATTCGGCTGGAAGGTGAACTGGCCACGAGCGAACTGGTTACCAACCTGGTTGAAGTGCTCACGACGCCATTCGCCACCGAAGCGGATGGTGTGCTTGCCCTTGATCCAGGAGAAGTTATCCAGAAACTGCGTGGTGTTGTTGTCGTTCGCGTACGGCCCTTCGGTGTCATCACCGAAGCCGCTGTAGTTGGTGAGCGTGACATTGGGGATACCCCACTGAACGCCCGGACCGCCCTTCAGCCCCGGGATGCCGACTTCGGAAACAACGTCGCGTTCATTCGCCAAAAAGCGGCCGATCGAGTTAAAGAAACGGCTGTAACCGAAGCGGGCTTCATTAACCGTGGTCGCCGAGAAGGAGCGCGTGTTCGAGACCATGTACTGTTCGAAGTTCGTCAGCACCTTGGAGCCGTCCAGGCTGATGCCGGTATTCGACTGATTTTCGTCACCCCAGCTATAGCGAGCAGACCACTGAGACTTCGCCGACTCGACAAAATCGAGCTTGGCGATGAACTGGTTCTTGTTGATGGGGGCGCTGCCGACGCGCTGATAGTTGGCGGCGAGCGTGGGCAGGTTCGCGATCGGGTAGAACTGCTGCATCTTCTTGGAAGTTGCGTCAAAGCGGCTGCTGGGGATGACATTGCCCGGGAATGGCGCCTTCGTGGTCGGGTCGTAGATCGTTACCAGACCATTTGCGTTAGTGAGAGCGCTGAAGTCACCACCATACTGGGCCGCGGTCGGAACGTTGTACGTGCCATTGAAGTTGCGGCGCTGCTTGAACCATTCATCGTTCACCAGGAAGAACATCTTGTCCTTACCGTTGAACAGTTTCGGAATGCGCACCGGACCATCGAGTTCAAAGCCCCACTGGTTCCACTTGAACGGGCTCTTCACCGGCGCATTCGAGGTAAACGCGTACGGCCTTGCGTCGAACTTGTCGTTGCGCAGGAACTCGAACAGTGCACCATGATAGGCGTTGCCGCCCGACTTGGTGGACACGTTGATCTGGGTCGAATTGTGACCGAACTCAGCCGGGTAAACGCCGGTCTGCACCTTGAATTCGAGGAGCGCGTCAATCGACGGCAGCACCACGTAGGTGTTGAAGTTCGGATCGGTGTTGTTCACGCCGTCAAGCGTGAAGTTGTCGAACATGGTGCGCTGCCCGGCAACCGAGATGGATTGCGCGGCGCGATCACCACCCTGGCGCGAGCCAGCCTGACCCGCCGAGGGCGACGCCGTGGTGGCATTCGGAGTCAGAGCGACAAGCTGCAGGTAGTTGCGGCCATTGAGCGGCAGTTCGACGATACGCTTGTTGTCGATAACGGTACCGACAGTGGCATTTTCGGCCTGCAGCTGGATGGCATTCGCTTCCACCGTGACCGATTCGGAAACCTGGCCGACGGTGAGTGCGAAATCGATGCGCACAGTCTGCTGAACCTGAACCTGAACTTCTTTCGCTTCGCCCGTCTTGAAGCCGGCCTTTTCGACCTTGACGTTGTACATGCCGGGCGGCAGGGACGGGAAGCTGTAATCGCCGGACGGGGTGCTCACCGTCTGGCGGGTTGCGTTGGTGTTGATATTGGTTACGGAGACAGCCGCATCAGGAGCTGCGGCGCCGGAGGAATCAGTAACGCGCCCTGTGATTTCACCCAGAGTCTGGGCAAAAACAGGCAGAGACAACGCACCGAGTAAACAGAGCGAGAGAATACGTGGAACGAGTTTCAAGACAAGACCTCCCCTATACGAACGTTCTGGGAGATTATATCAAAAGTTGACCCAATTCTGGAAACAACAATTACTGAACAAGTTAGAGACGGGCGGCCCCTCCTGCAAGCGCTTGCTTTCCGCGCACTTCCCGGAGGGGCCCCTTTGCTATTTTTTGTCCCCGGCGGCCTTGCGGTGCGCCAGCCGGCTGCAGGCTTCATCAACCGCAGTGGGGTCGACAGCCGTGTTGCCCACCTCAACGAACGCGATCTTTCCCTCGAGGTCCACAACATAGGACACACGATTCGCCATGCCATCCGGGCGCAATGCTCCGTAGGCTTTCGCGGTGGAACGATCTTTGAAATCGCTGAGGAGGGGGAACGAGAGCTTCAGTTGTTCCGCGAAGACTCTCTGAGAGGGGGTGTTATCAGTACTAACGCCAAATACCTTTGTTTCATTACCTTCGAATTTTGCGATACCAGCCTGGTACGCGGTGAATTCTTTGGTTCAGCCACCGGTGAACGCGGCCGGGAAGAACGCCACAACAACTGCATTCTTGCCTTTGAAATCGGCCAGGGTCACCTTTCCGCCCGTAGTCGCCGACAGCGTGAAATTCGGCGCGACATCGCCAACCTTGAGGGGTTGCGGGTCGCCCGGCTGCTGGGCTACGAGCCCCGCGACTGACATTGCGGTCAGCGCGGCAACTTTAAATAGCTTCATCTTGGGGAAGCTCCTTTCGCACGTTAGATTACCACGCTTCGAGCCAGCAGACGCACCGCGCTACCATCTTCCGAAATGAGTCTTCGCGCCATCACACGGCAGCAGTGGATGACCTTGTTCGCCGCCCAGGCGGGCTACATGCTGGACGCGATGGACGTTCTGTTGTTCGTCTTCGCCGTGAATGTGCTGCGCGACGAGTTCCACCTGAGCGCTTCGGAAGCGGGCCTGGTCGGCTCCTTTACTCTCTTCTCCTCGGCGATCGGCGGGATCGCTTTCGGCGTCATCATGGACCGCTACGGACGCGCCAAATCTCTCGTCTGGTCCATCCTGATCTATAGCCTTGCCTCCGCCGGTACCGCCCTCAGCTGGAATCTGGCATCGTTATTGTTCTGGCGCGCGATGGTTGGCGTGGGTCTGGGCGCGGAATGGGCAGCAGGTGCCGTCCTTGTCGCCGAAACATGGCCAGCGGAACACCGTGCCAAGGCCGTCGGCATCATGCAGTCCGGCTGGGCCCTCGGATATCTGCTGGCGGCGGCCGTCACCGGCTTCGTCCTCCCCCGCTGGGGCTGGAAAGCTCTGTTCCTTACGGGTGTGTTGCCGGCGCTCTTCGCCGCGGTACTGCGGAAAAGCCTGAAGGAACCGGAAATCTGGAAAGAGCGCGCCGCGAAAAAGGCCGCCCCCATTTCCCGTATCTTTCAGGGCGAACTACGCAGCCGAACGGTACTCGGCACGCTGCTCGCCTCGGTTGTCCTCTTCGCCTACTGGGGCCTGTTCACCTGGATCCCCGGCTTCCTTTCGGCCACGCCCGAACGCGGCGGAGCTGGCCTCAGCATCGTGAAAACCAGCGCCTTCGTGGTGCCGATGCAACTTGGAGCCTTCCTGGGCTATGTCGCGTTCGGCTGGCTCTCTGATAAGATCGGTCGCCGCCCTGCGTTCATGCTGTACGTTCTCGGCGCCGCCATCGTCACGCCAATCTACGGCGCGTCTCGCACGGAGAGCACCCTGCTCGCGCTCGGTCCGGTCATCGGCTTCCTCGGCACCGGCTTCTTCAGCATGTTCGGGGCGATGTTGTCTGAGCTTTACCCCACTGCGCTGCGAGGGACTGGCCTCAGTTTTGTCTACAACGTGGGACGCGGCGTCAGCTCTCTCGCCCCCTTCGCCGTGGGTTTCGCAGCCGACCGCTACGGCATCGGCGCGGCGCTGGGCCTGAACTCCGCCTTCTTCGCCCTGGGTGGCCTGCTGATCTTCACCCTGCCCGGCACCAGCAAAGCCGAACTCGAATAGCGCCTACTCGACGCGCTGAATCTGAGCCCCGACCGCCGACAGCTTCGCTTCAATCCGCTCGTATCCACGATCAATGTGATACACACGGTCAATCACGGTTTCGCCCCGGGCCACCAGAGCCGCCAGCACCAGCGAGGCGCTCGCACGCAGATCCGACGCGATCACGCCCGCGCCCGACAGCTGACTCTTACCCGCGATAATCGCCTTCCGACCGTCCAGCCGGATATTCGCGCCCATGCGCTGCAATTCCTGCGCGTGCATGAAGCGGTTTTCGAAAATCGTCTCGGTCACAATCGAGATCCCGTTCGCCTGCGTCATGATCGCCATGTACTGCGCCTGCAGGTCGGTCGCGAAACCCGGATACTCTTCAGTTGACATATCCACGGCCCGCAGCGTCCCGCTCGGTTCCACACGCAGCGTATTCGCATCCGGCTGAGAAATCCGGGCCCCCGCCTGCGTCAGCTTCGCGGTCAGCGCGCCCAGATGTTCCGGCACACAACCAGTAATATTGAGCGCACCGCCGGTCATCAGACCCGCTATCACAAACGTGCCCGCTTCAATTCGGTCCGCGATGATTTCGTGGTCCGCGCCATGCAGTTCCGACACGCCCTGCACACGAATCGTGCTGGTGCCGGCGCCTTCCAGTTTCGCGCCCATCTTGATCAGAAAATTCGCCAGGTCCACCACTTCGGGCTCACGAGCCGCGTTCTCAATCACGGTCTCGCCACGAGCCAGCGTCGCCGCCATCAGGATGTCTTCCGTGCCCGTCACCGTAATCCGGTCGAAGACGATGTGCGCGCCGCGCAGACCATCCGGCGCCGCAGCCTCGATATACCCGTGGTCCTGCGTTATCACGGCACCCAGACGTTCCAGGCCCGACAGGTGATAGTTGATCGGCCGCGCACCAATGCCGCAACCACCAGGCAGCGAAACACGTGCCCGGCCCGCCCGGGCCACCAGGGGCCCCAGCACCAGCGACGACGCGCGCATCGTCTTCACCAGTTCATACGGCGCTTCCGGTGACACAATCTTCGGAGTATTCAGCGTGACCGTCTCTCCATCCACATTGACGTCCGAACCGATGTCCACCAACAGCCGTTCCATGGTCCGGATATCGCGGACCCGGGGGATTCGGCGGAGTACAATCGGCTCCGCCGTCAGCAGAGCGGCGGCGAGTACGGGCAGCGCGGAATTCTTCGCGCCACTGGTGGGGATGGAGCCAACGAGCGGAGTTCCGCCCTGGATGACGAACTTGTCCATATATTTGACAGTACCGAACGCCCGGGCGCGATGCCACTACGGGAGGGCAAATGCAACGTAAACTCCGCCGGTTGGCGTGCCGCGCTTGTCCTTGCCGCCCGATGCATAGATCACGACGTACTGCTTGCCGGCAACCGTATAAGTGATCGGCGTGGCATTCGCCGAAAACGGCAGAGTCGCCTCCCACAGCAGCTTCCCATTGGCTTTATCGAACGCCCGAATCTTCTTGTCGAAGTTCGTCGCAGCAATAAACACCAACCCACCGGCCGTCACCACAGGTCCGCCGTAATTCTCGGTGCCCGTGTCCTTCACGCCCTTCGCGGCCAGTTCCGGATACTCACCCAGCGGCACCTTCCAGGCATACTCGCCCGTGTTCAGATTGATCGCGTTGAGCGTCCCCCAGGGAGGCGCCACAGCCGGATACCCCTCGGGATCCAGAAATTTGTGATAGCCAGTGAAGCGGTACTTCGGCCCGGTTGATTCCGCCGCGTTCAGACCCTCCTTGCTCTCGCCCGAAAGCAGGAACTGCACCAGACCCTCCAGGTCCTTCGCGCTGATCCCCGGGAAGGACGGCATCCGGCCGGAACCCTCGCGAATGATAGCCGTCAGTTGCGCAGCAGTCCTGCCTGTCATATCCCGCAATGCGGGAAACTGCGGCTGTGATCCCTGCAACTGATCTCCATGGCAGACCGCGCACTGCGTCAGATAAGTGGACTTCGCCGACGATGCCGCGCCGTTCAGCGCCAAACTCGACGTCCACGCCACATCATTGGCATTCACGTAAAGCAACCCGGTCTCTGCATCGAACGCCGACCCGCCGTATTCCGCACCACCGTCAAAGCCAGGGAAAATTACGGTTTCCTGCGTCGTCGTGAATGGCACAAACTGTCCGTTACTGCGGAAACCCGCAAAGCGCTGTTTGGCCCATTCGGCGACCTCCGGAGTCCGCTTCGTCAGCATGTCCGCCGTCAGCACCTGCCGCGCGAAGGGCACGGGCTTCGTCGGCACCATCTGTGTCGCGGCGGCCTTTTCCCCCGGCACGTCGCTGGCTGGAAAGGCCTTCGCTTCCATCGGGAACAGCGGCGTGCCTTTCTCGCGGTCAAACAGATAAAGCCACCCCTGCTTGCTGGTCTGTGCCACAGCATCGACACTCTTCCCGTCGCGCTTCACGGTCACCAGCGTCGGCGGCGACGGAAAATCGCGATCCCAGATGTCATGCTTCACGGCCTGAAAATGCCAGATTCTTTCGCCGGTCTCCGCCTTCAACGCAATCAGCGAATTGGCGAAGAGATTGTCGCCCAGGCGGTCAGCCCCATAGAAATCGGTCGCGGAAGACCCCGTCGGCACAAAAACGATGCCACGCTTCGCATCAACCGCCATCCCCGCCCAGTTGTTGGCAGACCCTGAGTATGTCCAGCCATCCTTCGGCCACGTGTCCGCCCCAAACTCACCCGGGTGCGGAATCGTGTGGAACTGCCAGCGAACCTTGCCGGTCCGCACATCAATCGCGCGGATATCGCCCGGTGCAGCGGGCAGCGCTTCCGGCATGCGGCCACCCACAATCAGCAGGTCTTTGTAGATCACGCCTGGCGTCGTCAGCACCAGCGACACGCCTTCGGCCGCACGTCCCAAACCCTCGCGAAGATCAATCCGGCCGCCGGTGCCAAACTCCGGAATCGGTTTCCCTGTCGCGGCGTCCAGCGCATACAGATAGCTGCGAATGTTCGCAAAGATCCGCCGGTTCTTCCCCTGCGCATCGCTCCAGTAGACCAGGCCGCGATTCGGCGAATTCCCTTCCATGCCGGAATCGAACTGCCAAAGACGTTTGCCGGTGGCGGCATCCACCGCCACGGTCTTGTGCTTCGGAGTCACGCCGTACAGGACACCGTCCACCACAATGGGCTGCGTCTGCGAAGCCCCGGCACCGTCCGCCGTGTCATACCGCCAGGCCTCCTTCAGCTTCGCGACATTGCCCTTGTTGATCTGCTTCAGAGCCGAATATCGAGTCCCCGCCTGATTCCCGCCATAAGCCGGCCAGTTCGTATCGGCCGCACTGCAAACCAGCGCGGCCCCCGCTGCCAGAGCCACCAAACGCTTCTTCATCATGACCTCGCCGTGTGCCACGTCTCAATCGCCCGTCGCACGTTGTTATCCGCCGCCTGCAGCAACCCGCCCGCTTCGTCATACGACACGCCCGTCGCCGACGAAATGATGCGCTTCGCCCGATCCAGCAGCTTCGTATTCTTCGGCTGCACGTTCACCATCAGATTGCCCCACACGTAGCCTATCCGAATGAAGGCCCCTGTAGTCAGCATGTTCAGCACCAGCTTGGTCGCCGTCCCCGCCTTCAGCCGCGTCGACCCCGCAATTACCTCTGGCCCCGGCAGCGGCGTAATCGCGATCTTTGAAGCAACCGCCAGTTCCGACCCCGGCGAACAGCTGATCCCGATGGTCAGCGCGCCCAGTCGGTTGGCCTCCGCAATCGCGCCCAGAACATACGGAGTCCGACCGGAAGCGGCAATCCCACAGAGCACGTCCGCCGGGCCAAATCCGCGCGCCAACAAATCCCGCACGCCAATCTCCGGATCATCTTCCGTGGTCTCGGTCGCACGCGAAAGAGCGGACTCGCCACCGGCAATAATCCCCTGCACCAGATGCGACGGAACATTGAAAGTCGGCGGGCATTCCGAAGCATCCAGAACGCCCAGCCGGCCGCTAGTCCCCGCGCCGATATAGAACAGCCGCCCACCCGCCGCAAACGCCGCCACAATGCCATCGATGGCATCCGCAATCGCCGGCAACTCCGGCGTAATCGACTCCGCGACCTTGCGGTCCTCGTCGTTAATCACCTGCACCATCTCCAGCGTGGAGAGCTTGTCGATGCGCGCCGAAGCCGGGTTCGGTTGTTCTGTCAGAAGGTTGTGTAGAGGGTTGGACATAGCGGCCAACTCTCAGGATACGAGTTTGCCCGCCCGCTTACTTAGCCTTGGCCTTTTTCATCTGATTCCAGAAGATGAACGTGCCCTTCACATCGCCAATCACGACGTCCGGAGTGCCATCCTTGTTCAGATCGGTCACCACAAACTGCGACCCCACACCCGAACGATTGTGAATGAGTTCCGGCACGAACTCTGCCCCACCCGGGGCCTTGGGATTCCGCACCGTGCGATACCAATACAGCACCGCGGGGCCATACGGATCCGGGTCCAGGTGGCTTTCCAGGTGCGAGTAGAAGCGTTTGCCCGTAATCAGGTCGGGAACCCCATCGCCATCCATGTCCGCGAACGCGGCACCATGCGGT
The DNA here is from genome assembly GCA_947467185.1 of Bryobacterales bacterium. GTDB lineage: Bacteria > Acidobacteriota > Terriglobia > Bryobacterales > Bryobacteraceae > BOG-234. The sequence goes on from CANIHR010000056.1 coordinate 13,201, forward strand.
TCCGAAAAAGTCACGCCCCCGGCATTCTTGGTGGAAAAGTCGCCCATGATGTCGTGGCGCACAAACGTGATGTTCTTCTGCGCGTCACGCTTCTGTTCGAACCAGGCCAGACCCCAGCCGTGTGCGGCGATTGCGGTGACCACATCGTTGAGGCCATCACCGTTGACATCGTAGATGCCCATCTCCGCGCCGCCGGTACCCATCGCCGCTTCGTGGAACTTCCACAGACCTTCACCCGGACCATTCGCCGGCTGCTCCCACCAGCCGCGGCTGTTCACAACGTCCATCTTCCCGTCGCCATTGATGTCGCCCACGCCCATGCCGTGAGCTCCGCCCAGACCAGGTTCCGAGATGTTGTGGACCTTCCACGGGGCCGTGGGATTGGCGGGATCCGGCTTCGCGTACGCCATCACCATGTTGGGGCCTGCAAACAGGACGTCCGGCTTCCCGTCACCATCAATGTCTTTGAAAATATTGATCTCGGACGTGGAACTCGGAACCACGTTAAACCGATCCCAGCGGCGAGCCTCGCCTTTGGGATTCACATACAGATACACCGGCCGCGAATTGACCACCAGAATATCCGTCCAGCCGTCACCGTTGTAATCCGCAGCGTGATAAACCATGCCTTCCGGGAAGTTATTCGAAGGACTGTACGAGCGTGCCGCCGTGAATTCGCGGCGATCCGTGTAGTCCGGTCCCAGATAGTAGAACGGCCCGGAGATCACATCCGGAATCCCGTCGTGATTGATGTCGCCCGTCGTCGCGCCCCACGAGTAGTAGAAGTCATTGAGCTGCTGCATACGGAAGTTCTTCGACAGCTTCTCCGCCGGCTCCGACTTCAGATTCAGGTCCTGAACCGATACCTCTTTGAAATGAACTTCGCTCGCCCCTGCGACATGCAGCGCAATCGGCCCAAAGCTCATCATGTGATCGTTAGTCGCCGTATTTGCAAGGCCCCTGCGGCTGTTCAGCGAGGTCCACACCATGTCGGCATCCACAATGACCTGAATCGAGTTCCAGTCGTTGGCAGTGATCTGCAAAGCGGGAGGAGCGCCGCGCCCACCACCTGGGGGCACCGCAGCGGCAGCAGGCTTCGCAGCCTCCGCCTTTTCTTCCGCCAGCGTCAGCGTCGGCGTCGCAAACCCCGGCACCTTCGCCGATCCATTCGTCCACGGTCCCGCAGCCTGCCGAGCAAACTGCGCCGTCGCACGATCCAGCCGCGTCCGGCTCACTTCCTTGCCATCCGCCGACAGCGTGACCTCATACGAATTCAGATCGTTCGCGCCCAGAGCCACATAGACGCCCTTCAGTCCGCCATCGGCCGTCTTGGTCGCGCGGAACAGCAGCCCCGCATTGCACGGCCCGCTGCACTTAAATTCCGTGTAGAACTGTGTATCCTGATAGCCCTTGTCCAGGACCAGCCAGCCCCCCTCCGCCGCTTTCGGCGTGCCGGTGATCTCGCCATTATTCGCGGTCCAGGTTGCGGCACCCAGCGGATGCCAGCCTGTCAGGGCAGAGCCCTTAAAGACCGTCGTAGGAACAAAGTCGTGTGTTGCGGCAGCAAGGCTGGCCGCGATAACGCCAACAGAAACAAAGGCGGGGATAATGATTTTCTTCACAGTCCGTAACTCCCTGGACTTGGCGTATTACGAAACAGAGTTTGCGCAGTAGACAAGATCCGGACTGAGATTATCACAGATTACAAACTGGAGCCAGAGTTATGCCGACGGGCCGTAATGCGCCCGAATCTTCCGCGCGGCCGCTTTCCCCACAGACCGGACCAAATCCTCTTCACTCGCCGCCTTCACCCGCGCCAGACTCCCCAGTTCCTTCAGCAGCTTCTTCACCGTCTTCTCCCCAATCCCGGGGATCTGATCCAGCTCTGAAGTCAGCGTCCGCGCATTCCTCCGCGTCCGGTGGAACGTTACCGCGAACCGGTGCGCCTCATCGCGAATCGTCTGCACAACATGCAGAATTGGCGAGAAACGGTCCAGCACAATCGGCTCATCCTCCTGCCCCAGCACGTAGATAATCTCTTCCCGCTTCGCGAGCGACGCCAGCGGGTGATCGTAGATGCCGAGTGCCTCCAGCGCGTTCGCCGCTGCATGCAATTGCCCCAAACCACCGTCAATCAGGATCAGCCCCGGCAGCGGCAGATTCTCCTCCTGCAGCCGCCCATATCGACGCGTCACCACCTCGTGCATGCTGGCAAAATCGTCGTTGCCTTCCACCGTTTTGATGATGAACTTCCGGTAGTCGGCCTTCTTCATCTTGCCGTCTTCCCAGACCACCATGCTGGCCACTTTGTCCGTTCCCTGCACGTGCGAGATATCAAAACACTCGATCCGGTTCACCGGTTCCGGCAGATTCAGGGCGTCCTGAATCGCCTCTTTGATCTTGTCCGAAGATGGCTTCATGATGCGGAAGCGGGCATCGAAGCTGTGTTTGGAATTCGTCTCCACCAGCCGCAGCATCGCCGCTTTCTTCCCGCGCTGCGGAGTCGAAATTTCCACCTTGCGATGCTTCTTCTCCGTCAGCAACTGCTCCATCGTTTCGCTGTCTTCAAAGTCCACCGGCACGTGGATGATGCCCGGCACATACTGCTGATCGAGATAGATCTGCAGCAGCAAGGTCGAGAAGAACTCCGCCGGATCAAACTCGTGCTGATCCTCCCAGAAGAAATCCCGCCGGTCCACGATCTGCCCGTTGCGCAGGTGGAACAGATTCACCGCCACCAGCGGCGGTTCGGCGTAGTAACCGAAGATATCGGCGTCGTCGCCCGAAGCGGCCGCCATCTTCTGGCGCTCGCCCAGTTCTTCCACCGTGGTGAGCAGATCCCGAAGGCCTGCGGCTTCCTCGAATCGCATCTCTTCTGCAGCGGCAGCAATCTGGGCGCGAAGATCCGCCGCCAGTTCCGTATGCCGCGAATCCAGAAACATCCGGACCTGCCGGACCGCATCGGTGTAGATCTCAGGCGTCGTCAGGTTCTCCACGCAGGGTCCCAGGCAGCGGTGAATGTGGTACTGCAGGCACGGCCGCGGGTGGTACCGCGTCAGATCGATCTTGCAGGACGGCACCAGAAAATGGCGGTGGATGAAGTGGACAATCCGGTGCGCCAGGTTCCCCGGGAAGTATGGTCCGAAGTACGTCGAGCCGTCTTTCTTCAGCCGCCGCGTCACATAAACGCGGGGGAAACGTTCGGCCGTCAGCTTGATGTACGGGTACGTCTTGTCATCGCGCAGCAGCACGTTGTAGCGCGGCTGATACTGCTTAATGAGGTTGTTTTCGAGCGCCAGCGCCTCTTTGTTGTTGTCGCAGAGGATGTAGTCCAGATCGCGCGCTTCCGAGATCAGCGTGCCGGTCTTGGCCTCGGCCAGACGGTCTTCGTTGAAGTACGAACGAACGCGAGCCCGAAGAGATCTCGCTTTTCCTACGTATATAACCTTGCCGGATGCGTCTTTATAGAGGTAGACGCCAGGGTTGAGCGGTAGCTGCGAGACCTTTTCGCGAAGTTGGGGGCTGTAGGGTTCCCAGAGGGACAATATACTCGAATTATGTCACGGATGTGGATTTTGGCGGTTTTGGCCGTGAGTCTAAGTGCGCAGGAAACGAAGCCCGCACCCAAAGAGCAGAAGCCTGCGGAGGAGCAACTGCCCCCCGAAGAGGACGTCGCCAGCGTACCCCAGCAGTACAGCTTCAACCCCGTGCGCTCGAAGCGTGACGTGGAAGTCGGCGTCTTCTACTTCAAGAAGGGTGACTGGAAAGCGGCCGCCCTGCGCTTCCGTGAGGCCACCCTCTGGAATGAAGGCAATGCCGATGCCTGGCTGCGTCTGGGCGAAACCGAAGAAAAGCGCGGCGGCGCCAAAGCGGCGAAGGCAGCCTACACGAAGTATCTGGAACTGGCCGGTGAAAGCAAGCTCGCACCCGAAGTGAAGAAGCGCCTAGAGAAACTGAAGTGATCAAACGGCTGGCGATACTCCTGACAACCGCATCCCTGGCCTTTGGCGCCGCAACCTGCCCCGGCCATGGTACTGCCGACTCCATGCTGGTCTCGGCCGCCTGGCTCTCCACTCACCTGAAGGACCCCGGCCTGGTCGTCATCGGCGTCGGACCAAAGGCCGAATTCGACAAAGGTCACATTGCCGGCTCGGTCTCTCTGGAACTTGCGGCCATCAGCGCGAAGGGCGTTCCCCTAACCCTCGAATTCCCGCCGATGGCGGAACTCGCAGACACCTTCGCAGCCCTGGGCGTCACCAACACCTCGCGGATCGTGCTCTACTCGGTGGCAAACTCCGTGCAGTCCGCGACACGCGTCTTCCTCACGCTCGACGCGATGGGCCTCGGAAGAAATACCGCGCTTCTCGATGGTGGTTTCACCGCCTGGACCGGTCCGGTAACAACGGAAGTGGCGGCCGTCAAGCGCGGCACTGTGGAACCCTGCCCGCAGACCGACATCGTCGTGGACGCCGCGTACGTCAGCGCCAACCTGCGCCATGCCGGTGTCGACATCATCGATGCCCGCCTGCCAGGTTTCTATACGGGTGAACAGATCCCCAATAATCAGCGCGCCGGACACGTCCCGGGCGCGGCCAACATCCCGTTCAGTTCCATGTTTGATGGCAAGGGTCTGCTGAAGTCGACCGATGACCTGAAAGCCATGCTCACCAGCGCGGGAGTGAAACCCGGTGACCGGGTAGTCAGCTACTGCCACATCGGTCAGCAGGCAACCGTAGTCTACTTCGTAGCCCGATACCTGGGCTTCGATGCGCGCCTCTACGACGGCTCGTGGCAGGACTGGAGCGCCCGAACTGACCTTCCCACAGAAGTGTCGAAGAAGCCTTAAACGTCCAGAGTCTTCAGGTACCGGACGCTCTGCACCGTCAGGTCCCAGGTCTGTTCCACGAAGTAGTTCTTAATTCCGGCAGCCTTCGCTCCCGCGAAGACTTTGCCCCAATCCATGCTGTCTTTGCCGACCGCAACCTGCGGAATGCCAGGACCACGACCTCCACCCGGGGGCGGAGGCGGCGGGGGCGGAGCCGTCAGATTCACGCCCTGCAGGTGAAGCGAGATGAACCGGCCCGGATACTTCGAGAAGTACGCCAGCGGGTCGCCCAGGTTGCGCGTGGTGGACATCTGGAACTGGAACTTCACCAGCGCGGGATCCAGCAGTTCGAAAAGCACGTCGTAGCAGAAGCGCTTGTCGCCTTCCACCTTCGCCAGTTCGAAGCCCTCGTTATGCAGCACCTGCTGCAGCCCGGCCTTCGCGGCCTCAGCCCCAATCTTGTTGTACTCATCGGCGGCGCGCTTGATGGCGTCCATGGTGGTGACGCCGTCCTTCATGGTGCCCGAGAGCGTCGCGGTCGCCATCTGCGTCATGCCGATCTCTTTCGCCCACGCGATCAGTTCCGCCTGCTTTGTACGCAGCGCCGGCAGGTTGAAGTGAGCACTGCGGCAGGTGAGACCGGCATCTTCGATGATCTTGCGCGTCTGCTTGCCGTCGGAGAGGCTCGCGAAGTCGGCATACCCGGGCGAACAGAGTTCGATGGTCTCGATGCCGATATCGGCCATGTCTTTCAGCAGACCCTTAAAATCGCCGTCCTTGATGCGCTGGCGATGTGGGTAGGTCTGGCTTCCGAGGGGGAAACCGAGCGGCTTCGCGTCCAGCGCGAAGGTACCCATGGCAGCGGCGGCCGTGGTGAGAAAGGCTCTGCGATTGATGTCGGTCATGATCCCGAATTATTTCATAGATCGGACAGGGATGCCGAAGTACACTCTTAGGAAGCCCTCGCCGGCCGTAAGTTGGCGCTCTGTTCGCGCGGCAGTAAATCCTTCCCGAAGGTGCCGTATGAACAGACGAGATTTTTCCCGCGCCGCTGCAGGCGTTGCGGGCCTGAGTTTTGCCGGCAGCAGCCGGGCGCAAAAAGCGCTTCCACTACCCCTCATCCGTGCTCAGGAAGACCGGGTCTTCCGGGTCACGGTCTGCCTGCGACCATTTCGGGCGCAGGGTCCGCGCATTGAAGCCGAGAAGGTCGGCGAAAAGGTCGTGGTCCACAACTACGGACACGGCGGCAGCGGATGGTCGCTGTCGTGGGGTTCGAGCAGCATGGCCGTGAAGAAGGCGCTGGCGATTCCGGACGCCGGTCGGAACATCGCGGTGATCGGCTGCGGGGCGATGGGACTGACATCGGCGCTGCTGCTGCAACGAGCAGGTTGCCGCGTCACGATCTACGCGAAGGAGCGGCCACCCGAGGTCCGGTCTTCGCGCGCCACGGGTTCGTGGACTCCGGACTCCCGCATCGCCCTGACCTCCGCTGCACCTGCCACCTTCGCCGCGCAGTGGGAGGAGATGGCGCGGACGTCGCTGGCGATGTACCAGAGTTACCTGGGGCTGCCGGGGAATCCGGTGGAGTGGACCGACCGCTACATGCTGTCCGATGTCCCTGCTGCAGAGTTGCTGGCCAAGCGGCACGAGGCCGATCCGATTGGCTTCGCGCAGTACCAGAATCGGATCGCCGACGCGATGCCGAAAGGGATCGAACTCGCACCTGGCAGCCACCCGTTTCCGACGAAGTTCGTGCGGCGGAACAGCTCCATGACGTTCAACGTGGCGGCCTATTCGAAGCAGCTGCTGACCGAGTTTCAGCTGGGTGGCGGGAAGCTGGAGGCCGCAGAATTTCGCTCCCCTGCGGACCTGCAGCCGCTCTCGGAGAAGGTCGTGATCGACGCCACCGGGTACGGTGCCCGGGCGTTGTGGAAGGACGAGTCGATTGTACCGGTGCGGGGGCAGATCGCCTGGCTGATCCCGCAGCCCGAGGTGGATTATGGCCTGACCTTCGGGAACTTCAACGTGCTGGGCCGACGAGACGGGATCGTGGTTCAGGCGAACGAACAGGGCGAGGCCACCGGCTGGAAGGACGACAACGAGACGCCCGACAAGGGCGAGGCGGAGCGGGCGGTTCAGGCCCTCGCCGCGCTGTACTCAAAAATCAGCCTAAGATGAAGGCGTGCCCTGCTTACTCGTAATTGCAATCCTCCTGTTCCCGCGCATTGCGCTGGCGCTGATGTGGTTTTTCTCGACGTGGATCCAGCGCGCCTTCCACGGCGAGTTCCTGTTGCCGCTGATTGGGTTCTTCTTCCTGCCGCTCACCACGCTGGTTTACGTGTGGGAGATGCACAGCAAGATGCCACTGGAAGGCATCAATCTGCTGTGGCTGATCATCGCCGTCATTGTTGACCTGGGCGGCATTGGCGGCGGCGCGCGGGGCCGCTCCCGGAGCTAAAAAAAAAGCCGCCCGGATTGCTCCGGGCGGCCTTTGTGTTTGGTTACTGGTTTGGCTTAGAAGGAGTACCTCAGAGCCATCTGCCACTGACGGGGGATGTAGCCCGCGAAAGTGCCGAAGATACGACCCGCCTGACCGGGGCAATCCACGCAGGTGTTGGGGTTTGCCAAGTTGGTGTGGTTCGTGAAGTTGAAGGACTCCGCGCGGAACTGGATCATCTGCTTCTCGTTGATCTTGAAGGCCTTGAAGAAGGACATATCCAGCTGACCGAAGGACGGGCCCACGATGGAGTTGCGGCCGATGGTGCCGAACTTGCCACGCTGCGGGCGCTGCCACGGACCATCCACCTGACCGTTAGCGGTGAGGGGTACGGAGGTGGTCTTGAACCAGCCGAACTGGCTGGGATTGGAGACCGAGATATCGCCGACGACATCGGGACGGCACCAGCCGGTATCACGGTCGGAGTTGCAATCGCGATAGGACGGGGTAAAGGGCTGACCGGCCATCCAGCTCCAGGAGCCGTTGGTTTGCCAGCCACCGATGAGGGCATCGACAATCTTCGACGCATTGCCGAGGAAGCGGTGGCCCTTGCCGACCGGGATTTCATACAACGACGCGAGGAAGAAGACGTGCTCGCGGTTGTTGCTGGAGACGCCACGGGCCAGCTTGGCGTCGCGGGGGTAGTAGGTTCCGTCGTAGTCGATGTTCTTCGACCAGGTGTAGTGGGACATCACGTTCATGCCGCTGGAGAAGCGCTTGTTGTAACGAAGCTGCATGGAGTGGTAGTTGTTGCTGGCATCGGAACCGTAGTAGCGCAGGTTCTGTGACCATCCGAAGAGGTTAAAGAAGGGCTTGCGCTGGTTGGTGGTGAGGGTGCCGAAGCCGTTGATGTCGGCCTGGTTGGGATCATAGTCGCCACCGGTACCGGCGAAGACGTGGGTGCCCTTGGTGCCAACGTAGGCGATGTCCATGGAGGACGTCGAGGTCAGCTGGCGCTGGATGGTGAAGTTCCAGGCGTCGACGGTGGGGAAGCGGATGGGGTTGGAGATGACGAACGCGGTGACACCGTTGGGCAGGATGTTCTTGCCGTTGGGGCCTTTGCGCTGGGCGGCCAGGATGCTGGCGGGATCGAGTGGCGTGGGGCCAGCCGCCAGGTTGAAGACCGAATCGAAGGCGTTGGCGGGCTGCAGGGACTGGATGCCGAGGATGGGCAGGTTCTGCGTCACGTTGTGGCCGAAGATGGAGCCGAAGACGCCGAGGTTGAAGCCGCGGCCGTAACCAGCGCGGATGACGGTCTTGTTGTTGAGCTGGTAGGCGATGCCGAGACGGGGCGCGAAGAGCTTGTTGGAAGTCTTCACGTTCATATCGAGCCCGGTGTCGCCCTGGCCGGCGATAGAAACTTCACCGGTGGAGAGGCTGACGAAGCCGCCGTTGCCGGCCTTGTTGATGGTCTGCGGACGGTAGTTTTCCCAGCGAAGACCGTAGTTGACGGTCAGCTTGCTGGTGACGTGCCACTGGTCCTGTACGAAGAGGAAATAGCGGTTCTGGGTTTCGCTGGCGTCGAGCGAGTTGGAGACATAGCGCTCAAAGCGGGACACATCACCCATCAGGAAGGAAGCCAGGCCGGAACCGCCGCCGGTGGGACCCTGGGTACGCGCGGCGTCGAAGTTGAGTTCGCCGGAGCGGTGCCTGTCAGAGGGTACCCGGAGGTTGTGGGCAACCCGGAGGTCGGCACCGAACTTGATGGTGTGGTTGCCCGAAATCTTCGTCCAGTTGTTGACGAACTGGTACTGATTTTCGTCCTGGATGAGGGGGCAATTGCAACCATTGACGCCGAGGGCATAGCCGAACTTGAAGAGGCTGTTGCCGTAGCCGTTGATGAAGAACGCAGGCATGCCGGAGGTGAAGTTGGCATCGAGGTTCACACCGGGGATACCGGCGTCTTTGGCAGGCGAGGTGCCGATGCCGTTGGGCTGGCCGAAGACATGGTAGCGGACATAGCCGAAACGGAAGTCGGTGAGGAGATTGGGCTTCACGTTGTAATCGAAGCCGGCAGCGATGGAGTGGTTGCGGGAGGTGGAGGCACCGGCGTAAGCGCTGGTGGAACCGGAGGCGTCGAGACCAGGACCGCCGGCGACGAGGCCGAAGGAACCGGGGGCCACCATGGAGAAGTCCTGCATGGAGTAACGACCGAACGTGTGAATCTTATCGGAGAGATAGTAGTCGCCGCGGACGTTGAAGGCGTGGTCGTTGAAGCGGACGCCGCCGGAGGAGGCGAAGTTGGGCTGATCGAGGATGGCAGCAGAGTTGGCGCCGGGGATCAG